>NZ_JBFAJK010000024.1:0-97441 GCF_040655175.1 Micromonospora sp. NPDC050495 | reverse complement strand
ACCACGAGGGTGCTCCTTCGACCAGGCGAATCAATTGGTGTGGAAACCGTGATCCTCCTGCTCAGGAGCACCCTCATTCACTCGACACGCCCGACACCGAAGCCGAGTACCGGTGGATCCAGGCTGAGCCGCGGTCAGCGGGTGAGCGCGGCGGCGTGCCGGCCGGCGGCGGCCGCGGCCAGGAAGTAGGCGTGGTCGGCGTCCAGGCCGCGGCCCATCGTGGACAGCCCGACCGGGCTGGCCCGCAGCGCCGCGTCGAGGCCGTCGGTGGGCACCGTGACGATCCGGTGCCGGCCGGCCAGCGGGGCCAGCGCCGCCGCGACCTCTTCGGCCAGCGCCGGGTCGAGGTTGTCGGGGACCACCAGGTCCGCCGGGGCCAGGGCCACCCGCCCGTACGCGGTGAGGCTGTGGTGGGAGACGCCGCGGTGCCGGGGGCGGGGGTCGGCGGCGGAGAGGCGCAGCGAGCCGACCGGGCGCCCGCCCAGCGCGGCGACGGCGTTGACCGCCTCGCCGACGGCCACCCCGGAGAAGCCCCAGCGGGTGCCGGTGCCGAGGTTGCCCGGGCCCTGGGCGACGATCGCGATGTCGGCGCGCAGCACGTGCCGGGCGGCGAGCAGGCCGCTGTGCAGGGTGCTCGCCTCCAGGTCGCCGCCGAAGGCCTGGCCGACGCTGACCGTGCCGGCGAGCCGGTCGGCGAGCCCGGCCAGGGTGCGGGAGAACCAGGCGGGCAGCGCCCCACCGTCGGTGAGCAGGTAGGCCACCCGGGCGTCGGGGGCGTCGGCGTGCACGCCGGCGAGGATCGCCGGCAGCGCGGAGTGCAGGTCGGCGGTGACCACCGGCAACCCGTCCAGGCTCTCCGCGGCGGCGAGCAGCGCGTGGTGCGGGCTGGCCTCCTCGTCCACCCCGAGCAGGATCGGCTGCAGCGGCGTGTAGCGGGCCTTGACCAGGTGGCCGGCGGCCCGGGTGTCGGCGGGCTGCGGCGGGTCGGCGGGGAGCCGGTCGGGCAGGGCGACGACCAGGGCGTACCCGCCGGTGCCGAGCCCCATCAGCAGGGCGCCGGCGTTGAGCAGCACCCGGTCGCCGGGCTGCGGGTCGCCGACCAGCGCCGGGTAGGCCAGGGCGCGCATCCGGGTGCCGTCGGGCAGGTCGACGTCGAGTTCCACCGCGCCGGCCCATCGCCGCCGCACCGCCGTGACCGTGCCGGACCGCCATCGCACCATGCCCGGCACGCTATCGGCCCGCGCCGGGTCGGGGCGCGGCCGGGTCGAGGCGCGGCCGGGTCAGGGCACGGGGTCGGGTCGGGGGCACGGCCGGGTCGGGGCACGGCCGGGTCGGGGCACGGCCGGGTCGTCGAGGGCCGCCGGTCAGGGCGGGCCGGGGACGCCGCCGGGGCCGTCCGAGCGGCCGTCGTCCTCCTGGACCAGCCGGGTCCCGCGCCGGGCCGCGCCGGGCCGCGACCGGGTGGGGTCGAGGAAGACGTACCCGATCTCCGGGAACCGCTCGGTGAGCCGGCGTTCGGCCTGGTCGGCGGCGGCCTCGATGTCGGCGCCGCTGGCCTCGTCGTCGAAGTCGACCTTGGCGGCGACCAGGATGTCCGCCGGACCGAGGAACATGGTCATCAGGGTGTCCACCCGGTCGACGTGCGGCAGGGCGGACAGCTCGCGCTCGATCCGCCGGTGCACCCGGTCGGAGACCGCCCGGCCGACCAGCAGCGAGATGTTGCTGCGGGCCAGGATGCCGGCGACCACCAGCAGCAGCACGCCGATCAGGATCGAGGCGAGGCCGTCGTAGAGTTCCTCGCCGGTGAGGTGGGAGAGGGCCAGGCCGGCGGCGGCGAGCAGCAGACCGATCAGCGCGGCGCTGTCCTCCAGGAAGACCGCCTTGACCGTGGTGTCGGCGGTCAGCCGCAGGTAGCGGTGCGGGCTGGCGCGCCACCGGCGGGACGCGCGGCGGATCTGCCGTACCGCCCGGGCCAGCGAGATCGACTCGATGACGAAGGAGAGCGCCAGCACGATGTACGAGGCCAGGTAGTTGCCGGTGTGCTCGTGCACCAGGATGGTGGTCACGCCGTGGGTGATGGCGAAGCCGGCCCCGACCACGAAGGTGAACAGCGCGGCGAGGAACGCCCAGACGTAGCTCTCCTTGCCGTACCCGAACGGGTGCCGCCGGTCGGCGGGGCGGGCGCCCCGGCGCAGCGCCAGGTAGAGCAGCACCTCGGTGGTGGTGTCGGCGACCGAGTGGGCGGCCTCGCTGAGCATCGCCGCGGAGCCGGAGATCAGGCCGGCGACCAGCTTGGCGACCGCGATGGCGAGGTTCGCCGCGCCGGCCACCACGACCGTGCCGACGCTCTCGCTCCTGACCTCCGTCTCCGACATGCGCTTCACCCTATGGCGGCTCCCGCCGGCCCGCCCGGCGGGCGGGCCGGGCCGCCGGGCGGGGTGACCGGGAGCGCGCGCCCGCGCGCCGCGCCCGCGCGGGTGCGCGCTCGCGGCGTGCGGGCTGCTAGCGTTCTCCACGTGTCGCGGACCCGTACCGAACGCCTGGTCAACCTGGTGATCTGTCTGCTCTCCACGCGACGGTTCCTGACCGCCGCGCAGATCGCCGCGACCGTGCCCGGCTACGAGCACGATCCGGACGACGCCAAGGACCACGAGGCGTTCCAGCGCAAGTTCGAGCGGGACAAGGCGGAGCTGCGGGAGCTGGGGGTGCCGCTGGAGACCGGGACGGCCAGCGTCTTCGACGCCGAGCCCGGCTACCGGATCGCCCACCGGGAGTACGCGCTGCCGGACATCCCGCTGGAGCCGGACGAGGCGGCCGCCGTGGGCATCGCCGCCCGGCTCTGGCAGCACGCCGGGCTGGCCGCCGCCGCGTCGTCCGGGCTGGCCAAGCTGCGCGCCGCCGGCATCGCGGTGGACCCGCAGGCCACCCTCGGCCTGGAGCCGATGGTGACGGTCGACCCGGCGTTCGCCCCGCTGACCGCCGCCGCCCGGGATCGCCGGGAGGTCACCTTCGACTACCGGGTACCCGACCGGGACGCCCCGACGCGCCGCCGGCTGCAGCCCTGGGGCGTGGTCTGCTGGCGCGGCCGGTGGTACGTGGTCGGCCACGACCTGGACCGGGCGGCCACCCGCTGCTTCCGGCTCTCCCGGGTGGTGGGCGTGGTGCGCGCCACCGGCGAACCCGGCGCGTACCAGCCGCCCACCGGCGTGGACCTGATCAGTCACGTGGCCCGCTGGTCCGGGCCGGCGGAGCGGACCGGGCGGGCCACCGTGCTGGTGGCGCCCGGCCGGGCCGCCGGGTTGCGCCGCTGGGCGGTGGAGTCCACCGCCGGGCCCGACGGCGACCGGCTCGTCCTGCCGTACGCGGAGGCGGACTTCCTGGCCGGCCAGCTGACCGGGTACGGCCCGGACGTGCGGGTGCTGGACCCGCCGGAGGTGCGCGAGGCGGTCATCCAGCGGCTGAAGGAGATCGCCGCCCGGCACGACGAGCTGGCGGTGGCCGGGGGATCCCGGTGACCCGCCCGGCGGCGCGGGCCGGTCGCACCTCGGCGGACCGGCTGGCCCGGCTGCTCAACCTGGTGCCCTACCTGCTGGCCCGCCCCGGCATCGAGATCGCCGAGGCGGCGTCCGACCTCGGGGTGACCGAGAAGCAGTTGCGGGAGGACCTGGAGCTGCTCTGGGTGTGTGGGCTGCCCGGCTACGGTCCGGGTGACCTGATCGACATGGCGTTCGACGGCGACCGGGTCACCATCACCTACGACGCGGGCATCGACCGGCCGCTGCGGCTCACCCCGGACGAGGCGCTCGCGCTGGTGGTGGCGCTGCGGATGCTCGCCGAGACCCCCGGGGTGGCCAACCGGGAGGCCGTCGAACGGGCCCTGGCCAAGATCGAGGACGCGGCCGGTGACCTGGCTGGCGCCCCGGTGGAGGTGCGGCTGCCCGGCGACACCGCCCGGGCGCGCGAGCTGCGCGCCGCCGTGGAGCGGGGCCGGGCGCTGCGGATCACCTATTACACGGCGGCCCGGGACGAGACCACCGAGCGGACCATCGACCCGCTGCGGATGCTGATGGTCGGCGGCCGGGCGTACGTGGAGGCGTGGTGCCGCCGGGCCGAGGCGGTGCGGCTGTTCCGGGCGGACCGGATCGACGCGATCCGCGAGCTGCCGGAGGCCGCCGTGGTGCCGCCGCAGGCCCGCCCGCACGACCTCAGCGACGGGGTGTTCCGCCCCTCGCCCGACCTGCCGCTGATCACCCTGCGGATCGGCCGGGGCGAGCGGTGGATCACCGAGTACTACCCGTGCGAGCGGGTCGAGGCCGACGGCGAGCAGTGGCTGGTGTCGCTGCGGGTCACCGACCTGGGCTGGGCCCGGCGGTTCGTGCTGGGGCTGGGCGCGGACGTGACGGTGCTGGCCCCGGCGGAACTGGCCGAGCAGGTCCGCGCCCAGGCGGTGGCGGCGCTCGACGCGTACGCCACGCCGGGCCGCGCCGACCCGGCGGCGGCCGGCGTCCGGGAGTAGGGTGACCGCCGTGGTGACCTGGATCGTGCTCGGCGTCGTGCTGTTCGCACTCGTGGTGCTGGCCCTGGCCGTCCGGCCGGTGCTGGCCCGGCTGCCCCGGCTGCGCCGGGCGGCGCTGGCCCTGCAACGCCAGCAGGCCGGCGCGACGGCGCTGCAGTCCGCGGCCGAGGCGCTCCAGGAGCGGGCGGTGGCGTTGCAGGAGCGCGCGGCCGAGGCGCAGCAGCGCACGGCGCTGATCAAGGCAAAGCGCGGAAAGTGATCGACAACGGTCGGTTCCCTGCTCGGTAGCTGCGCGTTCCGCGGGGCTTCGCGCACGATCGCGCCGCCGCGGGTGGTTGACGGGACGCTGCGAGTTGGTCGAGACTTCACCGGCCGGTCCCGCACCGAGGGACCCGGCGGGGGTGGCAAGCCTCGTCGACGCACGTACGATGGGCTGCGACCATCCCTCACCACACCTGAGCGACTGGAGCTTTCCCATGGGTGCCCTCAAGCCGTGGCACATCGCCGTACTCGTGGTCGTGCTGATCCTGCTCTTCGGCGCGAAGCGGCTCCCCGACGCGGCCCGTTCGCTGGGCCGCTCGCTGCGGATCATCAAGGCCGAGACCAAGAGCCTGCACGAGGACGGTGACCTGGCCGAGAAGGCCGACGCGCAGGCCGGCTACCAGCCGCTCCCGCCGCAGGCCGCCCCGCAGCAGCAGTACGTGCAGCAGCCGCCGCAGCAGCAGTACGCCCAGCCGGTCGACCCGGTGCAGCGCATCCGCGAAAACTGATCCGAGAGGGCCTCACCACCGTGGCCTTCGGGTTGAAGAAGCGCGGCCCGAGCACCTTCGAACGGGCCGCCGATGGCTCGATGACGCTCATGGAGCACATCCGTGAGCTGCGCAACCGACTGTTCCGGGCGTCGCTGGGCATCGTCGTCGGTCTGATCGCCGGTTTCTGGCTGGCCGAACCGGTCTTCATGCTGCTCAAGCGGCCGTACTGCCGGCTGCCCGACACCACGAACGCCGAGGGGAAGTGTCAGGACCTGCTGGCGCTGGCGCCGACGACGGGTTTCCTGCTGACGGTGAAGCTGGCGCTCTGGCTCGGCCTGATCATCGGCGGGCCGGTCTGGCTCTACCAGCTCTGGGCGTTCATCGCACCGGGCCTGCACCGGCACGAGCGCAAGTGGGCGTACGTCTTCGTGGCGATCGCCGCGCCGCTGTTCGCGGCCGGCGGGGTGCTGGCCTACTTCGTGGTCGACAAGGGCCTCGGGTTCCTCATGGAGGCCGGTGTCGGTGGCCTGTCCAACCAGTTCGAGGTCAGCGCCTACATCGCCTTCGTGACGAACATGATCCTGCTGTTCGGGGTCGCGTTCGAGTTCCCGCTGATCCTGCTCATGCTCAACTTCACCGGGGTGGCCAGCGCGCGGCGGCTGCTCAGCTGGTGGCGTGCGGTGATCTTCATATCCTTCGCGTTCGCGGCGATCGCCACACCCGACCCGGGTCCGTTCGGCATGACGCTGCTCGCCAGCGCGCTCTCCCTGCTCTATTTCGTCGCCGTCGGAGTGGCCTTCCTCAACGACAAGCGGCGCGGCCGGGGCCGGGAGATGTACACGGGCGTCGCGGACGACGAGGTGTCGCCGCTGGACCTCTCCGTCGAGCCGGTCGAGGCCGCCGGGCGGGTCGAGGCGACCGCGCCGGTCGGTGCGCCGCAGCCGATCACCGCTCCGGCACCGATCGAACGCCGCTACGACGACATGACATGACCTGACCGGGTCCGGGCCGTACCGGCACGGAACGCCGCTCCCGCTCTCGGGGGCGGCGTCTTCCGTCTTCAGCCGGTGCGCCCGCCGGCCCGGCCGGGAGCCGGCCCGCCGGGCCTGGGCAGCCGGGCGGGCCTGATCGGCAGGTCGGGCGCGGCCCGGGTGACCGGGCCGGGCTCAGGCGATCCGGAGGACGCTGCCCGGCGGCGGGGCCGGCACCGCGTCCGGGTGCAGGACGGCCGCGATCGCCTCGACGCCGTCGACCAGGCGCGGGCCGGCCCGCACGATCAGGGCGTCGGCGTCCATGGCCCAGACCTGCGCGCCGGGGAGGTGCGGGGCCACCGACGCGGCCTGCCCGGCGGCCCCGTCCAGCCGGAAGCCGCACGGGGTCACCAGCACCACCTCCGGCCCGGCGGCGGCCAGGGCCGCCCAGGTGGTCGGCGTGGACCGGGCCCCGGGATGGGCGGCCACCGGCGCGCCACCGGCGGCCCGCACCAGGTCCGGGATCCAGTGACCACCGCCGAACGGCGGGTCGATCCACTCGACGACCGCGACCCGCGGCCGCGGCCGCCCAGCCACCGCCGCGTGTACCGCGGCGAGCCGGGCCCGCAGGCCGTCCACCAGGGCCTCGGCCCGATCGGGTACGCGGGCCGCCGCGCCGACGTCGAGAATGCTGCGCAGCACGTCGTCCAGGGTGTGCGGGTCGAGCGAGAGCACGTCGGCCCGGCAGCCCAGATGCGCCACGGCGTCCTCGACCTGCCCGGACGGCAGGGCGCAGACCCGGCACAGGTCCTGGGTGAGGATCAGGTCGGGGTCCAGCCCGGCCAGCGCGCCGGCGTGCAGTGTGTACAGGTCCGCGCCGGCGGCCACCTGGCTCCGGACGTACGCGTCGATCTCGCCCGGGCTCATGCCCCGGGTGTCCCGGCCGCCGACCACCACGGTGACGCCGGACCGGTGCTCGGCCGGCACCTCGCACTCGAAGGTGACCCCGACCAGGTGCTCGCCGAGGCCGAGGGCGTAGACGATCTCGGTGGCGGAGGGGAGCAGGGAGACCAGGCGCATCCCGACATCCTGCCCGCCCGCGCCCGGGCGGCCGCACCGGCCCCGCAGTTCCCTCGATCAGGCCTGCGCTTCGGGGGCCCGGCGATAGGCTGAGGCGGCGTCGGACCCGGGCATTTCCGGCTGATCACCCGGGCCGGCAGGGTGACGTCCCTGCTCGAGAGGCGGGTGCGGTGTCTGATCCGATCGAGGCGTTCTTCACGTCGCTCGCCGGGCAGGCCCCGGGACGGCTGCACCGCCGCACGGCCGGCACGATCCGCTTCGAGCTGACCGGGGGCGACGCGGTCGAGCACTGGCACCTGACGATCGCCGACGGCCGGATCGCGGTGAGCCGGCAGGAGCAGCCGGCCGACACGGTGATCCGCAGCGACCGCGACGTCTTCGACCGGATGGCGCGCGGCGAGGCCCGGCCCCTCACCGCCTGGATGCGCAACGACTTCACCGCGGAGGGCCGGTTCCGCTTCGTGGTGTTGCTGGCGCGGCTCTTCCCGCCGCCGGCGGTAGCCGGGCGACCGGGCGCCCGGCTACCGGGGCGGGCCGGTGACGCGACCGGGGCAGCGGAATGAAGGACAACCTGGTCCGGGTGCTGGACGGCAACATCTTCGTGCTCAGCGCGGACAACGGTGACCTCGAGGCGACCGTCGCCAACCCGTGCGGCTTCTTCGACTTCGACACCCGCTTCCTGTCCCGGTGGCGGCTCAGCCTCAACGGCGAAGCGCTGCACCCGCTCTCCATCGCCGAGCGGGACCACGTCATGCTCCGCTTCTTCCTGGTACCGGGGCGGCCGACGCACTACGTGGACGCCAAGTCCTCGGTGATCCGGGAGCGCACGATCACCGGCGGCGCCTTCGTGGAGCGGCTCACCGTGATCAACCATCACCACGAGCCGGTGGATTTCACCGTCCGGCTCGACGTGGCCAGCGACTTCGCCCCGCTGCTGTCGGTCGGGCACGAGCGCGTCCCGGCGGGCCGGTTCTACCGGCAGGTCGAGGACGGCCGGCTGCGGCTCGGCTACCTGCGCGAGCGGTTCCGGCGCGAGACGCTGGTGTCCAGCAGCGAGCCGGTCGGGGTCGACGAGCAGGGCCTCACGTACGCCCTGCGGCTGGGGCCGAAGGAGACCTGGACCACGAACCTGCGGGTGGAGGCGCTGGTGCTCGGCCCGGACGGCCGGGACGTGCGGGACCTGCTGGACCGGCCGCCCCGCCGCACCACCGCGCAGCGGCAGGAGGACCTGCACGCGTGGCTGGCCCGGGCGCCCACGCTGAGCTGCGACTGGGACGCGGCGGCCAGCACCTACCGGCGCAGCCTGGTGGACCTCGCGGCGCTGCGCTACTCGCCGCTGACCCTGCCGGACCAGGTCATCCCCGCCGCCGGGCTGCCCTGGGCGGCCACCATCACCGGCCGGGACAGCATCGTGACCAGCTTCGAGGCGCTGTCGGTGGCGCCGGAACTGGCCGCCGCGACGCTGCGGATGCTCGGCATCGACCAGGGCGCCGTGCGCGACGACTTCCGCGACGAGGAGCCCGGCAAGATTCTGCGCGAGTTCCGCTACGGCGAGACGGTGGCCTTCGAGGAGCACCCGGAGTCCCCGTACTTCGGCAGCGCCGACACCACCCCGCTGTACGTGATCCTGCTCGACGAGTACGAGCGGTGGACCGGCGACGCGGACCTGGTCCGCGATTTCGAGGACGAGGCGCGCGCCGCGCTGCGCTGGATCGACGAGTACGGCGACCTGCTCGGCGACGGCTACCTGCGGTACCGGCGGCGCAACGAGCGGACCGGGTGCGACAACCAGGGCTGGAAGGACTCGCCGGATGCGATCTGCCACGCCGACGGCCGGCTGGCCGAGCCCCCGGTGGCGACCTGCGAGTTGCAGGGATACGCGTACGACGCGAAGCTGCGCGGGGCCCGGCTGGCCCGGGAGTTCTGGCACGATCCCGGCTACGCCGACGAACTCGAGCGGCAGGCCGCGGCGTTGCGCGACCGGTTCAACCGGGACTTCTGGATGGCCGACCGGGGCCACTACGCGCTGGCCCTGGACGGCGCCGGCGAGCAGGTCGACGCGCTCGCGTCGAACATGGGGCACCTGCTGTGGAGCGGCATCGTGCCGCAGTCGCGGGCGGCCCGGGTGGCCGCCCACCTGATGGGCCCGGAGCTCTTCTCCGGTTGGGGGGTGCGCACGCTGGCCACCGGGCAGGCCCGGTACAACCCGCTCAGCCACCACCTGGGCGCCGTGTGGCCGTTCGACAACGCGCTGATCGCCTGGGGTCTGCGCCGGTACGGCTTCACCGAGGAGGCCGGCCGGATCGCCGAGGGGATCATCGCCGTGGCCGGGCACTTCCGGGGCCGGCTGCCGGGCTCGTTCGCCGGCTACGACCGCGACCTGACCGACTACCCGGTGCGCTGCCCGACCGCCAACAGCCCGCAGGCGATGGCGACCGGCGCGCCGTTCCTGCTGTTGCGGGCCGTGCTCGGGTTGGAGCCGGCCGGGCGGCACCTGCTGATGGCTCCCCGGGTGCCGGCCCGGTTCGGCCGGGTGGAACTGCTCGACGTCCCCGGCCGCTGGGGCCGCATCGACGTGATCGGCAGCGGACTGGACCGTGCCGCCCGGGACGGACGGTGAGCGGTACCGGGCCGGCCCGGGTGCCGGCGGTGCTCGTCACGTTCGGTGCCCGCCGTCGTCGGGCCCGGCCCGGTCCGTGATTGGATGGCGGTATGCGGTTGACGGTGACAGACGTGCCGGAGCGGGAGCGGTTCGAGGCACGGGACGAGAGCGGGACGACGGCCGGGTTCGTCACCTACCAGCTGACCGGCACGATCATCGCCTACACGCACACCGAGGTCGACCCGGCGTTCGAGGGCCAGGGTGTCGGATCGACCCTCGCCCGCGCGGTGATGGACGACGCCCGGGAGCGGGGGCGCACGGTGGTGCCGATCTGCCCCTTCCTCAGCGGGTGGCTGGAGAAGCACCCCGAGTACGACGGGATCGTGGCCCGGTCGACCCGCCGGGCCAAGTGACCCGGGGCGGCTCGCCGGGCGCCGGTTCGGGGGTCCGCACCATCTGGTGAGCGGGGCGGCCCGTGCCGTACGGTGCTCGCCGTGACCGCGCACGATCATGTCCCGGCCGGCCCCGTCGCCGTGCTCGCCAACCCGACCGCCGGGCGGGGCCGGCATCGTGGCCTGCTGCCCCGCGTGCTGGACCGGCTGGCTGACGCGGGCCGCCCGGTCCGGCTGCTGGAGGCGACCGGCCCGGCGGAGGCCGAGGCAGCCTGCCACGCGGCGGTCGCCGAGGGTGCCGGCGCGCTCGTCGCGGTGGGCGGGGACGGCACGGTGCACCGGGCGGTGCAGGCGGTCGCCGGCACGGCGGTCCCGTTCGGCCCGGTCCCGGCCGGTACGGGCAACGACTTCGCGGTCGACACCGGGTTCCCGGCCGACCCGCTCGACGCCGTCGAGGTGATCGCCGGCGCGTTGCGCGCGGGCCGGAGCCGCCCGGTCGACCTGGCCCGGATGGCCGGCGTCGACGGCGCCGACCGCTGGTACGGGGCGGTGCTGGCGGCCGGGTTCGACGCGATCGTCAACGAGCGGGCCAACCGGATGCGCTGGCCGCGCGGTCCCCGCCGGTACGACCTGGCGATCCTGGTGGAGCTGGCCCGGCTGCGGCCGCGCCGCTACCGGCTGACCCTCGACGGGGTGACGCACGAGTTGGATGCGGTGCTGGTGGCGGTCGGCAACGCGGCCAGTTACGGCGGCGGCATGCGGATCTGCCCGGACGCCGACCCGACCGACGGGCTGCTGGACGTGGTGGTCGGCGGCCGGTTCGACCGGCTCACCCTGATGCGGGTCAAGCCCCACATCTACCAGGGCACCCACGTCACCCACCCGTTGGTGCGCACGTTCCGGGCCCGCACTGTCGAGGTGGACGCGGCGGGCATCACCACCTACGTCGACGGGGAGCGGGCGCTGGAACTGCCGGTGCGGATCAGCGCCGTGCCAGCGGCGCTGCGGCTGCTGCGCTGAGCGCGATCTCCCCGTCCGGGTCGGGCGGGGTGTCGGACGGCGCCGGGGCGGGCGCGCCGGCCCGGACCGCGCCGATGCTCGCCGCGATCACCAGGCCGATGGCCAGCACCTCCACCGGGTGCAGCGCCTGGCCGAGCACGGACCAGCCGGCCAGCGCGGCGATCGCCGGGCCGAGGCTCATCAGCACCGCGAAGGTCGCGGTGGGCAGCCGCCGCAGCGCCAGCAGCTCCAGGGTGTACGGCAGCACCGAGGCGAGCAGGGCCAGGCCGGCGCCGAGCCCCAGCACCGCCGGGTGCCAGAGCCGCCCGCCGGCCCCGACCAGCCCGAACGGCAGGGTGACCAGGGCGGCCACGCCCAGCGCCAGGGCGAGCCCGTCGGCGCGCGGGAAGCGCCCACCGACCCGGGCGGAGCAGATGATGTACGCCGCCCACAGCGCACCCGCGCCGAGCGCCAGCCCGGCCCCGAGCGGGTCGAGCCGGTCGAATCCGCCCTGGCCGAGCAGGGCCACCCCGGCCAGGGCCAGCGCGGCCCAGCACCAGGCGGCGAGCCGCCGGGCGGTGACCACCGACAGCGCCAGCGGCCCGAGCACCTCCAGGGTGACCGCCGGCCCGAGCGGGATCCGCTCGATGGCCTGGTAGAAGATCGAGTTCATGCCGGCCAGGGCCAGCCCGAAGGCGACCACGGCGGCCCAGTCGGCCCGGCCGTGGCCGCGCAGCCGCGGCCGGCACACCGCCAGCATCAGCACCGCGCCGATGGCCAGGCGCAGGGTCACCGCCCCGGCCACCCCGGTACGCGGGAAGATCAGCGCGGCGACCGCCGAGCCGAACTGCACCGACAGCGCCCCGCCGAGCACCAGCCCGACCGCGCCCGTCCGGCTGGTCGAGAGGCGGCCCGGCGGGCGTGGGCGAAAGGAGCGGTCGGCCGGCACGTCCCTGACGCTATCCGTTCCCACCAGCGGCGCCGGCGGCGGGACCGCGGGTCGTCGGGCGGGTCCGCGCCGGGCACCGCGGGTGGTCAGGCGGGCCGGGCGCCGGCCAGCCGGTCCAGCCACTCGCCGAGCAGGGCCCGCTCGGCCGGGCTGAGCTCGGTGCCGAGCGTCGGCAGGGCGGTCCGCAGGGCGACCGCGTGCCGGACCGCGCCGGCGGTGGCGTGACCCTCGGTGCCGTCCGTGCAGACGGCGGCGAGGACGGCTTCCCGGGTGGCGACGGCGAGGGTGGCGTCGCGGTCCGCCGGCGGGGTCTCGATGAGGCTGAGGGTGACTCCCCGGGCGGCGGCGTGGAGCATGCCGGCGGCCCGCTCGACGGTGACGCGCAGCCGGCCCACCTCGGCCACCCGGATGACGAGCTGGCGGACGATGTCGCCGGCCACCCGCGCGGCGGTGGGCAGCAGACCGGGGCGGGGGTCGCCGTACATGAGGGTGTAGAAGGCGGGGTTGGCGAGCCCGAACTCGACGTGCAGGTCCCAGCCGTGTCGCAGGTCGTCCACCGGGTCGGCGGCCGGCTCGCGGTTCGACTGGGCGTGCAGGTAGGTCGCGAAGCCGTAGCTGGCGGCGGCGTCGAGCAGGCCCCGCATGTCGCCGAACTGCCGGTAGATGGTCGGCGCCTGCACCCCGGCCGCCCGGCTGACGGCGCGGGTGGTCACCGCCTCCCGGCCGCCCTCGGCCAGCAGCCTCGCGGCGGCGCGGACGATGCGGTCGCGGGACGAGTTCTCCACCCTGGCCACGATAGCCGTGTTATGCAGGTCATGTTAGCGGCGTTCCGTTATCTCGGATATCGTGCTTGCGTTATCACCGATACCAGGCCGGAGGTAGGACATGAACGAGCAGCTCAGGGTCGCGATCGTCACCGGTGGCTCGCGGGGCATCGGGCGGGCGGTGGCCCAGCGGCTGGCCCGCGCCGGACAGGCCGTGGTGATCGGCTACGCCGGCAACGAGGCGGCGGCCGAGCAGACCGTCGAGGCGATCCGGGCGGCCGGCGGCCGGGCCGTGGCGGTCCGCGGCGACGTGGCCGAGGAAGCCGACGTCCAGCGCCTCTTCGACCGCGCCGAGCACGAGTACGGCGGCGTCGACGTGGTGGTCAACTGTGCCGGGGTCATGGTCCTCGCCCCGGTGGCCGAACTGGACCTCGCCGAGCTGGAGCGGATGCACCGCACCAACGTGCGGGGCACCTTCGTGGTCAACCAGCAGGCCGCCCGGCGGGTACGCGCCGGCGGGGCGATCGTCAACGTCTCCACCTCGGTCACCCGCCTCAAGGCGCCCACCTACGCCGGGTACGTGGCGTCCAAGGCCGCCGTGGAGGCGATCGCCCTGGTCCTCGCCCGCGAGCTGCGCGGCCGGGACATCACGGTGAACACCGTCGCGCCGGGACCGACCAGCACCGAGCTCTTCCTCAACGGCAAGGACGCCGCCACCATCGAGCGGACGGCGAAGGCGAACCCGATGGAGCGGCTGGGCACGCCCGAGGACCTGGCCGAGGTGGTCGCGTTCCTGGCCGGCCCCGGCCGCTGGGTGAACGGCCAGACCGTCTACGCGAACGGGGGCGCCGCCTGAGCCGGACCGGTCAGCCGCGCAGCGCGAGGTCGAGCACCCCGCCGAGCCCGTTGGGGCGGCCGGCGTCGGCGCAGGGCAGCACCAGCACCGCGCAGCCGGCCCGTACCGCGCCCGCGTCGGCCGGCGTGTCGCCCACCATCAGCGTCTGCTCCGGGTCCACCCCGAGCATCCCGCACGCCCGCAGGAAGATCCCCGGGTCCGGCTTGCAGCGCCCGACCTCGTAGGACAGCGCGTACGCGTCGACCAGCCCGTCCAGCCCCCAGGCGGCGAAGAGGGGCCGGATGTCGAAGCCGATGTTGCTGACCACGCCGATCTTCACGCCGCCCTGCCGCAGCGCCTTCAGCACCGCCTCGGTGTCCGGGTACGGCACCCAGCCCTCGGGCACCAGCAGCCGGTCGTAGAGCGCGTCGGCGAAGCCCTCGATGCCCGCGTCGACGGTCTCCGCCAGCCCGGTGAAGGCAGCCCGGTGGGCGTGCGGGTAGAGGTCACGGTCGGCCCACAGCTCGGCCAGCCGGGGCGGCACCCGGGCGGGCAGCGGGCCGCCCGCCCGGCCGGCGGTGAGCAGCCGGTCAGCCAGCGACGTGGCCCGCGCCCGGTCCAGCTCCGCCCCGCAGGACCCGGCGGCGGCCAACACCCAGTCCAGGGGGTCCTCCACCTGGGCGAGGGTGCCGTGGAAGTCGAGGAGCACCGCCGCCACCGGCCGGCGGGACGGGCTCGGGCGGTCGGCGTCGTCGGCGCCGCTCGAGGCGATGGGCGGTTCGGCATGGTCCGGCACGTCGTGCACCCTACCGACCCGCTCCGACCGGCCTGCCGGACGGCCTTGACCGGTGGTCGTCGGCGGCACCGATTAATCTTGACCACATGTCGAGTCCCGCCGAGCGGTACGCCGCGGCGCGCCGCCGGGCCGCGCAGGCCTCCGCCTTCCCGGCCCTGGACGAGTTCGCCCGCGATCTGGGGTTCGACCTCGACGACTTCCAGCGGGAGGCGTGCGAGGCGCTGGAGCGCGGCAGCGGCGTGCTGGTCTGCGCCCCCACCGGCGCCGGCAAGACGGTGGTCGGCGAGTTCGCCGTACACCTCGCCCTGCGGGGCGGCCCCGGCGCGGCGGCGGATGCCGACGGCGGCGAGGGGGCGACCACCCGGCGCAAGTGCTTCTACACCACGCCGATCAAGGCGCTGTCCAACCAGAAGTACCACGACCTGGTCGACCGCTACGGCGCCGAGCAGGTCGGCCTGCTCACCGGCGACAACGCGATCAACGGCGACGCGCCGGTGGTGGTGATGACCACCGAGGTGCTGCGCAACATGCTCTACGCCGGCTCGGCCACCCTCAAGGGCCTGGCGTACGTGGTGATGGACGAGGTGCACTACCTCGCCGACCGGTTCCGCGGCGGGGTCTGGGAAGAGGTGATCATCCACCTGCCCGCCTCGGTCACCCTGGTCTCGCTCTCCGCCACCGTCTCCAACGCCGAGGAGTTCGCCGACTGGCTGGTCACCGTCCGCGGCGAGACCGCGGTGGTGGTCAGCGAGCACCGGCCGGTGCCGCTGTGGCAGCACATGCTGGTCGGCAAACGGATGTTCGACCTGTTCCACGACGCCGACGCCGCGCGCAAGCACGACGTGCACCCGGAACTGCTGCGCTACACCCGGGACACGATGCGCCGGCTGGAGCTGGGGGAGGGGCGCAGTGCCGGCCCCGGCGGCGGCCGGCGCGGCCCGCGCTGGCGCGGCCCGATGCGCCCGGACATCGTCGACCGGCTCGACCGGGAGGGCCTGCTCCCGGCGATCCTGTTCATCTTCAGCCGGGCCGGCTGCGACGCGGCCGTGCAGCAGTGCCTCGCCGCCGGGCTGCGGCTGACCTCACCCGAGGAGCGCGCCGAGATCCGCCGGGTGGTCGAGGCCCGGATCACCGCCATCCCCGGCGAGGACCTCTCCGTGCTCGGCTACTGGGAGTGGCTCGACGGGCTGGAGCGCGGCCTCGCCTCCCACCACGCCGGCATGCTGCCGGCGTTCAAGGAGGTCGTCGAGGAGCTGTTCGTCCGCGGCCTGGTCAAGGCGGTCTTCGCCACCGAGACCCTGGCGCTGGGCATCAACATGCCGGCCCGCTGCGTGGTGCTGGAGCGCCTGGTCAAGTTCAACGGCGAGGCGCACGTCGACCTCACCCCGGGGGAGTACACCCAGCTCACCGGCCGGGCCGGCCGGCGCGGCATCGACGTGGAGGGGCACGCGGTGGTGGTCTGGTCGCCGGAGACCGACCCCCGGCACGTGGCCGGCCTCGCCTCCACCCGGACCTACCCGCTGCGGTCCAGCTTCCGGCCGTCGTACAACATGGCGGTCAACCTGGTCGGCACGGTCGGCGCGGAGCCGGCCCGGGCGCTGCTGGAGTCCTCCTTCGCCCAGTTCCAGGCGGACCGGTCGGTGGTCGGCCTGGCCCGGCAGGTGCAGCGCAACACCGAGACCATCGACGCGTACGGCGCGGAGGCGGCCTGCCACCACGGCGACTTCGACGAGTACTTCGGGCTGCGGGTGGCCATCGCCGACCGGGAGCGCGCCATCGCCCGGCAGGGGCAGACCCAGCGCAAGGCGGCGGCCGTCGCCTCGCTGGAGCGGCTGCGGGTCGGTGACGTGATCCGGGTGCCGTCGGGCCGGCGCGCCGGCCTGGCCGTGGTGCTCGACCCGGCCACCGGCGGCTTCGGCGAGCCGCGTCCGCTGGTGCTCACCCAGGACCGCTGGGCCGGCCGGGTCAGCCCCGGCGACTTCACCAGCCCCGCCGAGGTGCTCACCCGGATCCGGGTGCCCAAGCACTTCAACCACCGCTCCCCGGCGGCCCGGCGCGACCTGGCCGCGGCGGTCAGCGGCACCGGGCTGGACCGGCACGGCGGGCGGCGGGGCGGGCGGTCCCGGCAGGCCGTCGGCGAGGACCACCGGCTCAGTCAGCTCCGCGCCGAGCTGCGCGCCCACCCCTGCCACGCCTGCCCGGACCGGGAGGAGCACGCCCGCTGGGCGGAGCGGCGCCGCCGCCTGGAGCGCGACACCGAGGAACTGCGCCAGCGGGTCGCCGGCCGGACCGGCTCGCTGGCCCGGACGTTCGACCGGATCGTGGCGCTGCTGACCGCGCGCGGTTACCTCTCCGCCGCCGGTGAGGTGACCGACGCCGGCCGGATGCTGGGCCGGATCTGGACCGAGGCCGACCTGCTGGTCGCCGAGTGCCTGCGTCGCGGGGTCTGGGACGGGCTCTCCCCGGCCGAGCTGGCCGCCGCGGTCTCCGTGGTGGTCTTCGAGGCCCGCCGGGACGTCGACGAACGGGCCTCCCTGCCGCGCGGCGCGGTCGGCGACGCGGTCGACGAGACGTTGAAGCTGTGGGGCGACATCGAGGCCGACGAGGCCGCCCGGGGGCTGGCCGTCACCCGCGAGCCGGACCTCGGCTTCGCCTGGCCGATCTACCGCTGGGCGCGGGGGGAGGCCCTCGCCAAGGTGCTGGCCAGCGGCCACCAGATCGACGGGGAGATGCCGGCCGGGGACTTCGTCCGCTGGGCCCGGCAGGTCGTCGACCTGCTCGGCCAGCTGGCCGACTCCGGGGGCGCGTCGGTGGAGCTGCGCGGCACCGCCCGGCAGGCGATCGCGGCGGTCAACCGGGGCGTGCTGGCCTACCACGCCGCCGCCTGACCGTCACCGCCGACCGGGCGTGGCGTCGGTGCCGCCCGGCGGGTGGTCAGCCGCGGTCGGCGAGGGCGTCCACCAGCCGCCGGCACGAGCCGGCGAGGTTCCACCGCTGCGCCAGCTCCAGCAGCCGGTCCGGGTCGGCCGGGGCGGCCGGCAGCGCGGTGCGCAGCGCCGGCAGGGGCACGTCGGTGGCGACCCGCACCACCTTCGGCGCCACGGCCAGGTAGTCGCGCGCGGCGGCCAGCTTGGCGCGCAGCCCGGGGGCGAAGCCGCTCTCGCCGTCGTCCAGGGCGGCGAGGATCCCGTCCAGCCCGCCGTACCGCTCGATCAGCCGGGCGGCCGTCTTCTCGCCGACCCCGGGCACCCCGGGCAGCCCGTCGCTGGGGTCGCCGCGCAGGGCGGCGAAGTCGGCGTACCGGTCGGCGGGGACCCCGTAGCGGGCCCGGACCGCGGCGTCGTCGCAGTCGTCGAGCTTGGACACGCCGCGCCCGATGTAGAGCAGCCGCACCTGGCGGGCGTCGTCGACCAGCTGGAACAGGTCCCGGTCGCCGGAGACCACCTCCACCGGGCCGGGTTGGGTCACCGACAGGGTGCCGAGCACGTCGTCCGCCTCGTAGCCGGTCGCGCCGACCGCGGTGATGCCGAGCGCGTCGAGCACCTCGAGGATCATCGGCACCTGGGGGGAGAGGGTGTCGGGGACCACCTCGCCGCCCTCCGGCGCGACCCGGTGCGCCTTGTACGTCGGCAGCAGCTCGACCCGCCACGCCGGCCGCCAGTCGTAGTCGAGCGCGCAGAGCATCCGGTCCGGCCGGCGGGTGCGGACGAGCTGGGCGAGCATGTCGAGGAAGCCGCGGACGGCGTTGACCGGCTGGCCGTCGTCGGTCCGCGCCGCCGACTCCGGGATGCCGAAGTAGGCGCGGAAGTAGAGGCTGGGGGAGTCGATCAACAGGATCGGGGGTTGCTGGGCCACCCCGACAGCCTGGCACAGCCGTACGACGGGGTGGGGGAGGCGGGTTGTGCCCGCGGTAACCCGCCTGACGTACCTCTCGGGCGGCGGGACACTGTCCGGGTGACCTTCGTACCCGGGCTGACGCTGGCCCACCGGTTCCACGACGAGGTCGTCGCGCCGCTGCTCGCCCGCCGGCTACCCGGCCTGCGGTACGCCGCCGCGCTGCTCGACGGCGGCTCGGAGCTGCTCGGCCTGGACACTCCACGCTCCACCGACCACGACTGGGGCCCCCGGGTCCAGCTCTTCGTCGCCGATGGCGCGGACGTCGAGCCGGTGCGGGCGGTGTTCGACGCGGCGCTGCCGGCGGAGTTCCTCGGCTGGCCGACCCGGTTCGCCGGCGCTCCCGATCTCCGCCTCGGCGTGGTCCGTGCCGACGGGGACCGGCACGGGGTGACCGTCGTCGAGCTGGGCGACTGGCTGCGCGATCGGCTCGGCCTCGACCCGCGCGCCGGGTTGGCGGCGGACGACTGGCTCGCCCTGCCCACCCAGCGGCTGGCGGAGCTGACCGGCGGGGCGGTCTTCCACGACGGGCTCGGCGGCGAACTCATCGCCGTCCGGGCCCGGCTCGGCTGGTACCCAGACGACGTCTGGCGGTACGTGCTGGCATCCGTCTGGCAGCGGGTCGGCCAGGCCGAGCACCTGGCCGGCCGGTGCGCCGAGGTCGGCGATGAGCTCGGCAGTCGGGTGGTGGCCGCCGGACTGGCCCGGGACCTGATGCGGCTCGGGCTGCTGCTGCGCCGGCGCTGGCCCCCGTACGCGAAGTGGCTCGGCAGCACCTTCGCCGCGCTGCCCGGCGCGGCGCCGGTGGTCGACGCCCTCGGCGCCGCCCTCGACGGCGGCGGCTGGCCGGCCCGGCAGGCCGGGCTGGTCCGGGCGCTGGAGACGGTGGCGGACTGGACCAACCAGACCGGGCTGGCCGCGCCGGTCGATCCGACCGTCCGGCCGTTTCACGACCGGCCGTTCCTGGTGCTGGACGCGGGCCGGCTCACCACCGCGCTGCGGGCCGCCGTCACCGACCCGGAGTTGCGGGCCCGCCCGCCGTTCGGTGCCGTCGACCAGTGCCTGGACAACGTCGACGTGCTCACCGACCCGCAGCGGGTGCACCGGGTGAGCGCCGCCGTCCGGGCGGACTGACCGGCCCGCCTCCCGGCCGCGGTCATCCGTTCCGGGTGCGGGCGCGGTGGCTCAGCCGGTCGGGACGCGCTGCCGTTCGGCCGGCTCGCCGACCCGCAGGTCGGCCAGGTCGCGCAGCCCGCGTACCGGGGAGAGCAGCAGCGCCAACGGGGCCAGCACGCTCGCCACGGCGAACGCGAACAGGGTGGACCGGGCACCGGCCGCGCCCGCGAGCGCCCCGGCGGCGAGCCCGCCGACCGGGATCGCGCCCCAGGAGACGAAGCGGACGGTGGCCATCACCCGGGAGAGCAGCTCCGGCGGGCTGGCGGTCTGCCGGTACGTCCGGGTGGTCACGCTCAGCACCACGACGCCGCCGGCGAAGACCACGTTGCCGGCGGCGAAGGCCAGGAACGCCGCCCAGCCGCCGCCCACCGGCACCAGGGCCGCGCCGGCGACGGCGACCAGGCAGGCGACCAGCACGGAGCGGGCGGTGCCCCAGCGGCGGGTGAACCACGGGGTCAGCGCCGCTCCGAGCAGCGAGCCGACCCCCTCGACGGCGAGCAGTAGCCCGACCAGTGCGGCGGGCGCGTGCAGCTCGCGGACCAGATAGAGCGGGTACACGGCGAGCTGCGCCCCGCAGACGAAGTTGACCGCGGTGGCCGACCACATCGTCGGACCCATCACCGGGTGCCGGGTGACGTACCGCCAGCCCTCACCGATCATCGAGCGCAGCGGCGGCCACCGGTCGGGTGTGTCGACCCGGCGGGCCGGCAGCGAGCCGAGCAGCACGGCGGAGAACAGGTAGCTGACCGCGTCGACCAGCACGGCGGGCACCGCCCCGAAGGCCTGCACCGCGAGGCCGCCCAGCGAGGGGCCGCTGAGCTGCGCGGCGGCGTGCGTGGCCGAGGTGAGGCTGTTGCGGGCGTGCAGCTGGTCCCGGCCGACGATGGCCGGCAGGAAGGTGGCGTTGGCGACGTCGAAGAGCACGTTGGCGAAGCTGACCACCAGCGCCACCACCACCAGCTGGGCGACCGTCAGCCAGCCGGACCACCAGGCCAGCGGAACGGACGCCACGGCCACCGCCCGGGCGAGGTCGGCGCCGACCTGGGCGCCGCGCAGCGGGAGCCGCTGCACGAGCACGCCGGCGGGCAGCCCGATCACCAGCCAGGCCACGTAGCTCGCCGCGGCGATCAGACCCATCTGGAACGCGGAGGCGTCCAGCACGGTCAGCGCGGTCAGCGGGAGCGCCACGCCGCCGACCGCCGACCCGACCAGGCTGGCCGTGCCGGCGGCCCACCAGCGCCAGAACACACCGGCCCCCCGTTCGACGGCCATGCCGTCACCCCCGTTCACCAGTGAGTTCCAATCTGAAACGGACTATAGTCGTGGGGGCCGTGGCGGCGGGAGGTGGGACGTGCGGCGTTCGGAACTCGGTGACGCCGACTGCGGGATCGCCCAGGCGCTCGGCGTGCTCGGCGACTGGTGGACCGTCCTGATCGTCCGCGAGGTCGCCGGCGGCACCACCCGGTTCGACGCGCTGCAGCGAGAGCTGGGGGTGAGCCGGCGCGCGCTCACCGAGCGGCTCGGTGGCCTGGTCGAGCACGGCGTCCTGCACCGCCGGCCGTACTCCGCGCACCCGCCCCGGCACGACTACCTGCTCACCGCCAAGGGCGAGGGGCTGCTGCCGGTGCTGGTCGCCCTGCAGGACTGGGGCACCCGGCACGTGATGGGTGACGGCGAGCTGACCGGCGGCGCCGACCCGGACTCCGCCGAGGCGCGGCGGGTGCGCGGGCTGGTCGGCCGCCGGGTGCCGGCGATGACGCTGCCCCGGCACGACGGCGGCGCGGACCCACCGGCCGTGCCGGGGCGGTGGACCGTGCTCTACCTCTTCCCGGGCGCGTTCGCCCCCGGCGGCCAGAGCCTGCCGCCGGACTGGGACCAGATCCCGGGGGCCGTCGGGTGCACGCTGGAGTCCCGCACGTACGCCGACCGGTACGAGCGCTTCCGGGCGGCCGGCGCGGAGGTGCGCGGGGTCAGCACCCAGCGCCCGGACCAGTTGGCCGCGTTCGCGGCGCACGCCCGGCTGCCGTACCCGCTGCTCGCCGACACCGACGGCCGGCTCGCCACCGCCCTGCTGCTGCCCACCTTCCGGGCCGGTGGGCTGGCCCGGTTCAAGCGGCTGACCCTGCTGGTGGATCCGGCGTCGGTGGTGCAGGTCGTGCAGTTCCCGGTGACCGACCCGGCCGGCTCGGTCGACGAGATGCTCGCCGAGGTGCGCCGCCGCCAGCCCCGGCCGTGACCAGGACGGCCGGTGGGGGTCGGGGCCGGCAGCTCGGCGGAGGCGGCCGGCGACAGACCGATTTCCGGAAGGTTTTCCGAAAACCTCGTCGGAAGTTGTTGGTGGACCCGGCCGTGGCGGCCTAGACTCCGAGCCGGGCAACTAGATCCGTGGTTGTCTATCTCGTCCCGAGGGTCCGGGCCGTCGTCGTGGCGCCTCGCCGGCGAGCGCGCAGGTGACCGGGCATCCCTGCGCGGCGTCCCACCACGTCAGGAGATCCCGGAAGGACCCTCCCGTGAGACACAGGATCAGACTGCTCGGCGCGGCCCTCGTCGCCGCCGGGCTGGCCGCGCTGGCGGCCCTCGCCGCCCCCGGCCCCGCCTCGGCGGCCGCCCTGACCGAGGTGACCAACTTCGGCACCAACCCGAGCAACCTGCGGATGTACCTCTACGTGCCGGACCGGGTCGCGCCGCAGCCCGCCCTCGTGGTGGTCATCCACTACTGCACCGGCTCCGGACCGGCGATGTATTCCGGCACCCAGTTCGCCTCGCTGGCCGACCGGTACGGCTACATCGTGGTCTACCCGTCGGTGACCCGCAGCAGCCAGTGCTTCGACGTCTCGTCCCCGCAGGCGCTGCGCCGCGACGGCGGCAGCGACCCGGTCGGCATCAACTCGATGGTCAGCTACGTCCGGCAGCGCTACAACGTGGATCCGAACCGGATCTTCGCCACCGGCACCTCGTCCGGGGCCATGATGACCAACGTGATGCTCGGTCTCTACCCGGACGTGTTCAGCGCCGGGGCGGCCTTCGCCGGGGTGCCGTTCGGCTGCTTCGCCACCACCAACGGCTCGGAGTGGAACAGCGAGTGCGCCAACGGCCAGGTCATCAAGACCGCCCAGCAGTGGGGCGACCTGGTCCGCAACGCGTACCCGGGGTACAACGGCCGGCGGCCCCGGATGCAGCTGTGGCACGGGACCAACGACGAGACGCTGCGCTACCCGAACTTCGGTGAAGAGATCAAGCAGTGGACCAACGTGCAGGGCCTGAGCCAGACCCCCACGTACACCGACAGTCCACAGTCCGGCTACACCCGCACCCGCTACGGCGGCAGCGGCGGCACCGCGCCGGTCGAGGCGATCAGCATGCAGGGCGTGACGCACAACCTGCCGGTCGACGCCGCGCAGGCGATCCGCTTCTTCGGCCTCGACGGCAGCACCCCGACGACGCCGCCGCCCACCACGCCGCCGCCGACGACTCCGCCGCCCACCACGCCGCCGCCGACCACGCCGCCACCGACCACGCCGCCACCGACCACGCCGCCGCCGACGACGCCACCGCCCACCACGCCGCCGCCGACGAGCGGGTGCCGGGTCGGGTACACCGTCAACGCCTGGAACACCGGTCTCACCACGGACGTGACGATCACCAACACGTCGACCGCCCCGGTCAACGGCTGGAGCCTGGCGTTCACCCTGCCCTCGGGGCAGACCATCACCGGGGGCTGGAACGCCACGTACGCGCCGGCCAGCGGCGCGGTGACCGCCCGCAACGTCTCCTACAACGCCACCATCCCGGCCAACGGGTCGGTCAGCATCGGATTCCAGGCCACCCACACCGGTAACCCCGGCAAACCCACCTCGTTCACCCTCAACGGCACGCCCTGCGCGATCGCCTGACCGGCCACGGTCGCCGGGCGCCCGCGCGGGCGCCCGGCGACCGTCGGGTTGGTGACACCCGGCCTGCCGGTGTGGCGGATGCGCCGGCCACCGCGGGCCTGATCAGCTCATCGGTGGTGCTGACCGACGGTCGTCCCCCGCTCACCGGCGGTGGTCGGCGGGCTCGGGCATCGTCGCCGACGAGCCGGATGGACCATGGTGCTCACCACTCGCCAGCTCCGCCCCACCGCCCGGGGCTGGAGCCTCTTCGTCAGCCTCGCCCTGGTCGCCGCCTCGGTGCTGGCGCTCAGCCTCGGCGGCCAGCGGAGCGCCACCGTGGCGGACTTCCTCAGCCGCACCCCGGTGGCCCACCGCGACCTGCGGGTCGGGGTGTTCGGCGACCAGCCGCTGCTCGGCAGCGTCGACTCCCGCGGTCGGCGGGTCGGCTTCGACGTCGAACTGGCCGCCGCCCTGGCCCGGTCCCTGGGCATCCGGCCGGTCTACGTGGCGCTGGCCCCGCAGGAGCGGCTGCGCGCGCTGGTCGAGCGCCGGGTCGACGTCGTGTTCGCCGGCCTGCTGATGACCGCGGAGCGGCGCCGGAGCATCGACTTCGCCGGCCCGTACCTGACCGGCGACATCGTCGCGCTCGCCCAGCGCTCCTGGTCGGGCCGGCTGGCCGGCGCCCGGGTCTGCACGGTCGAGGGTTCCACGGTGGACGACCTGCTCACCGGCCGCCGGGTGACCCTGACCCACCGGCGCGGCCAGCGCGACTGCGTGGACGACGTGCGCGCCGGCCGGGTCGACGCCACCGTCGGCGACGAGATCACCCTGCGTGGTCAGGCCCATGCCGCCGGCGGGGCGCTGCACGTCTTCCCGCTCGGCGGCGGGCTGCCGGAGCAGCGCTACGGGATCGGGGTCACCCCCGGCGACCGCTACCTCCGGGCGCTCGTCGACTCCTTCCTGCTGGCCAGCTACGGCAAGGGGGAGGCCGGCGCCTGGCAACGGGTCGCGGACCGCACCCTCGTACCGGCCGGTTACACCCGGGGCCAGCCACGTCCGGAAGGGACGTTGCTGCGCGGCGCCGACGACGGCGAGCCGGTGGCCGGCGCGGCGGTGCTGCCCGTCCTCGCGCCCGCCGCCAGCACACCGGCGCGACGGCGCCCGGCGCGCCGGCGCCGCGGGGCCGCGCCGCCCCGCCGGCCGTGGCCGCCGAGGCGCCCGGTCGCGGACCCGCCGGAGCACCCGGCCGGCACCACCGGGGTCGACCGCTCGCCGGCCTGGTCCCTGCTGCTGGGCGTGCCGGTGGCGGTGTCCGCGCTGTACCTGTGGATCCAGTCCGGCGGCGACCGGCAGTTCACGCTGATGCTGGCCGACAGCGTGAACCCGATCACCTTCCTGGCCACGGTGAGCCTCTCGGTGGTGTGGATCTTCTTCGCTGTGCCGGCCATGGTCTGCACCGTCGGCGCGGTCGTGCTGGCCAGCGCCACCGACGCCGCGGACCGGCGTGCGCTGTGCCGGCGGCATCCGGTGGCCCGGTGGACGGCGCGTACGCCCCCGTGGGCGATCGGCCTGAGCGTGCTCACCGCGGCGCTCAGCACGCCCCTGGTGCTCCTGCCGGCGTGGGGGTTCGCGCTGTACCTCGCCGTGCGGCCGGCCGCCGCCAGCCGGTGGCGCACGCCGCTGGCGGCGCTGCTGCTGGCTGTGCCGGCCGTCGCGATCGCCGAGGCGGCGTGGCGGGAGGGCGAGGCGGCGCTGGTGCTGATCGCCGGCTGGCCGGTGCCGGCGCTGCTGCTGGCCGGCGCGGGGACCGTGCACCGCGCCGCCGTGGCCACCTTCGTGCGGGCCGGCGGCGCGCTGGCCGCGGTGCTCGCCGCCGGCGTGCTGTACGCGGTGGTGACCACCCCGATCCTGCCGTCCACCGCGATCCAGGTCGCCCGCCCGGTGGCACCCACACCGACCGGCGCTCCCGCCGTCGACCCGGACACCGCCACCGGCGGCACCGCGGTCCGTCAGGTGCGCGGGTACGTGGTCTCGGTGGACGGGGAGACCACCACGATCCTGTCCGACCTGGGCGGTGTGGAGATCCTGCCCAACGCCGACATCGTGTCCCGGATCTCCTGTCCCAGCTTCACCGACCTGCCCGGCGACTCGGCGGCCCTGGCCGGGCTGTCGGTACGCGAGTCGCTGCTCAAGGCCCTCGCCCGCCGGCAACGGCCGGCCGCGTTGCAGGACCCGCGCTGCGTGGTCGGCCGGACCCCGGCACCGGACGAGGGCGCAGGCATGACGCCGGCCCCGACGGGTAGGCCAGGCGGGTAGCCGAGAGTCCAGCCGGAACGGGGTGAGTCTGCGATGAAGGTACGAAGCTCCCTGCGCGGACTGAAGCGGAAGGTCGGCTCGATCGTGGTCCGCCGGCGCGGCAAGCTCTTCGTGATCAACAAGGCCGATCCCCGGCAGAAGTCCCGGCAGGGCTGACGGCGGGCGGGGCGGTGGACATCCTGATCACCGGCGCGGGCAGCGGCCTGGGGCGGGGCGCCGCGCTCGGGCTGGCCCGGGCGGGGCACCACGTGATCGCCGGGGCGGAGATCTGGGACGGGTCGAGCGCGCTGCTGGACCGCCCGGACCTGAGCCACTACCTGGCGCACCAGGACGATCCACAGGAGATGGTCGACGAGATGGTGCGGGTCATCCCGGCCGCGCACCACCCGTACCGGACCACCCGTCCGGAAGGGCTCCGGGAGCGGTTGCGGGAGTTCGAGGCGCAGGTCTGGGACGCCGCCACCTGATCGCGTGCCGAAGCCGGCCGCGGGCTTCGTTCCGGACTTTTCACAAGCCGCGAAAAAAGGCCGTCGGGACCGGCGGTTTCATTGACATGCGTCACCGGCCGGGGAACCCTCCACCCGAACGGGCGGGTCACCCGACGCGGGCCCCGCCCGCCGTCCCGGCTCCCCACCCGTCCCGGAGAGACCCATGTCACCGGTCCCACCCCGCCCACCCCGCCCCCGCGCCCACCGCCTGCTCACCGCCCTGACTGCCCTGCTCACGGCGGCCGGACTGCTCGCACCGACCCCCGCCCGCGCGGCCGACCCGCTGCTGTCGCAGGGCCGCCCGACGAGCGCCTCGTCGGTGGAGAACGCCGGCAACCCCGCGACCAACGCGACCGACGGCAACGCGGGCACCCGCTGGTCCAGCGCCTTCGCCGATCCACAGTGGCTCCAGGTCGACCTGGGCGCCGCCGCCACCATCTCCCGGGTCGTGCTGACCTGGGAGGCGGCGTACGGCCGGGCGTACCAGATCCAGACCTCGACCGACGGCGCCGCCTGGACCACCGTCTACGCCACCACCAGCGGTGACGGCGGCACCGACGACCTCACCGTCAGCGGCACCGGCCGGTACGTGCGGATGTACGGCACCGCCCGGGCCACCGCCTACGGCTACTCGCTCTGGGAGTTCCAGGTCTACGGCAGCACCGGCGGCGGCAGCGGCTGCGACACCACCGGCAACGCCGCCCAGGGCCGCCCCGCCACCGCCTCCTCCACCGAGAACGCCGGCACACCCGCCAGTGCGGCGGTCGACGGCAGCACCGGCACCCGCTGGTCCAGCGCCGCCGCCGACCCGCAGTGGCTCCAGGTCGACCTGGGGAGCGTGCGGACCCTCTGCCAGGTCGTGCTGACCTGGGAGGCGGCGTACGGCCGGGCGTACCAGATCCAGACCTCGACCGACGGCGCCGCCTGGACCACCGTCTACGCCACCACCACCGGCGACGGCGGCACCGACACCCTGACCGTCACCGGCAGCGGCCGGTACGTGCGGATGTACGGCACCGCCCGGGCGACCGCCTGGGGCTACTCGCTGTGGGAGTTCGCCGTGCACACCTCCGGAGGGGGGACCATCCCCGGCGGCGGGTCGCTCGGACCCAACGTCATCACCTTCGACCCGTCGATGTCCGCCGCCACCATCCAGGGCCAGCTCGACGCGGTCTTCCGCACCCAGGAGTCCAACCAGTTCGGCACCCAGCGGTACGCGCTGATGTTCAAGCCCGGCGACTACTCCGGGATCAACGCGCAGATCGGCTTCTACACCTCGATCATGGGCCTGGGCCGGAACCCCGACGACGTCCGCATCCACGGCGACATCACGGTCGACGCGGGCTGGTTCAACGGCAACGCCACCCAGAACTTCTGGCGCTCGGCGGCCAACCTGGAGGTCTTCCCGTCCGCCGGGTTCACCCGCTGGGCGGTCTCCCAGGCCGCGCCGTTCCGCCGGATGGACATCCAGGGCGACCTCAACCTCGCCCCGAACGGCTACGGCTGGGCCAGCGGCGGCTACATCGCCGACAGCCGGGTCACCGGCGTCGTGCAGCCCTACTCCCAGCAGCAGTGGTACACCCGGGACAGCAACGTGGGCGGCTACCTCAACGCGGTCTGGAACATGACCAACTCCGGGGTGGTCGGCGCGCCGGCCACCAGCTTCCCGAACCCGGCGTACACCACCCTCGCCCAGACCCCGGTCAGCCGGGACATCCCGTACCTGTACCTCGACGGGGCCGGCGCCTACCAGGTCTTCGTCCCGTCCACCCGGACCAACGCCGCCGGCGCCTCCTGGCTGGGCGGCGCGACCCCGGGCACCTCGATCCCGCTGAGCCAGTTCTACGTCGCCCGCCCCGGCGACTCCACCGCGACCATCAACGCGGCCCTGGCCCAGGGCCTGAACCTGCTGTTCACGCCGGGCGTCTACCCGGTGACCGAGACGATCGCGGTGACCCGTCCGGGCACCGTGGTGCTCGGTCTGGGCTTCGCGACGCTGATCCCGCAGAACGGGGTCACCGCCATGTCGGTCGCCGACGTCGACGGGGTGCGGCTGGCCGGCCTGCTCTTCGACGCCGGCCCGGTCAACTCCCCGGTGCTGCTCCAGGTCGGGCCGGCCGGCGCGACCGCCCGGCACAACGCCAACCCGACCTCGATCCAGGACGTCTTCTTCCGGATCGGCGGCGCGGGCCCCGGCAAGGCCACCACCAGCCTGGTGGTGAACCAGCACGACGCCCTGATCGACCACATCTGGGCCTGGCGGGCCGACCACGGCAGCGGCGTCGGCTGGACGGTGAACACCGCCGACACCGGCCTGATCGTCAACGGCAACTACGTCACCGCGCTCGGCCTCTTCGTCGAGCACTACCAGCGGTACGAGGTGATCTGGAACGGCAACAACGGCCGGACCATCTTCTTCCAGAACGAGCTGCCGTACGACCCGCCGAGCGCGTCGGCCTGGATGAACGGCTCGATGGTCGGCTACGCGGCGTTCAAGGTGGCCAACCCGGTCACCGCGTTCGAGGGCTGGGGGATGGGCAGCTACTGCTACTTCAACGTCGATCCCACCATCGCCGCGTACCACGGGTTCGAGGCGCCGACCGCGGCCGGCGTCCGCTTCCACGACCTGCTGACCGTCTCGCTCGGCGGCAACGGTTCGATCACGCACGTCATCAACGACACCGGCGGCACCGCGCAGGGCACCGCCACGGTGCCGGTGAACCTGGTCAGCTATCCGTGACCCGGTCCGGGTGGCGGCGCGTCCCGCGCGCCGCCACCCGCGCTGTCCGACCGGACGGGCCTCCAGTCGCGTCGGTCGCGGGGCCGGACGACCGGGCACCGGCCAGCGGCCTGGTCGCCGCGAAGCCGGCCAGCGCCGCGTAGATCCGGGCGGAGTCGACCAGGGCGGAGAAGTGCGAGGCGGAGTTGCCGCCCCGGTAGCGGGTGGGAATCTCCACCTGTTCGATCGGCCACCCGTCGCGGACCGCGTGCAGCAGGACGTTCATCTCGTACTCGAAGCGGCTGCCCGGGATCGCGGCGAGCCGGTCGAGCAGCCGCGCCGGGTACGCCCGCAGCCCGGTCTGGGTGTCCCGCAGCGGGCAGCCGGTGGCCAGGTGGAACGCCTCCCGGGTGACCGCGTTGCCGAACCGGCTGCGCAGCGGCACCTCGCCGGCGAAGCGGCGCACGCCGAGCGTCAGCGCGCCGGTGTCCCGCATCCGCTGCGCGACGAGCCTGACGTCGCCGGCCCGGTGCTGCCCGTCGGCGTCCACGCACACCACGTCGCGGCCCGGGTGGTGGCTGGCCACGTACCGGAAGCCGGTCTTGAGCACCACGCCCTTGCCCCGGTTGACCCGGCGGCGCAGCACGGTGCAGCCCCGCTCGCGGGCCGCCGCGAGCACAGCCGTCGCGCCCGGGCCGCTGCCGTCGTCCACGACGACCGGATGCCCGTCCCGGCCGGCGTCGGCCAGGTCGTCGACCAGACGCAGCAGATCCTTGCCCGGCTGGTACACCGGCACCAGAACGATCACCGAACCTCCCGCGCGTCGAACGCTCCGGCGGCCCCGGCCGCCGTCGTGGATCAGCTCCACCGATCGACGTCCGTCCTACCCGGAGCGCCGGGCGGCCAATCACCGCGGCGCGCGGGCGCCCGCCGCGAGGTCTCGCCTCGTCCGAAGCCGCCACGCCGTCGACCGCCCGCAGGGGCGACACACCGGGCCGCCGCCTGTCGAGCTGACCGCTCACCCGGCCGGCGACCGGCGGCGGGCCGGGGCGCTACCGCCGGGTCCAGCCGCTGAGCAGCCGCGCGGAGCGGGCGATGCCGCGCTCCCGGCGCAGCAACCCGGCCGGGGTGTGCACGCCGAGGTAGCCGAGCCGGGCGGCGGCCCGGATCACCCGCTCGCGACGCCGGGCCCGACCGGTGGCGGTGTCCGCCGCCGCGACCTCCAGCAGCGCCGCGCCGGACAGGCGCAGCGCCTTGCCGGCGAGGAACCGGATCCGGGGCAGGTGCCAGGGGTGCGACACGAGGCCGAGGGGGCGCGCCGGGTCGAACTCGTGCCCGGCGAGCAGGCCGTCCTCGACGGTGTGGACCAGGTTCTGCAGGGTGGTCCGCGAGCGGGTCTCGGCGTGCAGGTCGGCGTACCGGTCCAGGCCGGCGGCGCGGGCCCGGGCCAGCATGAGGTCGGCCTCGCGGCACCCGGCCGGCGGGCAGGCCGCTTCGGGGATGCCCAGTGGCCACCCGCCGGTGAAGACGACGCGGGGCAGGGCGGCGCGGCGGAACTCGGCGGCGTGCGCCGTGACGTACGCGACGGCCGCCCGGGTGCGCGCCTCGCCCTCGGCGGTCAGCCGGTGACCGTGGCCGTCCGCCACCACGCCGCAGCCGAAGACCAGCAGCACCGTGGCGGTCGGTGAGGTCATCCCCCCACCGTACGTGCGGCTCAGTCCTCGTCCGCCTCGGGTGGCCAGGGTGGCTCGCCGACCCCGGTGATCCGCACGCCGCCCCACGGGTCGACCTCGGCCAGCCGGGCCCGGCAGACCCGCTCGCCGACGCGTACCGGCACGTCGCGGCGGCCGGAGCGGAGCAGCCGGACCATCCGGGGGTCCGGTTCGATCCGCCCGGCCCAGTGGTAGCGGCCGTCGACCGGTTCCCAGCGGGCGGCCGCGTGCAGCCGTACCGCGGTGTCGGCGACCCACGCCGGGCCGTGGTAGCTCACCGGTCGACCGGTTCGTGGGCGCGGGCCAGTTCGGCGGGCAGGTCGGCGCCGCGCCGCACCCCCTCGATGCCGCTCCAGAGCAGGGTGGTCAGGTAGTCGGTGAGGGCCTCCCGGCGGATCGGCTGGCCGTGCGTGGTCCACCAGTCGCCGACCGCCTGCACGAAGCCGACCAGCCCGTACGCCCACGGCTCCGCGGGGCCGGCGTCCAGGCCGAGCGCGCGCAGCCGGTCCCCGATGGCCCGGGCCAGCCCGGCGGCGACCTGGCGGCTGGTGCCGGCGACCACCTGGTGGATGCCGGGGTGGCCGGCCTGGTGCATGAGGAACCGGTAGAGCGTCGGCTCGGACTCGATCACCCGCAGGTACGCGTCGATGGTCGCCTCGACCAGCGCGCGCTCCTCGCGGACCTGCTCGATGGCGGGGGCGATGCTGTCCACGACGCGGGTCGCCACCACCTCGCTGACCGCGAGCCAGAGCTGCGCCTTGTCCGCGAAGTACCGGTAGAGGACCGGCTTGGTGACGCCGGCGGTGGCGGCCACCTGGTCCATGTCGACCTGTGGGCCGTGGCGGAGCAGCGCCTGCACGGCGGCCCCGATCAGCTCCTGCCGCCGCTGCTCGCGGTGGCCGGCCCAGCGGTCCCGCCGCCCGGCGCGGGGCTCCCCGCCGGGGTCCGGGGCATTGACATCAGTGGAGGTGGGTCGCATGCTACCACTCGTAACAGTTACCCGAAGTTACGTCAATGGGGAGGGGTCATGGAGGGCACGTCGACCGGCTTCCCGCGCGAGGCCGTCGCCACCCGGCTGCTCGCCGCCTCGGTGCGCACCAGCTACGACCCCACCGTCGACATCGACTGGACGGCGCCACCCCGGCCCGACGCGTACTGGCTGCCGCCGCAGCGCAGCAGCCTCTACGGCACGGCCCTGTGGGAGGGGCTCAGCGAGGCACAGCGCATCGAGCTGACCAAGCACGAGGTGGCCAGCGCGGCCAGCGCCGGGCTGTGGTTCGAGACGATCCTCATGCAGATGCTGATCCGGCACTACTACGACGCCGACCCGACCAGCCGGCACGCCCAGTACGCGCTCACCGAGGTCGCCGACGAGTGCCGGCACTCCATCATGTTCGGCCGGCTCATCGAGGCGACTGGCTGCCCGGTCTACCGGGCCGACCGGGTGGACCACGCGCTCGGCCGCTGGCTCAAGGCCACCGCGACCGGGCCGCAGATGTACGCGGCCATCCTCATCGCCGAGGAGATCCTCGACGCCTTCCAGCGGGAGATCATGGCCGACGAGTCGTTGCAGCCGCTGATCCGGATGGTGTCCCGGATCCACGTGGTCGAGGAGGCCCGCCACGTCCGCTTCGCCCGGGACGAGCTGGCCCGCCAGGTCGAGTCCGCCGGCCCGGTCACGCTCGGCTACGCGCGGCTGGTGATCGGTCGGGCCGCGTACTCCATCACCCGCCGCCTGGTCCACCCCCAGGCGTACGCGGCGGTCGGCATCGCGCCCGAGGTCGGCCGGGCCGCGGCCCGCGCGAACCCGCACTGGCAGGCGACGCTGCGCTGGTCCGCGCAGCGGATCGCCGACCACCTCACCGAGCTGGGCCTGGTGGCCGGCCCGGGCCGACTGCTCTGGCGCCGCGCCGGCCTGATCGAGGGCTGAGGGCGACCGGCGGCGACCCCGAGGCGCCGCCGCCGGTCGCGGCCGTCAGGAGGTGGGGAAGCTGTCCGGGGTACGGATGCGGTTGCGCATGAAGTTCCCCGAGTCGGTGAGCACCGCGGTGCCGGCGTAGCTGCCGCCGTTGCAGGTGCCCGGCCGGAACGCGGCGCTGCCCTCGCCGGCGTCGGAGTACGTCCAGTTCGCATAGCTGATCTTCAGGCGGTCGAGCAGGTCGAGCCAGGTGGTGCTGCTGGCGGCGTCGACCGCGCCGTCACCGGTGTAGGTGACCGTGCCGAACTCGGTCACGAACAGCGGCAGCCGGGAGGCCGCCCGCTGCAGCTCGTTGCGGTAGGTGTCCTGGTGCGACGCCGCGTAGAAGTGGAACGTGTACATGATGTTGTCGGCCCGGACCGGGTTGTTGACGATCTCGTCGGAGTTGCCGCCCTCGGAGACGCCCAGCGACGACCAGCCTCGGGTGCCGACGATGACCACGGCGTCCGGGTCGTTGGCCCGGATCACCGGGATGACCTGCTCGGCGTAGTTCTTGATGGTGGACCAGCTCACGCCGTTCGGCTCGTTGGTGATCTCGTAGATCACGTTCTTCTTGGCGGCGTTGCGGGCCGACACCGCGGCGAAGAAGGTCTTGGCCCGGTCCAGGTTGTACATCGGGTCGCCGGGGGTCAGCGTGTGGAAGTCGATCAGCGCGTACAGGCCGCGCGCCTCCGCCTTGTCCACCAGCGTGTTGACCTGGCTGGTGAAGCCGGCCGGGTTGGTCTCGTAGCCCTTCTCCTGCACGTACATCGAGATGCGCAGCAGGTCGGCCTGCCAGTCGTTGGCGAGCGCGTCGAGCGAGGCGTCGTTGTAGCAGTTCGCGAACCACTGCAACCCGTGGGTGCTCATGCCGCGCAACTGGATCGGCCGGCCGTACTGGTTGCAGAGGCTGACCCCGCAGACCCGGAGCTGGCCGTTGATCGCCACCGGCGTGGTGCCGGTCGGTGGCGGGGGAGTGGTCGGCGGCGGGGTGGTCGGCGGGGGAGTCGTGGGCGGCGGAGTGGTCGGCGGCAGGGTGGTCGGCGGAGCGGTGGTGGGGCTGATCCCGCCGGTGCAGGTCGTGCCGTTGAGGGTGAACGCGGTGGGCGCCGGGTTCGCGGTGGTCCACGCGCCGTTGAAGCCGATCGTGGTGCTCGCCCCGCTGCCGAGCGCGCCGTTGTAGCTCATGTTCTGCGCGGTGACCGCGCTGCCGCTCTGCTGCCAGGTCGCCGACCAGCCCTGCGTGACGCGCTGGCCCGAGTCGGGGAAGGTGAAACCCAGGGCCCAGGCGCTCACCGGGTCGCCCAGGTTCTGGATGGTGAGGTTGGCGGTGAAGCCGCCCGGCCAGGAGTTGGTGGTGTAGGTGACGGCGCAGCCGGTCGCCGCCGCGGCGGTGGTCATCGGCAGCACGGCGGTCGCGGCCAGGGCGAGCGCGCCGACGGCGCCGCTCACGAGAAGGGTGCGCCGGGGCGGGCGCGGAATCGAGGACATGCGGGTCGTCCCATCTGCGGGGTGGGGAGTGGACGGTGCCCGTCGCGAACTCGCCCGGTGAGTCGGAACGGCGGCAGCCTCGGGAGCGCTCCCACGACGATAGAGGGGTGCGCCGCGCGGTGCAAGCTCGTCGATGTCCGCCGGGCCGCCGCCTGGTGGCGTGGTCCCGGCCGAGCCCGGCGGCGGGGCGGGTGGTGTCCACGCTCACGGGCGGCGTACCGTCCCGGTCTTGCGGTTTCTCGTCCGTAATGCATACGTCTGGGCGATACATCCATCGGCCGTTCGGTTGATAAGGCCGCAACCTTTGGTCTAGGGTGACTGGCACGACCGGTGCTTGGGGAGCACCAGTTCTCCTCGGACAGGAAGGGCAGCATGACCACGACGACCATCGCGCCGACGACCACCGAGGCGCACCGTGCGGCGGTGACCGGCGAGGAGACCCGCGCCAGCGAGCTGATCGCGGCCCTGGCCGCGCTGCCCGAGGGACACCCGGAGCGGCCGGCGCTGCGCAACCAGGTCATCGAGGCGTGGCTGCCGCTGGCCAACCACCTCGCCGCCCGCTACAGCGGCCGGGGCGAGCCGACCGGCGACCTGGCCCAGACCGCCGCCCTCGGGCTGATCAAGGCGGTGGACCGGTTCGACGCCTCCCGGGGCGTGGACTTCGCCGGCTTCGCCATCCCGACCATCCTCGGCGAGATCAAGCGGCACTTCCGCGACCGCACCTGGAACATCCGGGTCCCGCGCCGCCTCCAGGAACTGCGGCTGCGCATCTCCGAGGCGAACGGCACCCTCACCCAGACCCTCAACCGGGCCCCGACCGTCGCCGACATCGCCGCCCACCTCGACATCACCGAGGAAGAGGTGCTCGAGGGCCTGGAGGGCGCCCGCGCCTACAACGCCGTCTCGCTCTCCACCCCGATCGGCGACGGCGACAGCGCCACCGAGCTGGGCGACACCCTGGGCGCCGAGGACAACGAGTACGAGCTGGCCGAGCTGCGCGCCTCGCTCGGCCCCGCGCTGGCCACCCTCGACGAGCGCGAGCAGAAGATCCTCACCCTGCGCTTCTACGGCAACCTGACCCAGAGCGAGATCGCCGCCCGGGTCGGCGTGTCCCAGATGCACGTCTCCCGGCTGCTCGCCCGCGCGCTGACCAAGCTGCGCGGCCAGCTCACCGAGGCCTGATCCACCCCGGGCGGACCAGCCGCCCGGCACCCGCCTTCCGGTCCGGCGAGCGCTACCGCCTCGCCCCGGGCCCCACGCACCGCCACCGGCTCCCTCCGGTGGCGGTGCGTTTCTGTCCACCCGCCCGACGGCCCACCGGCTACCCGCCCGGCGCGCGGCGCAGCGGCCTCCCCGCCCGGCCCACCGGCCCACCCGCCCGGCGCCCGGGCCCACCGGCCCACCCGCCCGGCTGACCGGCCTGGCTTCCGGCTGCACCCGCCCCGCCGTCCAGCGGGCCGGGGCGGGCTTGTGCATACTTGCGCGGATGCAATCATTGCCGGGGGCCATCCGCCGCTCGGCTGTCAGTTTCGAAGGCGGTAGTGGTGGTCGACCAGACGATCCCGCGGCGACGCGAAGCGGCTCCGACGACCGGGGCGCCGGTGGCCGATCCGGGCCTGCGCCAACTGCTGGCCGGGCTCACCGCGGTACGGGACGGCGACTTCGGCACCCGGCTGCCGGAGGACGCCGACGGGCTGCTGGGCGAGATCGCCACCGTCTTCAACGGGATGGTGGACCAGCTCTCCCTGTTCACCTCCGAGGTGACCCGGGTGGCCCGGGAGGTGGGCACCGAGGGTCAGCTCGGCGGCCAGGCGGACGTGCCGGGCGTGTCGGGCACCTGGAAGGACCTGACCGACTCGGTGAACGCCATGGCCGGCAACCTGACCGACCAGGTCCGCGACATCGCCGAGGTGGCCACCGCGGTGGCCCGGGGTGACCTGTCGCAGAAGATCACCGTCGACGTGCGCGGGGAGATCCTGGAGCTGAAGGTCACCATCAACACGATGGTGGACCAGCTGTCGTCGTTCGCCGACGAGGTGACCCGGGTGGCCCGCGAGGTCGGCAGCGAGGGCCGGCTCGGCGGCCAGGCCGAGGTGCCGGGCGTGGCCGGCACCTGGCGTGACCTCACCGACTCGGTGAACTTCATGGCCGGCAACCTGACCAGCCAGGTCCGCAACATCGCCCAGGTGACCACCGCGGTGGCGCGGGGTGACCTGTCGCAGAAGATCACGGTCGACGCCCGGGGCGAGATCCTCGAACTCAAGAGCACCATCAACACGATGGTGGACCAGCTGTCGTCGTTCGCCGACGAGGTGACCCGGGTGGCCCGCGAGGTCGGCACCGACGGCCGGCTCGGCGGTCAGGCGCAGGTCAGTGGGGTCGCCGGCACCTGGCGTGACCTGACCGACTCGGTGAACTCGATGGCGGGCAACCTCACCGACCAGGTCCGCAGCATCGCCCAGGTGGCCACCGCGGTGGCCCGGGGTGACCTGTCGCAGAAGATCACCGTGACCGCGCACGGCGAGATCCTGGAGCTGAAGAGCACCATCAACACGATGGTGGACCAGCTCTCGTCGTTCGCCGACGAGGTGACCCGGGTGGCCCGCGAGGTCGGCACCGAGGGCCGGCTCGGCGGCCAGGCCGACGTGAAGGGCGTCTCCGGCACCTGGAAGGACCTGACCGAGTCGGTGAACGTCATGGCGGACAACCTCACCGCCCAGGTACGCAGCATCGCCGAGGTCACCACCGCGGTCGCGAAGGGCGACCTCACCCAGAAGATCCGGGTGGATGCCCGCGGCGAGATCCTCGCCCTGAAGGAGACCATCAACACGATGGTCGACCAGCTCTCCGCGTTCGCCGACGAGGTGACCCGGGTGGCGCGGGAGGTGGGCACCGAGGGCCGGCTCGGCGGCCAGGCCCGGGTCTCCAACGTGGCCGGCACCTGGAAGGACCTGACCGACAACGTCAACGAGATGGCGAACAACCTCACCAACCAGGTGCGGTCCATCGCGTTGGTCGCCACCGCCGTGGCCCAGGGCGACCTGAGCCGGCAGATCACCGTCGAGGCCAAGGGCGAGGTCGCCGTGCTCGCCCAGACCATCAACACCATGGTCGGCACGCTCGGCGCGTTCGCCGACGAGGTGACCCGGGTGGCCCGGGAGGTGGGCACCGAGGGCCGGCTCGGCGGCCAGGCCCGGGTGCCCAACGTGGCCGGCACCTGGAAGGACCTGACCGACAACGTCAACTCCATGGCGAACAACCTCACCGGCCAGGTGCGCAACATCGCCCAGGTGACCACCGCGGTGGCGCAGGGCGACCTGACCAAGAAGATCGACGTCGACGCGCGCGGCGAGATCCTGGAACTCAAGACCACCATCAACACGATGGTCGACCAGCTCTCCAGCTTCGCCGCCGAGGTGACCCGGGTGGCCCGGGAGGTCGGCAGCGAGGGGCGCCTCGGCGGTCAGGCCGAGGTCGAGGGCGTCTCCGGCACCTGGAAGCGGTTGACCGAGAACGTCAACGAGCTGGCCGGCAACCTCACCCGCCAGGTGCGCGCCATCGCCGAGGTGACCAGCGCGGTTGCCACCGGCGACCTGACCCGCTCGATCACCGTGGACGCCTCCGGCGAGGTCGCCGAGCTGAAGGACAACATCAACTCGATGGTGGAGTCGCTGCGCGAGACCACCCGGACCAACCAGGAACAGGACTGGCTCAAGACCAACCTGGCCCGCATCTCCGGCCTGATGCAGGGCCATCGGGACCTGGAGGTGGTCGCCGGGCTGGTGATGAACGAGCTGGCCCCGCTGGTCTCCGCGCAGCTCGGCACGTTCCTGCTGGTCGACGACGGCCCCGACGGCCGAGGGCTGCGGGTGGTCGGCGGGTACGGCCACGACGCCACCCGCCGCCGGTTCGCCCTCGGCGACTCCCTGGTCGGCCAGGCCGCCCTGAGCAAGCGGGCCATCGTGGTCGACGCGGTGCCGGCCGACTACGTCACGGTCTCGTCCAGCCTGGGCGCCGCCGCGCCGCTGCACCTGATGGTGCTGCCGATCCTCTTCGAGGACCAGGTGCTCGGCGTCGTCGAGCTGGCCGGGATGGGCCGGTTCACCGAGATCCAGCGGGACTTCCTCGAGCAGCTCACCGAGACCATCGGCGTCAACGTCAACACCATCGTGGCCAACGCGCGGACCGACGTGCTGCTCACCGAGTCGCAGCGGCTCGCCGCCGAGCTGCGGACCCGCTCCGAGGAGTTGCAGGCCCGCTCGGAGGAACTTCAGCGTTCCAACGCCGAGCTGGAGGAGAAGGCCGCGCTGCTGGCCCGGCAGAACCACGACATCGAGACGAAGAACTCCGAGATCGAGCAGGCCCGCCAGGAGCTGGAGGCCCGGGCCCAGCAGCTCGCGCTCGCCTCCAAGTACAAGTCCGAGTTCCTCGCCAACATGAGCCACGAGCTGCGTACCCCGTTGAACTCGCTGCTCATCCTCGCGCAGTTGCTGGCGCAGAACCCCAACCGCAACCTCACTCCGAAGCAGGTCGAGTACGCCACCGTCATCCACTCGGCCGGCGCCGACCTGCTCCAGCTCATCAACGACATCCTCGACCTGTCCAAGGTCGAGGCCGGCAAGATGGACATCAACCTGGAGACGTTCGAGCTGTCCACGCTGCGCGACTACGTCGACGCCACGTTCCGCCCACTCACCACGCCGCGCGGCCTGGAGCTGGACCTGATCACCGGCGCGGACGTGCCGGACCGGCTGCACACCGACGAGCAGCGGCTGCGGCAGGTGCTGCGCAACCTGGTCTCCAACGCGGTCAAGTTCACCGAGCAGGGGCGGGTGCAGCTGCGCATCGAACGGGCCCGGCCCGAGGAGCTGCCGGCGGAGATGCCACCGGCGGAGACGGTCATCGCGTTCCGGGTCATCGACACCGGCATCGGCATCGCCGAGCAGCACCTGACCGCCATCTTCGACGCGTTCCAGCAGGCCGACGGCACCACCAGCCGGCGCTACGGCGGCACCGGCCTGGGGCTGTCCATCAGCCGGGAGATCGCCCGGCTGCTCGGCGGGCAGATCACCGCGGCGAGCGTCCTGGGCCAGGGCAGCACCTTCACGCTCTACCTGCCCAGCACGGTCACTGGCCCGCTGCCGGCCGAGGGCGTCAGCAGCCCGGCCCCGGTCAGCGAGGCTGCCATGGCGGTGGACGCCCAGCGCTGGGTGGCGCAGCAGCAGCGACGGGTGCTGGTGCTCGAATCGCACGAGAAGGGACTGCTCACCCTGCTGGCCCGCGGCGTGGCCGCGGAGACCGGCGGCCCGGTCGAGGTGACCACCGCGGTGGACGTCGAGTCGGCGGTCGGCATGCTCGCCCGGCACCGCCACCACCTGCTCGTGGTGCAGCTCGACCCGGCCGACGAATACGGCACGGCCCTGCTCAAGGCGCTGCACGAGCACCCCGGCCTGCGCGGCCTGCCGGTGCTGGCGTACCACGGGCAGCCGCTCGTGGGCGGGCAGGACACCCTGCTCCAGGGGATGGCTGCGGACCGCCCGCTGGAGCTTCTCGGCAGCCTGGACGAGCTGCGGGAGCGCATCGTGCTGCACCTGACCGCGGACGCCCCGGAGCGGGTGCCGTCGTTCCCGTCCCCGGCCGGCGACCGCAGCCCGATTGCCGACCCGGTCGTCCGGGAGCTGAGCGGCCGCAAGGTGCTGGTGGTGGACGACGACGCGCGCAACGTCTTCGCCCTGACCAACATCCTGGAGCTGCACGGCATGGACGTGGTCTACGCGGAGAACGGCCGTAAGGGCGTCGAGACGCTGATGCGGCACGACGACATCGACCTGGTGCTGATGGACGTGATGATGCCCGAGATGGACGGGTACGCGGCCACCGCCGCGATCCGCGCCATGCCCCGCTACGCCGACCTGCCGATCATCGCGGTCACCGCGAAGGCGATGCGCGGGGACCGGGAGAAGAGCATCTCCTCGGGCGCCAGCGACTACGTCACCAAGCCGGTCGACGCGGAGGACCTGCTCACCTGCATCCACCGCTGGCTGACCAGCTGACCCGGATCCGGCCGCACGGGGCTGGATTTGCGTCAATATTTGTGGTATTATGTCTGATTACCGCTGGTAGTGTGGCGGCGCTCCCGAGAGGGCGTCGCCGCGCTACCGGGAGCACCTCCCCGGCCGCGCCCACCGGCGCGGCAGCTCCCGGAAAGGACCAGCCCGTGCCCGAGGCCATCGATCTGCTCGACACCCGCGTCCGCGACTTCCTCGCCGCCTTCACCGGGACCGCCGATCCCGCCGCGCTCGGCGCCCTGCTCGCCGACCCGTTCCTGCTGGCCGATGAGGCCGGCGCCCGGCCGGTACCCCGCGCCGCGTTCCTCGCCGCCCTGCCCCGCCGGGCCCGGCTGTTCGCCGAGGCCGGGCTCGGCCGCGCGGAGCTGACCGGCCTCACCTGCCAGCGGCTCGACGAGCGGTACGTGCTGGCCCGCACCGAGTGGGACGCGCCGCGCCGGGACGGTGGCCGGCCGCTTCGGCTCGTGTCGTCGTACCTGCTCCGGGAGGAGGACGGGCGGTTCCACGTCGTTCTCTATGTCAACCACGAGGGCCTGCCCGCGGCCTGAACGCCGGCGCCAGCGACTACGTCACCAAGCCGGTCGACGCGGAGGACCTGCTCACCTGCATTCACCGTTGGCTGGCGAGTTGTCCCTGGATCGGTGGGACTGCGGCGTGCCGGGGTGGCGTCCCCGTGGCATGGCTGCCCTTGCGGTGGTAGCTGTCGGGCCGACTGGGGCGGGCGTCAGGAAGCCTGCTCCAGGGCGGCCAGTGTCTGGCGCAGCCACTTCAGCTCAGCATGCGTTGTCGCGGTCGCGATCGTGAACAGTCCTTGTCGGAAGGCGTCGTCGAAGTCGGCGGCACGCAGCGGCCGGTCGCCGTCCCAGAAGAAGCTGGCCGGCTGGGTGAGGAAGTGCAGCCTGCGCCGCAGCACGGTGGCCTGGGCGGCCGGGTCGTCGAGGTGGCGCAGGAAGGCGAGCATGGTGAACCACCGGTTCTCGTCGGTGATGAAGAGCTCGTCGGGTTCGCGTAGCCGGTCGTGCAGCGCCGTGGCGCCCGCCTCGGTCAACGACAGCATGTGCCGGGGTGCGGCCGCCTGACCGGGCTGCAGCTCGCGGGACAGCAGCCCGGCCGATTCCATGCGCTTGAGCAGGGGGTAGAGCGTGCCGTCCGCGATGGGGCGTACGTGTCCGGTCAGGGCGGCGATGCGTTTGCGCAGGTCGTAGCCGTGTAACGGGCCGTCCTGAAGGAAGCCGAGGATCGCGAGTTCCAGCATGATCGAGAGCATACCCTCTTGCCAAGATACCTCGGATCCGAGGTATGATGCCGATCATGCACAGCGCTCAGGTACTTCCCGACGGTTCCCGGGTGCGTTGGGTCGAGATTCCCGGCGCCGAGCCCACCCGTGTCTACCTCCACGGCCTCGGCGCAAGCTCCACGCCCTACTACGCCGCCGCCGTAGCGCATCCGGCCCTGGCCGGCCACCGCTCGCTCATGGTCGACATGCTGGGCTTCGGCATCAGCGACCGTCCGCAGGGCGCGTCCTACACCCTGCAGATGCACGCCGACGTGCTGGCCCGTGCGCTCGAGCAGGCCCAGGTGAGCGGCGCCGACGTGATCGCACACAGCATGGGCGGCACGGTGGCGACCACCCTGGCCGCGCGCCACCCCTGGCTGGTGCGCCGGCTCGTGCTGGTAGACGCGCCCCTCGACCCGGTGCGCGAGCTGCCCACCACCAAGCGACCGGGCAGCTCGGGCATCGGGGTCTACCAGACCGAGCGTGACTTCCTCGACCGCGGCTGGGACGAGACGCTCGAGTTCGTCGGGCCGGAGTGGGCGGCCACGATGCGCCTGGCGGGGCCGCAGGCCCTCTACCGCAGCGCGATGAACCTGCTGCGCGGCACCGAGCCAGCAACGCGCGAAAGCCTGGAAAAGCTACCGATACCTCGCACGTTCCTGTACCCGGCGGCCGACGGGCCACGGTTCGACGACGACCGACTGGCCGGCGCGGGCGTGGAGGTGGTGGCGGTTCCCGAGTGCGGACACAACATCATGGTCGACAACGTGCAGAGCTTCGCCCTCGCCGTACAGGCGGCTCTGCGCGACTGAGCCAGCCCCGGACGGCCGGTGGCCCGGCGGGCAGGTTGCCCGCCGGGCCGTCTCGGAGTGGATCACCTCACCACGGCGCCGGGGCGGGTGGTGGCACGACCGGCGGCCGGTCGTCGCAGGTGATGGTGTTCGGCAGCAGCCACGGGGCGAGCCAGCCGCCGTCGTTGCCGCCGAGGTCGGCCAGGGCGAACTCCGACCCGGCGGGGGTGAAGTGGAACGAGCCGCAGTTGTTGACGCCCACCGCGCCGACGTTGCGAGCGTCCACGTTGGCGAAGGAGGCGGAGCCGGCGGTCCGGGCGCTCACCACCGAGGTGCCGGTGCCGTCGACCCGGATGTCCCGGAAGTGCACGTTGCTGATCGAGTAGCTGTCCTTCACCGGCCAGTCGCTGACCAGCATGATCGCGTTGTAGGTGTTGTCGAGGAAGATGTCGCCGACCACCTGGATGTCGGCGTCGATGCTGCGGTCCAGCGCGTAGAACCAGATTGCGCCCAGGCCGATGTTCCAGTTCAAGTCGTAGGTGCCGGCCCGGACCGTGGTGTTGCCGGTGATCCAGAGGTGGCCGGTGAAGGGTTCGGCGCCGAACCGGGAGCCGACCTGGATGGCGCTGCCCTCGCGGACCGGGTCGGCGATCAGGTTGTTCGAGACGGTGAGGTCCGTGCCGCCGTAGAGGGCGATGCCGTTGGCCAGGACCGGCGACTGCACCGTGTTGTGGTCGAAGGTGTTGTGCGCGTTGCCGGTGCGCTCGGACCACATGGCCAGCGCGTCGTCGCCGGTGCTGCGGACGAAGGTGTGCGAAACCGAGGAGTGGGTGACGCCGGTGTGGAAGTTGAGCCCGTCGGCGATCTGGTCGGCGATGACCGTGTTGGTGACCCGCAGGTCGGTCATCGGGCCGTCGAACCAGAGGCCGACCTTGGTGTGGTGCAGGTAGAGACCGTCGACGGTGGACCGGTTGAGCGCCCCGCCGACGGCGTTGACCTGGTCGGTGTCGATCCGCTCCCGGACGTCGCCCTCGACGGCGAAGCCGGAGAGGTGCACGTCGCTGCTGCCGCCGTCGGCGGCGTCCCGGCCGTAGAAGCCGACGCCGGTGTGCACCGAGCCGTCCGGGGCCGGGGTGTCCAGGGCGACCTCGCGGCCCCGGACGATGGTGTACCAGCTGCCGGCCCCGGCGATGCTCACGTCGTCCACGACGATGTGCCGGTTCACCTGGTAGGTCCCCGGCGGCAGGTAGAGCGTGCGGTGCGCCCGGCGGGCGTACGCCACGGCCCGGTCGAACGCGTCGGCGGATTCCCGCCGCCCGGACGGGTCGGCGCCGAAGGCCAGCACGTTCACCGCGCCGGGCACCACCCGGGGCGGGCCGACCCGGTGCGAGTCGAGCAGGTCGATCACCGTCCACGCCGCGGCGGTGCCGGTCGGCGCGGTCAGCCGGACCACCTCGCCGGCCCGGTGGGTGCGGCCCAGTAGCAGCCGCTGCTCGTCGTAGAAGTGGTGCGGCCGGAACGGCTTGGTGACGGTGGGCGCCGGCGTGGTGGCGGCCGGCACGCAGCCGCACTCGGTGATCCACCAGTCGGGGTGCAACAGGTCGGCGCCCGGGTCGTTGGTGAACGGGTACTGGTTGTAGAGCCAGGCGTACTGCGAGGTGAGCGTCATGGTCCGGACCGGCTCCCGGCCGACGCGGACGTGCAGCGGCGCGGTGATGCCGCCGCCGCCGGGGGCGTCGGGGATGCTGTACCGGACGGTGAGCGCGTCGGTCGCCGCCGGGAGGGTGAACTCGACGTACTGGCCGGGGGAGAGGCGCACGGCGCGCCGCCCGGACGCCTCGCCGGCCAGGGTGTAGGCGGCCCGGTCCGGGCCGATCACGGTGCCGGTGGTGCGCGCGTGCTCGGCCTCCTGTTCGACGAAGTCGACGCTGGCCCCGCGCCCGGCGACCAGCGCGGGGTCGAGGCCGGCCCGGGTGATCACCGGGGCCGGCCCGGCGGGGCCGGCCGCCACGGCGGCGCTCCCGGCCGGTACGGCCAGCGCGAGGGCGGCGCCGGCCGCCGCGACGATCCGGACGATCGGCACCGACGGGCGACGGCCCGCCGCGCCTGCCACGCTCCGCTGCATGGACTACCCACTTTCCGGGGGACGGGGGAGACGGTGGTGGCCTCGGCGCGGGTGAGGGCGCGCCCCGCCGGAGGGTGCCCCATGTTATTCCCGTGGTTTGTCGATATTCAAGCGTCTACCTGTCCGAATCTTTCTGTCTCTCGATGGGCCTTCGCGGCGGCCGGGACCGGGTCCGGCGAGCCCGGCCGCCGGCCGCCCGCCCCGTCGCTGTTCATTTCTTGCAAGAACACGACGTACGATTGCCGCCGTGACGAAACGGTTGACGGAGGTGGCCCGCAAGGCGGGCGTCAGCGAGGCGACCGTGAGCCGGGTGCTCAACGGTCGGGGCGGCGTGTCGGAGGCGACCCGGACGGCCGTGCTGACCGCGCTCGACGTGCTCGGTTACGAGCGCCCCACGAAGCTGCGGGGCGAGCGCGCCCGCCTGGTCGGCCTCGTCCTGCCCGAGCTGCAGAACCCGATCTTCCCGGCCCTCGCCGAGGTGGTGACCGGCTCGCTCGCCCAGCGCGGGTTCACCCCGGCGCTCTGCGCCCGCACCATCGGCGGGGTCTCCGAATCGGACTACGTCGAGATGCTCCTCGACCACCAGGTCTCCGGGGTGATCTTCGCGGGCGGGTCGTACGCGCTGGCCGACGCCGCGCACGAGCACTACCGCCGGCTGACCGACCGTGGCCTGCCCGTGGTCCTGGTCAACGCGGGCGTGGACGAGCTGGGCTTCCCCCGGGTCTCCACCGACGACGCGGTGGCGGTGGAGCAGGCGTACGGGCACCTACGCTCGCTGGGGCACGACCGGATCGGCATGGTGCTCGGCCCGGAGGGGCACGTGCCGTCCCGGCGCAAGCTGGACGCCATGGTCCAGGCCGCGGGTTGGGCCGACGGCCCGGAGTTCGTCGAGCGGTCCAGCTTCTCCATGGAGGGCGCCCGGGTGGCCGCCACCAAGCTGGTGGAGCGCGGCGTGACCGGCATCATCTGCGCCAGCGACGTGCTGGCGCTGGGCGCGATCCGGGCCGCCCGGCGGCTCGGGCGCGTGGTGCCGACCGACGTCTCCGTGGTGGGCTTCGACGACTCCGCCTTCATGACCTGCACCGACCCGCCGCTGACCACCGTGCGGCAGCCGATCGAGACGATGGGGCAGGCCGCGGTGGACCTGCTGGTCACCCAGATCGAAGGGGCCGGCGTGCTCCACGACGAGTTGCTCTTCGAACCCGAACTGGTGGTGCGCGGCTCCACGGCGCCCGCGCCGCGCTGAACCAGGCCGTCCCGGCCGCCGACCGCGAACCGCGGTCGGCGGCCGTTTTCGTGCCCGGCGGCCGCCTGGTCGCGAGTCGTCGGCGCCCGCCTGGTCCGCCTCTTCCGTTCACAAGTCGTGTTCTTTCATCGCACGATCGGAACCTTGCGGAAACTAGTCCGGATAGCTACGGTGACTCCACTCACACCTGCCCCGACGCTCCACCAGGGACAGGTCCGGCGGCGGATGCGGCTCGACCGGCATCCCCGCGGTGACGTTCACCGCAGATCAGCGAAGGCCGTGGATACACCCGTTCCCGAAGGGATGGACAGATGTCCGTACCGCAGTACCGGAAGGCTGCGGCGCTAGCGCTCGTGGCCGGCCTGGGGCTCAGCCTCGCGGCTTGCTCCACGAAGAGCGACGACCCGGCGAAGGATGCCAGCGGCAAGGTCACCATCACGGTCGACTGCCAGCCGGTCGGCGCCCAGAAGGAACTGCTGAAGAACTGGAACGACGACGTCGCCGAGTTCCAGAAGCAGAACCCGAACATCGTCATCAAGAGCGTCAGCGTCGGCGAGCAGTGCAACAACCCGCCGGACTTCACCGCCCGCCTCGCCGGCGGCACGGTGACCGACGTCTTCTACGGCTACATGACCGACCTGCAGCAGGTGCTCGACTCCGGCCAGGCCATGGACATCACGGAGTACGCCACCAAGGACACCATCCCCACCTGGGACAGCGTCGACCCCGCGCTCAAGGAGGTCTTCACCGACGGCGGCAAGCTCTACGCCGTCCCGGTGAAGAACTACTCGATGGGCCTGGTCTACAACAAGGTCCTGTTCCAGCGGGCCGGCCTCGACGTGAACAACCCGCCCAAGACCTGGGCGGACGTCCGGGCCGCGGCGAAGAAGATCTCCGCCCTGGGCAGCGGCATCGCCGGCTACTCCGAGTACAGCGCCGGCAACACCGGCGGTTGGCACTTCACCTCCCTGCTCTACTCGCAGGGCGGCCAGGTGCTCACCGCGGACGGCAAGAAGGCCGACTTCAACAACGCCATGGGCAAGCAGGTCCTGCAGAACCTCAAGGACATGCGGTACGGCGACAACAGCATGGGCAGCCGCCAGCTGCTCCAGTGGGGCGACCTGCTGACCAACGCCGGCGCGGGCAAGGTCGGCATGTTCATCGGCGCGCCGGACACCACCCAGGCGATCGTCAGCCAGTTCCAGGGCAAGTTCCAGGACTGGGCGATGGCGCCGCTGCCCGGCCAGGACGGCCCGGCAAAGGGGACGCTCGGTGGCGGCGAGGGCTACTTCTTCAAGAAGGGCCTCACCCCAGACCAGGTCAAGGCCGGTCTGAAGTGGATCGCGTACCAGAAGCTGACGCCGGGCAAGGGCCAGCTCGACTATGTCCGGGCCAAGCCGCAGAACTACCCGGTGGGCCTGCCCCAGCCGCTGCTGTTCGCCAATGGCAGCGACGCGCAGAAGCAGGAGCTCGAACTGCGCAAGGCGAACGCGAACGTGGACACCGCCAACTTCGCGATCTTCGAGGCGAACCCGGTGCCGATCAAGGGCGAGCCGCGCAACGCGCAGGCGATCTACGCGGTGCTCGACGCGGCGATGTCCGGGGTCCTGACGAACCCGAACGCGAACATCGACGCGCTGCTCAAGACGGCTGAGGACAAGGTCAACCAGTTGCTGGCCGCCGCCAGCTGAGCCCCCGAGTGTGGGGGCCGGCGCGCCGGCCCCCACACCCCGCCCGTCCCGTCCGGTCACCGAACGTCCGCAGGAGAAGCCTTGGCGATCACCACCGTCCCGGGTACCACCAGGCAACCAGGTCGCCCCCAGACGCCGTACCCGCCCGGGTCCCGGCGTACGAGCCTGGGCCGCAAGGTACGGGACAACCTCAGCGGGCACGCGTTCCTGATCGGGGCGGTCGTCTGCTTCGCCGTCTTCTCCTGGTACCCGATGGTCCGCGGCGTCGTGATGAGCTTCCAACGCACCCGACGGGGCGAGACCACCTGGGTGGGCTGGGACAACTACGCCCGCATCGTCGCGGACCCCAGCTTCTGGACCGCGTGGAAGAACACCTTCTACTTCACGTTCCTCGCGCTGGTCCTCGGGTACGCGGTGCCGTTCTTCGTGGCGATCCTGCTCAACGAGTTCCGCCACGCCCGCGGCTACCTGCGGATCCTGGTCTACCTGCCGGTGATGCTGCCGCCCGCCTCGGCGCTCTTCCTCTTCAAGTTCTACGCCTACGACCCCAGCGAGGCCGGCCTGTTCAACGCGGTCCTCGCGGCCCTGCACCTGCCGACCTCGGAGTGGATGCAGTCGCCCGGGATGACCATGCCGGCCATGGTGCTCGCGTCGACCTGGATGAACATGGGCAGCGCGGTGCTGATCTACCTGGCGGCGCTGCAGAACATCCCCGGCGACCTCTACGAGGCGGCCGAACTCGACGGCGCCGGCATCTGGCGACGGATCCGGCACGTGACCATCCCGCAGACCCGGCTGATCCTCGCGCTGCTGGCGATGATGCAGATCGTCGCCACCATGCAGCTCTTCATCGAGCCGCTGATCCTCGCCAACGGCGCGGGCACCGGGGACTCGGCGACATCGGTGGCGTACCTCATCTACCAGCACGGCTTCTTCCAGAACGACCTCAACGGCGCCGCGGCGCTCGGCGTGATCATGCTCGTCGTGCTGGCCGGCTTCTCCGCCGGCTACCTGCGGCTGACCGCGAAACAGGACTAGGACGGACGACCCATGGCCCAGGACTCCGGGACCCGTACCCTCATCTCCTCCGCCCAGCTCACCCGGGGACGCGGCCGGGTGATCTACTGGACGCTGCTCGCCGTCGTCGTGGTGGTGTTCACGCTCGTCTTCATCGGGCCGCTCTACTGGATGGTCACCGGCGCGCTCAAGTCCGGCCAGGAGATCGCGCAGACGCCGCCGTCGCTGTTCCCGAAGGACCCGCAGCCGCAGAACTACGTCGACGCGTGGCAGAACCTGGACCTGGCAAAGCTGCTGTTCAACACCTTCTACTACGCGACCGGCGCGGTGCTGTTCCAACTCGTCCTGGACACGGCGGCGGCGTACTCGCTGTCGAAGCTGCGGCCGATCTTCGGCAACGCGATCCTCGGCCTCATGCTGGCGACGCTGATGATCCCGGCGATGGTCCTCATCGTCCCGCAGTACGTGACGGTGATCGACCTGCCGATCCTGCACCTCAACCTGCTCGACTCGCCGTTCGCCATCTGGCTGCCCCTGGTCGCCAACGCGTTCAACATCTTCCTGCTGAAGCGGTTCTTCGATTCGATCCCGGAGGACCTCATGGCGGCGGCCTTCGTGGACGGGGCCACCCCGCTGCGTACGCTCTGGTCGATCATCCTGCCGATGTCGCGCCCCATCCTCGGCGTGGTCTCGATCTTCGCGGTGACGGCGGTCTGGAAGGACTTCCTCTGGCCGAAGCTGGTCATGCCGTCGCCGGAGACCCGGACAGTCAGCGTGGGCATCTACGCCTTCGCCGGCGGCACCCCCATGAACGTGGTGATCGCCGCCTCGGTCATCGCCGCGATCCCGACCGTCGTCATCTTCCTGATCTTCCAGCGGAACATCATGTCCGGCCTGACCACGGGCAGCCTCAAGGGATAGCCCTCGGCGCGGCGGACGGTGCCCCTCCACCGGGGCCGCCGGCACCGGCCGCCGCGCCGGCGCACCACCCAGCGCGACCTCGCGGGCGAACAACGACCGTTCGACCGACACATTCAGGTCCGGCGACCCCGCCGACGTACCAACGCAGAAAGCAGGTGCTCGTGTCCACAGCAGACAGCGTTCCGTGGTGGCGTGGAGCGGTGATCTACCAGGTGTACCCGCGCAGCTTCGCCGACGGCGACGGTGACGGTGTCGGCGACATCGCGGGCATCCGGTCCCGGCTGACCCACCTGTCCGAGCTCGGCGTCGACGCCATCTGGTTCAGCCCCTGGTACCCGTCGCCGATGGCCGACGCCGGCTACGACGTGGCCGACTACCGCGACATCGACCCGGTCTTCGGCACCCTGGCCGAGGCGGAGGCGCTGATCGCGGAGGCGCACGCGCTCGGCATCCGGACGATCGTCGACGTGGTGCCGAACCACTGCTCACACCTGCACCCCTGGTTCCAGGCGGCGCTCGCCGGCGGGCCCGGCGCGCCCGAGCGGGAGCTGTTCTGGTTCCGTCCCGGCCGCGGCCCGGACGGCGACCAGCGGCCCACCGACTGGGTCGGCGAGTTCGGCGGCCCGACCTGGACCCGGACCGTCAACCCGGACGGCACCCCGGGCGACTGGTACCTGCACCTGTTCGCCCCCGAGCAGCCGGACTTCAACTGGGACCACCCCCGGGTGCGGGCCGAGTTCGAGGACATCCTGCGGTTCTGGTTCGACCGGGGGGTGGACGGCATCCGGATCGACTCGGCCGGGTTGCTGGTCAAGGACGGGACGCTGCCCGAGACCCGGCCGGACCGGCCGCACCCGTTCCGCGACCTGGACGGGGTGCACGAGGTCTACCGCGCCTGGCGGCGGATCGCCGACGGCTACCCCGGCGACCGGGCCCTGATCGGCGAGGTGTGGCTGCCCGACCGGCAGCGGTTCGCCAACTACCTGCGCCCGGACGAGCTGCACGCCGCGTTCAACTTCGACTTCCTCGGCTGCGCCTGGGACGCCGCGGCGCTGCGCGAGAGCATCGACGGGACGCTGGCCGCGCACGCGCTGGTCGGCGCGCCCGCCACCTGGGTGCTGTCCAACCACGACGTCACCCGGCACGTCACCCGGTACGGCCGGGCCGACACCACGTTCAGCTTCGCCGCCAAGCGCGAGGGCATCCCCACCGACCTGGAACTCGGCACCCGCCGGGCCCGGGCCGCCGCCCTGCTCTCCCTGGCCCTGCCCGGCGCCGCCTACGTCTACCAGGGCGAGGAGCTGGGGCTCTGGGAGGTCGAGGACATCCCCCACGAGCTGCGCCAGGACCCGATGTGGGAACGCTCCGGCCGGGTCGACCCCGGCCGGGACGGCTGCCGGGTCCCGCTGCCCTGGAGCGGTGACGCGCCGCCCTTCGCGTTCAGCCCGGACGGCGCCACCGCCGCCCCGTGGCTGCCCCAACCCGCCGACTGGAAGGACCGCACCGCGCGCGCCCAGGCCGGCGACCCGCACTCCATGCTGGAGCTGTACCGGGCCGCGATCGCGTTGCGCCGGCGCGAACCGGCCCTCGGCGACGGCACCTTGACCTGGCTGCCCGCCCCGGACCGGGTGCTCGCCTTCGGCCGGGACCCGGGCTTCACCTGCCTGGTGAACCTCTCCGACACCAGCGTGCCGCTGCCCCCGCACCACGAGCCGCTGCTGGCCAGCGCGCCGCTCGACGACGACCGGTTGCCGCCGGACACGGCCGTCTGGCTGCGGACCGGCTGATCCGCCGGGTGCCGGCGGCCCGTCCCGGCCGCCGGCACCCCTGAGGAAAGGAGGGGGAGGAGCAACCACCCACGGGGGACCTGGCCACCCGACGAAAGGGAGAACACCCCTCATGGCCGACCACACCACCCCGCACCTCGGCAGCAGCCGCCTCCGCGCGGCGCTGGCCACCCTGGCCGCCGCCGCGCTGGCCGCCACCTCGGTCACCGTGGTGGCGCTCACCTCCACCGGCACCCCGGCCCGGGCCGCCGGCCTGTCCCCGTTCGAGATCGCCGGTCGCGGCGCCACCGTCCCCTTCATCGAGCAGGAGGCCGAGCGGGTCAGCCACACCGGCACCCGGATCGGCCCCGACCGGCACTACGGCACCCTCCCGTCGGAGGCCTCCGGCCGGGAGGCGGTCACCCTCGACGCCCCCGGCGAGTACGTCGAGTTCACCCTCACCGCCCCGGCCGACGCCATCACCTTCCGGTACAGCCTGCCGGACAGTGCCGCCGGCACCGGCCGGGACGCCACCATCGACCTGCGGGCCAACGGCACGCTGGTCAAGACCGTCCCGGTCACCTCCCGGTACGGCTGGTACTACGGCGGGTACCCGTTCAACAACAACCCGGGCGACACCAACCCGCACCACTTCTACGACGAGGCCCGAACCCGGTTCGGCAGCACGTACCCGGCGGGCACGAAGATCCGCCTGCAGGTCTCCTCGACCGCGCAGTCGCCCACGTTCACCATCGACCTGGCCGACTTCGAGCTGGTCGGCGCGGAGATCCCCAAGCCGGCCGGGGTGCTGGACGTGGTCACCGACTTCGGCGCCGACCCGACCGGCGCCACCGACTCGACCGCGAAGTTCCAGGCCGCCGTGGACGCCGGCAAGGCGCAGGGGAAGGCGGTCTGGATCCCCGCCGGCACCTTCACCCTCTGGGACCACGTGGTGGTCGACGGGGTGACCCTGCGCGGCGCCGGGCCCTGGTACTCGGTGCTCGGCGGCCGGCACCCGACCGACCGCAAGCGGGCGGCCGGCATCTACGGCCGGTACGTCCCCGGCGGCGGCTACAGCGGCGAGATCCGGCCGCACGAGGCCGGCGGGCCCAGCCGCAACGTCACCCTGCGGGATTTCGCGATCATCGGCGACATCCGCGAGCGGGTCGACGAGGACCAGGTCAACGCCCTCGGCGGGGCGATGTCGAACTCGGTGGTGGACAACCTCTGGTTGCAGCACACCAAGGTCGGCGCCTGGATGGACGGGCCGATGGACAACCTGACCATCCGCAACAGCCGGATCCTGGACCAGACCGCGGACGGGGTGAACTTCCACTGGGGCGTCACCAACTCCACGGTGACCAACACCTTCGTCCGCAACACCGGCGACGACGGGCTGGCCATGTGGGCGCAGAGCGTGCCCAACGTCAACAACGCCTTCACGCACAACACCGTGGGCGTCACCATCCTGGCCAACAACCTGGTCACCTACGGCGGCCGGGACATCAGGATCACCGACAACGTGACCGCCGACTCGGTCACCAACGGCGGCGGCATCCACGTGGCGAACCGCTATCCCGGGGTGACCGGGCCGACCGCCGTCGCCGGCACGATCACGCTGGCCCGCAACACCCTGATCCGCAACGGCAACTCCGACTACAACTGGCGGTTCGGCGTCGGGGCGCTCTGGTTCTCCGCGCTCAACGAGCCGATCCAGGGCGCCACCATCAACGTCACGGACACCGACATCCTGGACAGCTCGTACGCGGCGCTGCACTGGATCGAGGGGCAGACCAGCGGGATCAACCTGACCAACGTGCGTATCGACGGGGCGGGCACCTTCGCGCTCCAGGTGCAGGCGCCCAGCCAGGTCAGCTTCACCGGGGTCCGGGCCACCGGCATCGCCCAGGCCAACCCGATGTACAACTGCGTCGGCAGCGGCTTCCAGATCACCCAGGGCGCCGGCAACTCCGGCTGGTACTCGGCCAGCCCGTACTGCGGGCCATGGCCGGAGCCGCAGTGGGGCAACGGGCCGACCACCACGCCGCCGCCCACGAACCCGCCGCCCACCACGCCGCCGCCCGGCGGCAACCTGGCCCTCGGCCGGCCGGCCACCGCGTCGAGCAGCACCCAGACGTACGCGGCCGCGAACGCGGTCGACGGCAGCGCCGGCACGTACTGGGAGAGTGCCAACAACGTCTTCCCGCAGACACTCAGCGTGGACCTCGGCGCGGCCCGCGCGGTCGACCGGGTGGTGCTGAAGCTGCCGCCCGGCTGGGAGCGGCGGACCCAGACCCTGTCGGTGCTCGGCTCCACCGACGGGTCGACCTGGAGCACGCTCAAGGCCTCGGCCGGCTACACCTTCGATCCGGCCACCGGCAACACGGTGTCGATCCCGCTGCCGGCCGGGGAGCGGCGGCACATCCGGGTCAGCGTCACCGGGAACACCGGCTGGCCGGCCGGGCAGGCCGCCGAGTTCGAGGTGTACGGCGGCAGCGGCACCACCACCCCGCCGCCGGCCAGCACGCCCCCGCCCACCACCCCGCCACCGACCACCCCGCCCCCGCCGAGCGGCAACCTCGCCGCCGGGCGACCGGTCACCGAGACCAGCCACGCCGACGTGTACGGCGCGGGCAACGCCGTCGACGGCAACCCCGGCACCTACTGGGAGAGCGCCAACAACGCCTTCCCGCAGTCGCTCACCGTCGACCTCGGCGCGACGTACCCGGTGTCCCGGGTGGTGCTGCGGCTGCCACCCGCGTCGGCCTGGCAGACCCGCACCCAGACGGTGGCCCTGCTGGGCTCCACCGACGGGTCGACCTGGACGACGCTCAAGGCGGCGACCGGCTACACCTTCGACCCGGCCACCGGCAACACCGCCACCATCACGGTCCCGTCCGCCGGGCGCCGGCAGCTGCGGCTGACCTTCACCGGCAACACCGGCTGGCCGGCCGGGCAACTCGGCGAGTTCGAGGTGTACGCCGGCTGACCGCCCCGGGGTCCCCGCGGCGCGGCGGGGACCCCGACCACCCCCACCACTCCACATCCCCGGAAGCAGGTGTTCCTCCACCATGTCCAGATTCCGTACCCGCCTGGTCGCGGTCCTCGCCGCGCTGGCGTTGGCCGTCACGGCCACGCCCCCCTCGCCGGCCGCCGCGGCCGGCGGCCCCAACCTCGCCCTCGGCCGTACCGCCACGGCCAGCAGCGCCAACGGGCCGTACACCGCCGGCAACCTGACCGACGGCAACGCCGGCAGCTACTGGGAGAGCGCCGGCGGCGGCTTCCCCCAGTGGGCCCAGGTCGACCTCGGCTCCGCCCAGTCGGTCGACCAGGTCGTGCTGAAGCTGCCGGCCGGCTGGGAGTCGCGCACGCAGACCCTGTCCGTGCAGGGCAGCACCGACGGCGGCAGCTTCGCCACCCTGCTCGCCCCGGCCGGTCACACCTTCAGCCCGGCGGCCGGCAACACGGTCACCCTGAGCTTCCCGGCCACCGGCGCCCGCCACCTGCGGATCACCGTCACCGCCAACACCGGCTGGCCCGCCGCCCAGCTCGCCGAGCTGGAGGTGTACGGCTCGGCCACCTCCTCCACCAACCTGGCCCTCGGCCGGCCGATGGCCGAGAGCAGCCACTCCGACGTCTACGGCGCGGGTAACGCCAACGACGGCAACCCGGCCACCTACTGGGAGAGTGCCAACAACGCGTTCCCGCAGTGGCTCCGGGCCGACCTCGGCGGCGCCGTCGCGGTCAACAAGGTGGTGCTCAAGCTCCCCGCCGGCTGGCCGGCGCGCAGCCAGACGCTCACCGTGCAGGGCAGCACCGACGGCGCGACCTTCGGCACGCTGGTCGCCTCGGCCGGGTACGCGTTCAACCCCGGCAGCGCCAACACGGTCACCGTCACCTTCGGCGCCACCACCACCCGGTACGTCCGGCTGCTGGTCACCGCCAACACCGGCTGGCCCGCCGCCCAGCTCGCCGAGCTGGAGGTCTACGGCCCGGCCACCGGCGACACCCAGCCGCCCAGCGCCCCCGGCAACCTGACCCTCACCGAGCCCGCCGCCGACCAGGTCCGGCTGGCCTGGACCGCCGCCACCGACAACGTCGGCGTCACCGGCTACGACATCTACGCCAACGGCAGCCTGCGCACCAGCGTCGGGGCGTCGACCCTGTCGTACACCGACACCCAGCCGGCCGGCGTCACCGTCTCCTACCAGGTCCGGGCCCACGACGCGGCCGGCAACCAGTCCGCCGCCAGCAACACCGTCACCCGCACCGGGAACACCGGCGACACCACCGCGCCGACCGCGCCCGGGAACCTCGCGTACACCCAGCCGGCGGCCGGGCAGATCCGGCTGACCTGGACGGCGTCGACCGACAACGTCGGCGTCACCGGCTACGACGTGTACGCCAACAACGCGCTGCGCGGCAGCGTCAACGGCACCACCCTGAGCTACACCGACAGCCAGCCGGACAGCGCCACCGTCTCCTACTTCGTGCGGGCCCGGGACGCCGCCGGCAACGTCTCGGCCACCTCCGCCACGGTCACCCGCACCGGCAGCACCCCGAGCGGGCGCAACCTGGCCGCCGGCAAGCCGATCACCGCCAGCTCGGTGGTGCACGTCTTCACGGCCGCCAACGCCAACGACGACGACGTGACCACCTACTGGGAGGGCGCGCCGGGGGCGTACCCGAGCACGCTGACCGTCGCGCTCGGCGCCAACGCCAGCGTCACCGCAGTCGTGGTGAAGCTCAACCCGGACCCGATCTGGGGGCCGCGCACCCAGACCTTCCAGGTGCTCGGCCGGGAGCAGTCCGCCGCCGGCTTCACCACCCTGGTCGGCGCGGCGACGTACTCGTTCAGCCCGAGCAGCAGCAACACGGTGACCATCCCGGTCAGCGCCACGGCCGCGGACGTGCGGCTGCAGTTCACCGCCAACTCGGGCTCGTCCAACGGTCAGGTCGCCGAGTTCCAGGTGATCGGCACGCCGGCGCCCAACCCGGACCTCACCGTCACCGCGCTCTCCGCGGCGCCGTCCGCGCCCGTGGAGACCGACGCCGTCACGCTCTCCGCCACCGTCCGCAACGCCGGCACCGCGCCGGCCGCCGCCTCCGCGGTCACCTTCTCGCTGGGTACGACCAAGGTCGGCACCGCGGCCGTCGGAGCGCTCGCGGCCGGTGCCTCGGCGACCGTCACCGTGGGCATCGGCGCGCGCAACGCCGGCAGCTACCAGGTGACGGCCACCGCCGACGAGGCGAACACCGTCATCGAGCAGAACGAGTCGAACAACAGCCGGACCACCGCGCTGACCGTCAGCCCGGTGCCCAGCTCCGACCTGGTCGCGGGCGCGGTGAGCTGGTCACCCGGCACGCCGAGCGCCGGCACCGCGGTCAGCTTCGCGGTGTCGATCCGCAACCAGGGCACGGTCGCCTCGGCCGGCGGGGCGCACGGCATCACCCTCACCCTGCTCAGTGACACCGGCACGGTGGTGCGGACCCTGACCGGCTCGTACAGCGGAACCCTGGCGGCCGGGGCGACCAGCCCGCCGGTCAACCTGGGCAGCTGGACGGCGGCGAACGGAAAGTACACGGTGCGGGTGGCCCTCGCCGCCGACGCCAACGAGCTGCCCGTCAAGCAGCAGAACAACACCACCGAGCGGCCGCTCTTCGTGGGCCGGGGCGCCAACGTCCCGTACGACACGTACGAGGCCGAGGACGGCCGGACCGGCGGCGGCGCGCAGGTGCTCGGACCGAACCGGACCATCGGCGACCTGGCCGGTGAGGCGTCCGGTCGCCGGGCGATCACCCTCAACACCACCGGCGCGTACGTCGAGTGGACCACCCGGGCGGCCACCAACACCCTGGTCACCCGCTTCTTCATCCCGGACGCGGCCGGCGGCGGCGGTGTCGACGCCACGTTGAACATCTACGTCAACGGGGTGCTGCACAAGCCGATCAACCTGACCTCGAAGCACATCTGGCTGTACGGGGCCGAGTCGGGCCCGGGCGACTCGCCGGGCGCCGGCGCGCCCCGGCACCTGTACGACGAGGCCAACGTGATGTTGAACGCGACGGTGCCGGCGGGCGCCACCATCCGCCTGCAGAAGGACCCCGCTAACACCAGCACGTACGCCATCGACTTCGTCAACACCGAGCTGGTGTCGCCGCGGGCCAACCCGGACCCGGCCCGCTTCGCGGTGCCGAACGGCTTCAGCCACGCCGACGTGCAGAACGCCCTGGACGCGGTGCGGATGGACAGCACCGGCGCCCTGGTCGGCGTCTACCTGCCGCCCGGCACCTACGACACCGCCCAGAAGTTCCAGGTGTACGGCAAGCCGGTCCAGGTGGTCGGCGCGGGCATGTGGTACACCCGGTTCCAGACGCCGACCAACCAGCAGAACACCGACGCCGGGTTCCGGGTCGAGTCGTCGGCGAGCGGGTCGACGTTCGCGCACCTGGCGTTCTTCGGCAACTACACCAACCGGATCGACGGGCCGGGCAAGGTGTGGGGCGAGCTGAAGGACGTCGACAACCTGACCTTGGACAGCGTCTGGGTGGAGCACACCGTCTGCGCGTACTGGGGGGTGAGCGTCAGCGGGCTGACCATCCGGGACAGCCGGTTCCGGGACACCTTCGCCGACGCGGTCAACATGACCAACGGCAGCACGAACAACCTGGTCACCAACTCGGAGGGCCGGTCCAACGGGGACGACGCGTTCGCCCTCTTCTCGGCCACCGACCAGGGCGCGACGACCGGCAACCACGGCAACGTCTTCGAGAACCTGACCGCCACGTTGACCTGGCGGGCGGCCGGCATCGCGGTGTACGGCGGCTACGACAACGTCTTCCGTAACCTGCACATCGCCGACCAGCTGACGTACTCGGGCGTGACCATCAGCTCGCTGGACTTCGGCTACCCGTTCGTCGGGTTCGGCGCCAGCCCACCCACCGTGGTGCAGAACGTCTCGCTGGTCCGCTCGGGCGGGCACTTCTGGGGCCAGCAGACGTTCCCGGCGATGTGGCTCTTCTCCGCCTCCAAGGAGTTCCGCGGCATCCGCGTGTCCGACGTGGACATCGTCGACCCGACGTACTCGGGGATCATGTTCCAGACGAAGTACACCAACGGGCGGCCGGACAACCCGGTCACCGACACGGTGCTGACCAACGTGTCGATCTCCGGGGCGAGGCGCAGCGGTGACGCCTTCGACACCAGGTCCGGGTTCGGTATCTGGGTCAACGAGCTGCCCGAGCCCGACCAGGGCCCGGCGGTCGGCTCGGCCACCTTCACCAACCTCCGGCTGACCGACAACTACCAGGACATCCGGAACACCACCAGCACCTTCACCATCAACCGCAACTGATCGCCGCGACCGCCGGGGGGACCGCCGCGTCCCCCCGGCGGAAGGCATAGATAAATGTCATTTGGATCGATAGGCTGGCGTGACGGACCGGATCGAGGGGAGGACCCGATGGGTCGAACACCACGGTTGCTGGCCGCGCTCGTCGTCGGGGTCTGCCTGGCGCCCGGGGGAGCGGGGGTGGCGCGGGCCGGGACGGTGGTGCCCCGCCACGCGGTCGTGGTCTGCCAGAGCGCCAGCTTCTACGCCAACTACGACTCCGCCAACGGGCCGAGCGGGCTCAAGCGGGTCCTCGCCTACGGCAACAAGATCGGCCACACCCCGGGGGTGCACCCGGTCTACAACGGCTGGGCGGCGTCCTTCGACTTCGGCCCCAACGACTGGGGCTACCTGCGGCTCGAGTGCATCGGGGGGTACGACTCGTGGTGACCGCCGTCCGTCTCGCCGCCGCCGCGACGGTCGCCGTGCTCGCGGCCGCGGCCGTGCCCGGCGTCGCGTACGCCGCGAACGGCACCATCGGCGTCCGGGAGACCGTCTGCGCCCAGGACCTGTTCGTCCGTACCGACCCCAACGGCGCCTGGATGGGCACCCTCTACCGGGGGCAGACCTTCCTGGTGGAGGGGCCGCGCAGCGGCGGCTACGTCTACGGCTTCGCCTACGGCCACATCAACCGGCACGGCTGGGTGCAGGACGGCTGGTTCTGCTGACTCCCGGCGGGGCCGGGCGCCGGCCGGTCACAGGCCGGCGCAGGGCGTGCCGTCGACGGCGCAACCGTCCGGGGCCGCGTGGAGCGGATCCCGGACGTCGAAGCGGACCGTCGCGGACGACCCGGCCGGCAGCGCCGCCCCCACGAAGGTGACCACCCGTCCGTCCTGGGTGAACTCGGCCCCGCTGACGTTGCCCAGGGTGGCGCCGTCGCCGAGCGTGACGGTGACGGTCCAGCCCGCGCTCGCCGCCTTGCTCGGGTTGTTCACCACCACCTCGCCCCGGTAGCCGAAGATGCGGTCGGCCACGGTCCGGTAGTCGGCGGTCAGCGTGGCCGTCGGGGCCGGGCGGGGACTCGCCGTCCGGCTCGGTGGGGCGCTCGACGTCGGTGCGGCCGTCGTGCTGCCGCGGACGGCGGGCGCGGCGGTGCGGGACGGCCGGGGGGTGGCCGGCTGGCTGCGCGCGCTCGGCATCACCAGCGGGGTCGCCGCGGGCGGCGGCTGCAGCGCCTCGGGTGTCGGGCGGGTCGCCCAGACCGCGGCCCCGGCGGCCAGCGCCAGGCCGGCCACCCCGGCGGTGATCAGCGCCCACCGGCGGCCGGCCCGCCGGTCGGGCCGGACCACCGGCAGCTCCGCGGTCAGCGCCCCTTCCGCGCGGCGCAGGTCCACCTGCTGGAAGGCGAGCCAGTCGAGGATCGCCGGCAGCCGCACCGCCAGCGCCTGCTGGTGCTGCTCCTCGCGGCGGGCGCGCTGCGCCTCGTCCCAGTCACCCTGCTCCAGGGTCTCCCGTACCGCCAGCCGGCAGCCGTGCGTGGTCGGCGCGACGGTGGCGGTGAGCCGGAGCAGCCGGTCGCCCTCCCGGGCGGAGAGCACCAGCCGCTCCGGCGCCCGCATCTCCCGCACCTCGACGGCGAGGTCGGCGTCGAAGCCGGGCAGGCCCGCCGTGCGCAGCACGAGGCGGTCCGACCCCGGCGCGACCTCGGCGAACCACTTGGCGAGCAGCGCCCGATCGGTGAGCGCCCGCCAGGCCCGGTCGACGGGGTGGAACAGCTCGACCTCGCTGTCGATCTCGATCACGCGGAGACTCTACGTCCCGCCGTCCGGGACCGGTACGTCACTCCACCGGGGCTTCGGCGTCGCCGTCGTGCCAGCGGGCCCGCCAGGCCGCCTCGCTCGCCTCGTGGCTCGCCCGCTCCTCGAAGACGGCCTGCCGCAGCGCGTGGCGGGAGTCGGCCAGCACCATCACCTCGACCGCGACCAGCGCCACGCAGATCGCGGTGAGCAGCGCCAACGCCAGCAGCGCGGACAGTTCCCGGGCGACCGGAAGCCCGACCGCCAGGACCACCAGCACGCCGATCCGGGTCCACGTCACGGTGCGCAGGGTGCGCCACTGGAACGCCAGGTCCGCGGCCAGGTACAGCATCACCCCGGCGAAGAGCAGCGGTACGGCCGGCCCGTGCCCGTGCTCGCTCACCCCGCCGGCCGGGTCGGTGATGGTCCGGACGAGTTCCTTGGCGCCGATGGCGAACAGGATGATCCCGGCGATCATCGGCAGGTAGAGGTAGGCGTACGCGTCGCGGGCCATCGCGATGCGGGGCGCGCCCTGGGCGGCGTGCAGCGCGATCCGGGCGGCCGGCCCGATCATGTCGAAGTGCGCCCACCAGAGCGCCGCGGTGAACAGGATGCCGAGCAGGGCCGCCGGAATGGCCGGCCAGGTCACCGGCTTACCGATCAGGTTGCCGCCCACGCCCACGGAGATGACCGACTCGCCCAGGGCGATGATGAGGATCAGGTCGTAGCGTTCCGTCCAGTGCTCGGCCGAGGTGACCTCCCAGCCGTGGCTGCCGGTCAGCAGGCCGCTGCTGTACTGGACCACCACCACGGCGATCCAGAGGCCGTCGCGTACCCAGAGGCCGACGTTCGGGTTCGCGATCGTCGGGGGGACCAGCGCGGCGACCAGCAGCAGGGTCGTGGTGATCGCGACCTCGGGGACGAACTGGTACAGCTTGCGGCGGGCCTCCGGCTTGCCCTCGGTGGCCCGCCAGTACAGCGCCGAGTGCACGCCCCGGATCACCACGTAGCTGATGGTGACCAGGATCGGGCCGGCGGCGCCCTCGTGCAGGCCGCCGAAGGTCTGCGGCAGGGCCAGCGCGAAGGTGAACAGCGCCATCATGCCGACCACCATGAGTACCGGCACGAAACCCTCGCCGAGGCGCAGCCGGCTGGCGACCACGCTGTGCGCGATCCAGCACCACCAGAGCACGGCGAGCACCAGCATCGCGTGCAGCAGTTCCCGACCGGTCACGTTGGCGGCGGTGGCCCGGGTGATGATGAAGAAGGACACCACGAAGACGAGGTCGAAGAAGACCTCGAACTTGTCCACCCGCGCGGCCGGCGCGATCTGAACGGCCGGGCCGAGCTTCCCGCGCCGCTCGCCGCCCACCGCCCGAGTCTGTCAGCGCCGGCCGGGCGGCGGGCGGATTCGGTGGCCATCGGCACCGCCGGGTGGGGGCTCACCGGGCGGTCCGCCGCAGCTCAGCCGGTGGCGCGACCCAGGTAGGTCAGCGGGCCGGGGTCGGGCACCGGGATGACGTGGAAGCCCAGGGCGTCGTAGAAGCGGCGGGCCGCCGCGTTGGCGGTGACCATGCCGACGTGCAGGGCGGGTGCGCCGGCCCGGGCGGCGGCGGACGCGAACGTCTCCAGCAGCCGCCGGCCGTGGCCGCGCCGCTGGTGGCCGGGGAGCAGGTCGATGTGCAGGTGGGCCGGGTATCCGGCCAGGTCCGGCAGGAGCAGCCGCTCCGGGTGGTGGTGCAGCGCGATCATCTCCTCGTCCGGGGTCCGGGGGGCGTGGGTCGGTTCGGGGTAGCGGTCGGCCAGCCGGGGGATCCACTCGCGGCGGTAGGCGCGGACGAAGGCCGGGGTGTCGGCGGTGCCCACCACGTACCCCACCACCCGGTCGGCGTCGGTGAGCACGAACGCCAGGTCGGGTTCCAGGTGCAGGTAGGGGCCGGCGAAGAGGTCGGGCATCAGGTCGTCGCTGGCGTAGCGGCCCCGAGCGTCGCCGCCGGCGTCGGCGGTGCGGACGCAGATGTCGTAGACCGCGTCGTGGTCGGCGGGCCGGTAGCGCCGGACGGCCGCCGTGGCCGGCGGCGGGGTGGTGCTGCTCATGCCCGGACGCTACGGCGTGAGACCGCTCTCACCGAAGCCCCGGGCGGCCGTCGCCCAGCCGCTCCCGGGCGAGGAACTTGGGCACCACCATCCGCCACGCCTCGGTCACCAGCTCGGTCATCTGCTCCGGGTCGAGCCGGTCGAGGTGGCAGCAGACCCAGTGGAAGCGCAGGTCGGACGGGCGGGGCAGGAAGAACAGGTCGGGTTCGGCGGCGATCAGGGCGTCCCGCTGCTCCTTCGGGTAGCCGAAGCCCATGCTCCGCTCGTCGCGGGAGAACGCGACGTAGACGATCCGCCCGACCCGGAACTTGATCCGGTCGTGGATGACGTGCTCGGTGGTGCGGGGGAGCGTCCGGGCGAGGGCGCGGACGTCGTCGACGGTGACCACCGGCCGACGGTAGCGGTCCCCTCCGACAGCCCGCGGTGGCGCCGCCGTCAGCCGGCCGGCGGGCGGGGGGCCGGCGGGGCGGCGGCGAGCGCCGCCCGGATGGTGTCCACCAGCGGCTGGTCGGGGTGCTCGATCCAGTGCTGGATGCCGACCCGCAGGGTGGCCAGGAAGGTGGCGGCCAGGATCCGGGAGCGCAGCCCGCTGTCCGGGCCGTCGAGCCGGCGGGCGATCTCGCCGGAGAGCTCCCGCTCGATCGCCGTGTACGCGACGACCTGGTGGGCGAGCAGGCCCGGGTGGCCGTGCAGTTCGCGGCGGCGGGCGAGCCAGGCCCGGGCCGGGTCGTCGTACACCTCGGCGGCGAGGTGCAGGGCCGCCGCGCTGAGCGCGGTCCACGGCGGCTCGTCGGCCGGGCGCTCGTGCAGCAGGTCGAGCATCCGGCGCAGCCGGGCGGTGTCGCCGTGGAAGAGCGCCTCCTCCTTGCTGGAGAAGTAGTTGGAGAAGGTGCGCCGGGAGACGTTGGCGGCGTCGGCGATGGCCTCGACCGTGATCCGCTCCGGGCCCTGCTCGGCGGCGAGACGCAGGGCGGCCTCGTGCAGCGCGAGGCGGGTGGCCGCCTTCTTGCGCTCCCGGAGCCCGGTCGTCTCCCGCATGGCGGCCAGCATACGTGATCCGTTTCTCATTCGGCAAAGTTGCGCACTGAGCAAGATTCGTTGATTATTGCTTGAGGCAACCAACGCTGGCCGGAGGAGGACCGTGCACACCGCCACCCGCGAACTCGGCACGCGGCTTCAGGAACTGCTGACCGGCGTCCGGCTGCTCAAGCAGCGGCGCAGCCACCACCAGCCGGCCGTCCCGCCCGGGCTGGTCGGGCTGCTGCGGCAGATCGACGGCTGCCAGGCGCGCGACCTGGCCGAGCGGAGCCGGCTCGACCCGTCCACCGTCAGCCGGGCCGTCGCCACCCTGGTGGCCGACGGCCTGGTCGAGCGGACCGCCGACCCCGACGACCGGCGAGCCAGCCGCCTCACCCTGACCGAGGCGGGCCGGACCGCCCTGGCCGACACCGAGGACTGGTACGGCCGGGTGCTCGCCGGGGCGCTCGCCGACTGGACCCCCGACGAGGTGACGGCGTTCTCCGTCGCGCTCGGTCGGTTCACCCGCGACCTCGAGGTCGCCCTCGCACACCACGACAACCTGGAGGACGCGCGATGAGCGCACCCACCGCAACGGCTGAAGCCGAGCCCATGAGCCATCGGCGGACGCTGGAGGCACTCAGCGGTCTGCTACTGGTGCTCTTCGTCGCGATGCTCAGCAGCACGGTGGTCTCGACCGCCCTGCCGAAGATCATCGGGGCGCTGAACGGGTCCCAGACCCAGTACACCTGGGTGGTCACCGCCACCCTGCTCACGGCCACCGCGACCACCCCGATCTGGGGCAAGCTGGCCGACCTGTTCAACAAGAAGCTGCTGATCCAGATCGCCATCGTGATCTTCCTGGCCGGCTCGGTGGTGGCCGGCTTCGCGCAGAGCACCGGCCAACTGATCGGCGCCCGCGCCTTCCAGGGCATCGGCGTCGGCGGCCTGCAGGCGCTCGTCCAGGTCGCCATCGCGGCCATGATCCCGCCGCGGGAGCGCGGCCGCTACAACGGCTACCTCGGCGGCGTGATGGCGCTGGCCACCGTCGGCGGCCCGCTGCTCGGCGGCCTCATCGTCGACACCTCGTGGCTCGGCTGGCGCTGGTGCTTCTTCGTCGGCGTTCCGGTGGCCGCCGTCGCGCTGATCCTGTTGCAGATCACGCTTAACCTGCCGACCGTCCGCCGGGAGAACGTCAAGATCGACTACCTGGGCGCCGGCCTCATCGCGGCCGGGGTCAGCGTGCTGCTGGTCTGGATCTCCTTCGTCGACGACTCGTTCGCCTGGCTGTCCTGGCAGACCGGAGCGATGGTCGGTGGCTCCGTGCTGCTGCTCGCCCTGGCGGTGTGGGTCGAGTCCCGGGCGGCCGAGCCGGTCGTGCCGCTGGCCATCGTCCGGGAGCGGACCACCGCCCTGGCCATCCTCGGCAGCCTCGCGGTCGGCATGGCCATGTTCGGCGGCGCGGTCTTCCTCGGCCAGTACTTCCAGATCGGCCGCGGCTACAGCCCGACCGAGGCCGGCCTGCTGACCATCCCGATGATGGCCGGCGTGCTGATCTCCTCGATCGTCGCCGGCCGGCTGATCACCTCCACCGGCCGGATCAAGCCGTACATCGTCGCCGGCTCGATCATCCTGGTCGCCGGGTTCGCCCTGCTCGGCACGATCGACCACCAGACCTCGCTGGTGCTGGTCGGCGCCGCCATGTTCATCGTCGGGGTCGGCGTCGGCATGACCATGCAGAACCTCGTGCTCGCGGTGCAGAACACCGTCGCGCTCAGGGACATCGGCGCGGCCAGCTCGACCGTCGCCTTCTTCCGCTCGCTCGGCGGCACCATCGGGGTGTCCGTGCTCGGCGCCGTCCTGGCCCGCCGGGTCACCGACCGGATCACCCACGACCTGGCCGCCGCCGGCATCCCCGCCGGCAGCGGTGGCGGCAGCAGCACCCTGAACCTGGCCGCGCTGCCGGCCCCGGTACAGGAGATTGTGCGGGCCGCGTACGGTGACGCCACTGGGCACATCTTCCTCATCTCGGCGGCCATCGCGGTGGTCGGCATCATCGCCGCGCTGTTGCTCAAGCCGGTGATGCTGCGGTCCAGCCTGGACCTGCCGGACACCAGCCGGTCGGTCGCGGTGGCGGCCGACGCGGTGGACGGTGCGCCCGCCTTCGACGAGGTCGCCATCGACCCCGGCACGAAGGATCCGGTACGCCGCTGACGCCGCACCCCCGGGCCAGGGCCGTCGCCGACATCGGCGCCGGCCCTGGTCCGTGCCAGAGAGGCCGGACACCCGGCCGCGACCCGAATCGAGGAACTGTGGACACCACGGAGGCGGCGTCCCCCCGTTCAGCCCCGGCCGGCCAGGGCCGGGCCGCGGCGGTGCACCGGGCGCTGCGCGAACTGGCGCTCGTGGCCGCGCTGTTCCTCGCGTACAAGGCGGGCCGGGTCCTCGCCGACGGCCGGGCGTCGACCGCGCTGACGAACGGCGAACGGGTCTGGGGACTGGAACGGTTGCTGCACCTGCCCGGCGAGGCCCTGCTGCAGGACCCGCTCCTCGCCCACGTGCTGCTGGTCAAGCTGGCCAACTGCTACTACGCCTACGTGCACTTCCCGGCCACCGCGCTCTGCCTGGTGTGGCTCTACCTCCGCCAGCCGGCGCACTACCGGTGGATCCGGCGCGCCCTCGTCGCACTCACCGGGGCGGCACTCGTGCTGCACATGCTGCTGCCGCTCGCTCCGCCCCGGATGACCGCGCTGACCGGCCTGGTCGACACCGGTCGCCGGTACGGTCCGGCCGTCTACGGGGCACCCGACGCGGACACCCTCAGCAACCAGTACGCGGCCATGCCCTCGCTGCACGTCGGCTGGGCGCTCGCGGTCGCCGTCGCGCTCGTCGCCGTCACCGCCGGCCGGCTGCGCTGGCTCTGGCTGGCGCACCCGCTGCTCACCCTGCTGGTGGTGGTCGGCACGGGCAACCACTACTGGCTCGACGGCATCGTGGCCGTCGCCCTGCTCGGGCTGATCCTGGCCGTGCTGCCCCGGCCCCGCGCGCTGCGCGGCCCGACGGCGGTGCCGGTGCCGGTCGTACGGCTCCGGCCGCACCTGGTCGAGCCGCCACGCCCCGGGATGCGCCGGCCCCCGCGGCCCCGCCGCCCACCGAGCCGGGCCGGCACGGTGGGCGACGGTCGACGCTAGGCCTGAGCCGGGCCCGCGCCGATCGGCGCGGGCCCGGTCCGACCGGCGCGGGGCCGCGGCGCCGCGGGCCGGTGCCGCCCGGTGGCGTCGCGGTCCGGAGAGCGGGCCGCTCAGCGCGTGGTGCAGAGCGTGCCGTTCAGGCGGAACGCGGTGGGCAGCACGTTCGGTCCGCTGTACGCCCCGACGAAGCCGGTGCTCGTGGCGCCGCCACCGGCGGCGAGCCGGCGGTTGTCGTCGGTGCTGGTGACCTTCACCGCGGCGCCGGTCTGCGACCAGGTCCCACTCCAGCCGCTGCTCACCTGCTGCCAGGGGGTCGGCCAGGTCCAGGTGAGCGTCCAGCCGTCGATCGGGCTCGGCCCGGTGTTGACCACGTCGACGGTGCCCAGGTAGCCGTTGCCCCAGTCGGTGCCCAGGGTGAAGCGGACCGCGCAGGCGCTCTCCGCCGGGGTGCCGGTGACGAAGGTCAGCGGCGGCGAGGACCAGGACACGTTGCCGGCGGTGTCCCGGGCCAGCACGTTCACGGTGTACCGGCGGCCGGGATCGAGGTTGCCGACGGTGAGGCTGGTGCCGGCCGTCTCGCCGAGCTGCTCGCCGATCGCGCCGTACTGCCGGTACACCTCGTACTTGGCGATCGGCGCGCCGCCCGGCGCGCGGGTGGCGGCCGGCCAGGAGATGGTGGCGGTCCGGTCGGTGACCGCGCCGGCGGTGGGCTGGCCCGGCGCGCCGGGCGCGACCTGGGTCGGGCCGGCCGGGTGCAGCACCAGGGTGGTCAGCGAGTACGGCGGCAGGGTCCGGCTGGTGGCGCTGCCGGACTGCCCGCTGGCGATGCCGGTGGCGCCGTTGGCGAGGGTGTGCACGGTCGGCGCCGCGCCCGACGGGGTGAACCCGGCGTAGTCGACGGTGACCGGGTAGGCGTTCTCCGGGTCCTTGTTCAGCAGCAGCACCGCGAGGTCACCGTCGGCCCGGCGGACCGCGTGCGCGCTGACCAGCGGCTGGTCGGTGCCGGCGCGGACGAACTGGTCACCGGCGCGGGTGAAGAGGTTCATCATGGCCAGCCCGTGGTACGGCGCGAACGGCGTGTTCAACGGCGGTTCGCAGACCGAGCCGTCGGCGGTGCAGCCGCCGCTGGAGAGCAGGCCGAAGTCGCCGTAGTCGGTCTGCCCGGCCACCTCGGAGACGGTGCCGATGCCGTTGTGCACGTTCCACCACTGGACCGTGAAGGCGCCGTTCTCCAGCAGCCCGCTGTACGCGTCGGCGAGGAACAGCGCCCCGGGCTGGGTGTTCTGGCCGGCGCCGACGTTCAGCTCGGTGAAGCTGATGCCGATCCGCTCGGCGTTCGGGCCGGCGTACCGGGCGAGCTGCTGGCGCAGCAGCCAGCTGGCGTCGGGGATGTGCGCGGTCCGGGCCAGCGAGTCGGCCGCGCTGCCGCCCGGGTACCAGTGCACGTCGACAAAGTCGATCTTCGGGCCGGCCAGGGTGAGCACGGTCTGGTTCCAGGGCCCGGGGTCGGCGCCGGCGGTCAGCCCGTCCGGCCAGTTCGCCGGCATGGTCAGCACCGCGCCGATTTTGATGCTCGGGTCGACGGCCTTCATCGCGTCGGCGTACTCGACGACCAGCCGGGCGTACTGGGTGGCGCTCTTGTCGGCGTGGTCGTCGGCCTCCCAGGCGGAGCCGTAGTGGCCGTTGCCGTAGTTCTCGTTGCCGATGGTCCAGTACTTCGCGCCGTAGCCCTTGGTCACGTTGGCGTACCGGACCCAGTCGGCGGCCTCGGCCGCGGTGCCGGTGCCGTAGTTGGCGATGATCATGGGCTGGGCGCCGACCCGGCGGGCCCCGGCCATGAAGGTGTCGAAGTCGGTCCCCGGGGCCACGTAGCCGCCGGGCGCGCTGTGGTCGCGCCAGTGGTAGATGTCGGCGTACGAGCCGCCGGGGTAGCGCAGCATCCGCACGCCGGCGGCGCGCAGCAGGTCCGAGGTCTGGGTGGTGCCGAGGTTGGCGTCCCAGATGGCGTGGTTGACGCCGAGCGCGGTGTCCGGCACCCGGGCCAGCCCGGCCCGCGCGTTGACGGTGACGGTGACCGGGGCGCCGTCCGCGGCCACGGCCGGGGCGTCGAGGCCGGTGAGGGTGCCGGCGGTGAGCAGCAGGCCGGCGGCGAGCGCGGTCCAGCGGCGCCGGCCGGACGCCCGGGCGGGGGAGCCGGGCGTGGTGCGGTTGGTCATGGGGGTTCCTTCGGTGGGCTGGGCGGGTCCGGCCGCGCCGCGGCGGACCCTGGACGTGGTGCTGCCGGTGATGTGTCGCCGCCCCCCGGGAGCCCTGTCGGGCCCCGGTTGCCCATCGGACGACGCTCTGCCCCGCGCGCGGCAGACCATCGGCCACCAAGAATTCCACAGCGGTCCGACCCGGCTCAAGGCACGACGGGGGCCGTACCGAAGGCATCGACAAGGGTCTTTACTGTTAACAAAGTTTAATTTATCTTCATGGGTACCTTCCCCACCCACGAAGGAGTTGCTCGCCATGCGTCGAAGAATCACCCTTCCGCTGCTCACCACCGGCGTCGTCGGCGCCAGCCTGGCCGTCGCGGCGCCCGCCCAGGCCCACGGCTACGTCTCCTCGCCCCCCAGCCGGCAGGCGCTCTGCGCGCAGAACCGGGTCCCCGACTGCGGCCAGATCAAGTACGAGCCACAGAGCGTCGAGGGCCCGAAGGGCCTGCGCAGCTGCCACGCCGGGATCGCCCAGTTCGCCGTGCTCAACGACGACAGCCGCAACTGGCCGGCCACCACCGTCGGCACCTCGGTGACCTTCACCTGGGTCAACACCGCCCGGCACGCCACGGCCAACTGGGAGTACTGGATCGGCGGCACCCGGGTGGCCGTGGTCGACGGCGGCGGCCGGCAGCCCGGGGCCACCGTGTCGCACACCGTCAACCTGAGCGGCTTCTCCGGCCGGCAGAAACTGCTGGCCATCTGGAACATCGCGGACACCGCCAACGCCTTCTACTCCTGCGTCGACCTTCAGATCGGCTCCGGCGGCGGCACGCCCAGCCCCAGCCCCACCCCCAGCCCCACGCCGTCGCCGACGCGCCCGTCGCCGACCCCCAGCCCCACCACCTCGCCCGCGCCGGGCGGCACCTGGACCGCCGGCCGGACCTACCAGGTCGGCGACCCGGTCACCTACAACGGCGTGACCTACCGGTGCCGCCAGGCGCACACCGCGATCGCCGGCTGGGAGCCGCCCAACGTGCCCGCCCTCTGGCTGGCGGTCTGACCGTCCCGGTGCGGCGCACCCCGGCCGTGCGCCGCACCACCATCCCGCCCCGATCGGAGGTACGACATGCGCCGCCCGCTTATCGCCGCCCTGCTGGCCCTGCTGGCCACCACCGCCGGCTGCGCCGGCGACCCCGCGCCGCCGCCCGACCCGGCCCCAGCCACGCCGGCCGCCGCGCCGGTGACCAGCGGCATCGACGTGCTGTACCTGACCATGCTGGCGGCGCACACCGAGCAGACCCTGCAGATCGTCCGGCTCGGCCTCGACCGGGCCACCGACCCGCGGATCCGTACCCTGATCGCCGCCGTCGAGACCACCGAGACCGACGAGTTGGCCACCGTGCGCGGCTGGCTGCGCGAGGCCGGGCCGTCGGCGGCGGCCGCCGCCGCCCGGCACGACCACGCCGGGCACAGCGACGCCGCCGCCGGACTGGCCCGGCTGGGCGCCGCGCCGCCCGGCACGGCCGACCGGGTGCTACTCGACGTGCTCAGCGAGCACCAGCGCACCGCCGCCGACCTGGCCCGGGCGCAGATCCGCGCCGGCACCAGCGAACGGGTCCGCGACCTGGCCCGGCGCGTGCAGCGGTCGCGCGCCGCCGAGGTGGCGCTGATGGCCACCTACCGAACGGAGCAGCGCTGAGCCGGCCGCCGCTCAGCCGGTCACCGGCCGGGCCACCAGCAGCGCCCAGCCGAGACAGCCCAGGGCCGCGGTGTTCAGCACCGCCCGCACCACGTTCCAGCGCACCCACGAACCCTCGAACATGACCCGCAGTCGCGCCGGATCCGCCACCCCGTCCGCGGCCGCGAGCCGGTCGTTGAGCGGCACGTTCACCGCGATCGTCACCACCAGCACCAGGCCGTAGAGCAGCAGGGCGGCCAGCAGCCAGGGCAGCGGTCCGCGCCGGTCGGCGGGCAGGTGCAGCAGGACGGCCGCCAGCGTGCCGATCAGCGCGCCGCCGAAACAGAGCGCGAACCAGCCGTTCAGGATGGCCGCGTTGATGGCGCGCATGCCGGCCACGAAGGCCCGGTCGTCCAGCCGGGACAGACCCGGCATCACCGCGTACGCGAAGCCGGCGAAGAGGCCGGCCATCAGTCCCGTGGTCACCATCGCCAGCAGCAGCGCGGCGTTACGCAGCCCGGTCATCGGGCCCTCCCGTCGGTCGATCCGATCATGGAGCCAGTCCAGCGCGGGCGGGGGCGCGCCGGCCATGGCCGAGACGCCCCGGCCCATACGCGCGCGTCTACGCTCGCCCGGTGGACATCCTCGCCGGCGTGCTCCGCGGGCTGCGCGCCCGGGACGCGTTCCTGCTGCGTACCGTGATGGACCCGCCGTGGTCGATCCGGGTACGCGACGCCGCCCCGCTGAGCGTCACCACGGTGGTGCGGGGCGGGGCGTGGGTGGTGCCCGAGGCCGGCGAACCGGTGCCGCTGAGCCCGGGGGACGTCGCGGTGCTGCGCGGGCCGGCCCCGTACACCGTCGCCGACCAGCCCGGGACGCCGCCACAGGTGGTGATCCACCCGGGCCAGCGCTGCACCACCCTCGCCGGCCAGGACCTCACCGACGTCATGACGCTGGGGCTGCGCACCTGGGGCACCCGGCCGGACGCGGCGACCGCCCTGCTCACCGGCACGTACGCCAGCGGTGGCGCGGTGGGCGCCGGGCTGCTCGCCGCCCTGCCGCCGCTGGTGGTGCTCCCCGCCGCCGACGGCGACCTGCCGGTCGTCGCGCTGCTCGCGGCGGAGCTGCACCGCGCCCAGCCCGGCCAGGAGGTGGTGCTGGACCGGCTGCTCGACCTGCTGGTCATCGCCGTGCTGCGGAGCTGGTTCGCCCGCCCCGAGGCCCGGGCGCCGGGGTGGTACCGGGCGGCCGGGGACCCGGTGGTCGGCCCGGCGGTGCGGCTGGTCCAGGGTGATCCCGCTCACCCCTGGACGGTCGCGGGGCTCGCCGCGGCGGCGGGTGTCTCCCGGGCCGTGTTCGCCCGCCGCTTCACCGACCTGGTCGGTGAGCCGCCGATGGCGTTCGTCACGAACTGGCGCCTCGCGGTCGCCGCTGACCTGCTGCGGGACACCGACCTGACGCTCACCGCGGTGGCCCGCCGGGTCGGCTACGGCAGCCCGTTCGCGCTCAGCGCCGCCTTCAAACGGCGGCGCGGGGTGAGTCCGCGGGCCTACCGGGAGACGGCCTGAGCCGTCCCGCGGATCGGGGGCAGCCCGGTAATCCCCGCGCCGGGCGTCGGAGGCGGTCGCTAGTCTTCCTGCGGACGTCACGCAGCGTGGCGTGCCACCGCGCGCCCCGGTGGGCGCCGCACCGCCACCGACCAGGGCCCAACCGGAAACTCGGGAGATTCTTCAGTGACCCAGCAAGCTGTCGCGACATCGGACAAACTCGACGCCGCGGTGCTCAAGGTGGCGGGCGTCGTCGTGCTCGGCGCGATCATGTCGATCCTCGACGTGACGGTCGTCAGCGTGGCGCTGCCGACGTTCCAGACCGAATTCGACGCCTCGTACGCCCGGGTGGCGTGGACCATGACCGCCTACACCCTCGCCCTCGCGACGGTGATCCCGGTCACCGGCTGGGCCGCGGACCGGTTCGGCACCAAGCGCCTCTACATGGCCGCGCTGGCCCTGTTCACCATCGGCTCCGGCCTCTGCGCCACCGCCGACACGATCACCGAGCTGATCGGCTACCGGGTGCTGCAGGGTCTCGGCGGCGGCATGCTCATGCCGCTGGGCATGACGATCATGACCCGGGCCGCCGGCCCGCACCGGATCGGCCGGCTGATGGCGGTCCTGGGCATCCCCATGCTGCTCGGCCCGATCGGTGGCCCGATCCTGGGCGGCTGGCTGATCGACACCGCGAGCTGGCACTGGATCTTCCTGATCAACCTGCCGATCGGCGCGATCTCGCTGGTCTACGCCGCGCTGGCGCTGCCGAAGGACAACCCCGAGCCGTCGGAGTCGTTCGACATCCTCGGCATGGTGATGCTCTCGCCGGGCCTGGCGCTGTTCCTCTACGGCGTCTCGTCCCTGCCGGAGGCCGGCCGGTTCGGCGCCACCACGGTGTGGCTGCCCATGCTGGTCGGCGCCGTGCTGGTCGTGAGCTTCGTGCTCTACTCGTTCAAGCCCAAGCACCCGCTGCTGGACCTGCGGCTGTTCCGCAACCGCAACCTGACCATCGCCTCGGTCACCCTGTTCGTGTTCATCATCGCGTTCATGGGCGCCGGCCTGCTCTTCCCCAGCTACTTCCTGCAGATCCGCGGCGAGTCGACGCTCACCGCCGGCCTGCTCATGGCGCCGCAGGGCATCGGCGCGATGCTCACCATGCCGATCGCCGGCATGCTGGCCGACCGGCTGCCGATCGGCCGGACGGTGCCGTTCGCGCTGGTGCTCATCGCCGCCGGGTTCTTCACCTTCACCCAGGTCGACCCGCACACCTCGTACTGGCTGCTCTGCGGCTCGCTGTTCGTGATGGGTCTGGGCATGGGCGGCACCATGATGCCGATCATGACGTCGGCGCTGAAGACCCTGCACGCGCAGGAGGTGGCCCGCGGCTCCACGCTGGTCAACATCCTCCAGCAGATCGGCGGCTCGGTCGGCGCCGCCGTGATGTCGGTGATCCTCACCAACGAGCTGAACGGCTCCCGCCCCATCCCGGGCGTGACCGACCCGGCGAGCGGCAAGCCGGTCACCGAGGCCGGCCTGGCCATCGCCACCCAGCAGCGGCCGGAGCTGCTCCAGCAGTTCCCGCTGCCGGGGGCGCTGGTCGAGCGGGGCCTGGCCTTCGCCGCCGACGCCTTCGCCAGCACCTTCTGGGTCGGCTTCGTGCTGGTGCTGCTCACCTTCATCCCGGCCGCGTTCCTGCCCCGCCGCCGGGAGCCGGTGCGGCTGGTCGACGACCAGGCCGGCGAGCAGCGGCCGCCGATGCCGGTCGGCCTGCACTGATTGCGCCCGGACCGGGCCGCCAGGCACCCCTGCCGGCCCGGTCCGCCGCAGCGGCCCGTGGCGGCCGGTCCCGCGCCGCGCCGCCACCGTCCCGGTCCCGGTCCGACCTGCCGGGCTCCGGGCGGAGTAGCCCGCCGCGCACCGGGTAGCCCGGACCGGACGGACGACACCGGGAGGGACGGCATGCGGCGGCGGCGCGAGGCGGAGGTGGCCGTGATCACCGGCGCGAGCGCCGGCGTGGGCCGGGCCACCGCCCGCCTGCTCGCCCGGCGCGGCATCGCCATCGCCCTGCTGGCCCGCGGCCGCACCGGGCTCGACGCGGTGGCCGAGGAGGTCCGCGCGGCCGGCAGCCGGGCGCTGCCCGTCGAGGTCGACATGGCCGAGCACGACCAGGTGGTCGCCGCCGGCCAGCGCGTAGCGGACGAGCTCGGGCCGATCGACCTGTGGATCAACAACGCGTTCAGCTCGGTCCTCGCGCCGTTCCGGGACACCCGCCCGGCGGAGTTCCAGCGGGCCATGCAGGTGACCTACCTCGGCTACGTGCACGGCACCCGGGTGGCGCTGCACCACATGACGCCCCGGGACCGGGGCGTCATCGTGCAGGTCGGCTCGGCGCTGGCCTACCGGGGCATCCCGCTGCAGTCCGCGTACTGCGGGGCGAAGCACGCCATCGTCGGGTTCACCGAGTCGCTGCGCTGCGAGCTGATGCACGAGCACAGCAACATCGCGGTGACCATGGTGCACCTGCCCGCGCTGAACACCCCGCAGTTCGACTGGCTGCTGTCCCGGCTGCCGCGCCGCGCGCAGCCGGTGCCGCCGATCTACGCGCCGGCCGTCGCGGCCCGGGCCATCGTGGCCGCCGCTGACCGGCCCGCCCGCCGCGAGTACTGGGTGGGCGCCTCCACGGCGCTGGCCATCCTCGGCAACCGCCTCGCGCCCGGTCTGCTCGACCGCTACCTGGCCCGCACCGGCTACGACGCCCAGCAGACCGACCGTCCGGCCGACCCCGACCGGCCCGCGAACCTCTGGCTGCCCGCCGACGGGCCGGGCGGGCGCGACCGGGGCGCCGGTGGCTCGTTCACCGACCGCGCCCACCGGCACAGCGCCCAGGCCTGGCTGTCCCGGCACCGGCTGGTCACCGCGACGGGGCTCACCGCCGCCGCCGTCGGCGCCCTGGCCTGGCGTCGCGCCGCGGGGTGAGGCCGGCCCACCCGACGGTGCCGGCCGGCGGCGGGGCCGGCCGATGGGCGGCTACAGGCGGTGCCGGACCCAGACGTTCGGCTCGACGTAGACGGCGTGGTCGTGCGCCACGTCGCAGAGCACCGGCGTCAGGGCTCCGGGCACGTGCACCGGCCCGCTGGCGTCGAAGGGCAGGCCGGTCCAGCGCCGCCAGTCGGCGAGCGTCCCGCTGATCACCATCGACCGGGGCGCCACCCGCTCGATCCGCCCGCCGGCGCGTACGTGCACCCGCAGCCACGGGTCGACGGGCAGGCCGTCGGCGCGGACCTGCCCGGCGTACTCGGTCATCGGGAGGTCGGGGCGGGTGTGCTTGCCGCTCGGGCGGACCGGCGCGACCAGGGTGTCGAAGCCGCGCTTCGCGGCGGCCTCCCGCATCGCGGCGAGCATCAGCCCGGACAGCCCGCCGCCCCGCCGGTCGGGCCGGACGCAGATCTCCAGCGCCGACACCATGGTCGGGGTGGCGCCGGTGAGCCGGTCGACGGCCGAGCGCTGGATCATCCGGTCCCAGCCGCCGTCGGGCAGCTCCGGCTCCGTCCACCGCACCGGCACCGCGTACGCCCGGGCGACGGCGCGTCCCGGCTCGGCCGGGTCGACGGCGGCGAAGACGAACTCGGGGTACAGCTCGTCGGCGACGGCGTAGTAGACGGCGCCCATCGGATCCCAGAGCATGAACGCCGGCCAGGCGCCGGCGAAGTCGTCGTTGCCGAGCAGCGGGGCCAGGTCGGGACGGTCGGCCAGGGAGACGATGTCGAGGGTCACAGCCGGGACGGTAGCGTCGGCCGGCGGGCGCCGCGCGGCATATTCGGTCAGCCGCCGGAGCGGCGGATCGCCAGCAGCGCCACGTCGTCGGCCGGGTTCTCCGCGTCCAGGGTGGCCATCACGGTGTCGCACACCGTGTCCGGCGAGGCCAGCGGGACGGCGGCGGCCAGCCGGGCGACCCCGGCGTCGAAGAGTTCGTCGCGGCGTTCCACGAGCCCGTCGGTGTAGGCGAGCAGGACGCCACCGGGCGGGAAGTCGATCGCCGTGGTGCGGCGCCGGATCCCGGTCCGGCCGATGCCCAGCGGTGGGTCGATGTGCGCCGCGACGGTGGCGGTGCGCCGGCCGGGGGCGGCCAGCACCGGCGCGGGATGCCCGGCCAGCGAGAGGTGGATGGTCGCGCCGTCGGGCGGGATCATCGCGTACAACGCCGTGGTGAGGCTGCCCGCCTCGAAGTGGACCACCTTGCGGTCGAGCAGGGTGAGCGCCTCCGCGGGGTCGTCGCAGACCAGCGCGTACGCCCGCAGCGCGCTGCGGATGCGGCCCATGATTATCGCCGACTGCAGGCCGTGGCCGGACACGTCGCCCATCACCACGCCCAACCAGCCCGACGGCAGGGTGAACACGTCGTACCAGTCGCCGCCGACGCCGGAGGCGTGGCCGGGCACGTACCGGCCGGCCATCTGCAGGCTCGGCAGGTCCGGCAGCTCGGCGGGGATCAGGCTGCGCTGCAGCGCCAGGGCCGCGGAGTGGTCGAGGGTGTTCTGCCGGACCCGACCCGCCAGCCCCACGTGGGTGGCGACCAGTTCCAGCAGGCGGACGTCGTCCGGGCCGAACCGGCGCGGGACGAGCGAGCCGACGTGCAGCACGCCGACCAGGCTGCCGCCGGAGAAGATCGGCACCCCCAGCAGGGAGCGCACCCCGGTCTGCAACAGCACCGGGTTCACCACCTTGTCCCGGCTGACGTCCTCGATGATCACCGGCCGCTGGGTGAGCGCGACCTGGCCGGCGAAACCCCGCCCGACGGAGACCCGGAAACCCTGCCGGACCTCCTCCTCCAGGCCCCGGGCCGCGGTGGCCACCAGGTGCCGGGCGCGCACGTCGAGCAGGAGGATGGCGGCGGTGTCGACCTGCAGCAGCTCGCGGACCCGGTCGAGCACCTCGTCGAAGAGGTCGGCGACGTCGAGGCGGGACAGCGTCGCCCCGGTGGCCGCCTCCACATGGCGCCACCGCTGCTCGTCCTGCTGGCTCTCCGCCCTGACCACCCCCGGATCGTAGTTGCAGTTTGGCAAGCTTCGCTTGGGGGCACCCCGGACCGCCGGCCCGGGCTCCCGAATCCGCATTCGGTGACCGTGAGGACACGCACCGTCGTGCCGGCCGCCGGGCGGGAGCGGGGCGGCCGAGCCCATCCCGGGCCGGTCCCGATCGTCCGGTCGGCCGCCGGTCGCCAGGTCCGTCATCCCGGCTGCGCCGCCGTGCCGAGCAGGTTCCGTCGGGCGAGCCGCATGCTCCGATCGTCCACCGCCAACGTTACGACACGGTCACCGGCGGGCCGGGCGGTCGCCCGGCTCGTGATCCACTGTCGGCAACCGGCCACCGGGCCTCCCGCGGCGGGGCCTGGGCAAGTACTCTCCGGGCGGAGAGGAACGCGATGATCACTCGTCGAAAGTTGATCGGCACCGGGTTGGGCGTCACCGCCGGCCTGGTGACGGCCGGTTGCAACGACAAGGCCGCCTCGAGTGCCGCCTGGTCACAGCCCGGTCAGGTGGCGGCGGAGGAGCCCGTCCCCGAGGTCACGGTGGCCGTCACGCCGACCGCCGGCGCCAAGCGGGTCTCCCCGCTGGACCCGGTGGTGGTGTCGGTGCGGGGCGGCACGCTCAAGGACGTCTCGGTGACCTCCGGGGGCAGGACCGTCGCCGGTGAGGCGGGCGCCGAGGACAACTCGTGGCGTTCCACCGGCCGGCTCGCCTACGGCAGGACCTACACGGTCACCGCCTCGGTGGCCGACGCCACCGGCGCGCTGACCCAGCACAAGAGCACCTTCAGCACGGTCAAGCCGGCCGGCGTCGCGTCGGTCACCTTCCAGGCCAACGCGCTGACCGCGCTGCGCTCCGGCGGCACGTACGGGGTCGGCCAGGTGGTGATGGTGAACTTCGCCAGGTCGGTGAAGAACCGCGCCGAGGCCGAGAAGTCCATGGTGGTGCAGACCACCCCGGCCGTGGCGGGGCGGTGGCGCTGGATCGACGGGCGGAACGCGCACTGGCGGCCGGCGAAGTACTGGACCCCCGGCACCAAGGTCTCCGTCCGGGTCGACCTGTTCGGCCAGGATCTCGGCAAGGGCGTCTACGGCGGCGCCAGCGCCAGCACGAACTTCACCATCGGCCCGTCCCGGATCGCCATCGCCGACGCGCGCAGCCACCGGATGAAGGTCTACATCGACGGGCGGATGGTGCGCGACATCCCGGTGAGCATGGGCAAGGGCGGCACCGCCGTCGGCGCGAACGGCCAGACCGTCAGCTACTGGACCCGCTCCGGGCCGCACGTGGTGATGACCCGGGAGCCCTCGCACCGGATGACCTCGTCCAGCTACGGCATCGTCGACCGCAAGGACCCCAACTACTACGACGAGGTCATCAAGCTCTGCCTGCGGATCTCGTACTCCGGCGAGTTCGTGCACCTGGCCGACTGGAACATCGGCGCCCACGGCAACCGGAACACCTCGCACGGCTGCATCAACGTGGGCCCGGCGCACGCCCGCTGGTTCTACGAGACGTTCCGCCTCGGCGACGTGGTCGACGTCCGCAACACCCCCCGGCAGATGGCGGTCAGCGACGGCAGCGCCTGGGCCGTGCCGTGGGACAAGTGGTGACCGGCCGCCGCGTCCGGCCTGCGGCGTGCGGGCCGACGGGCGGCGGTGCCGGCCGGCCGTCGTGACGCACGAGCGGGAGATCACCGAGCCGGTCGACCTGTGCCTGCCGAACGGCCGGCTCAACCCGGCCGCGATCGGCTGGACCCGCCGGCCGTTGCACCGGGCGAACCTGCGCGGGTGGGGGCGGGCCAAGCGGTGGGAGTACTGGGGGATCGTCACCCCGACCCACATCGTCGGGTTGGTCGCCTCGGCGCTGGACTACGCCGGGGTGCACAGCGTCTACCTGCTCGACCGCCGTACCGGGCTGGAGCGGAACACTGAGGTGGTGGTCCCGTTCGCCCGGGCCGCGGCCCTCCCGCCGCGCAGCGGGGCCGGCCTGGTGCACGCCGCCGGCCCCGGCCTGACGATCGACGTCGACCAGCGTCCCGAGGGCAGCACCATTCGGGCGGTGGCCCCGGGGGTGCAGATCGACCTGACGGTGCCGATGCCGCCGGGGCACGAGTCGCTCGGCGTCGTGGTGCCCTGGAGCAGGCGGCGGTTCCAGTACACCGTCAAGGACGTCGGCCGGCCGGTGCGCGGCACGCTGCGCGTGGACGGCACCGGGTTCCCGGTCGGTGCGGCGGACTCGTTCGCCGTGCTGGACCACGGCCGCGGCAAGTGGCCGTACGCGGTGCGGTGGAACTGGGCGGCCGGCAGCGGCGCCGGCCGGGCGATCCAACTCGGCGGGCGGTGGACCGACGGCACCGGCTCGACCGAGAACGCGCTCGTCGTCGACGGCCGGCTGCACAAGATCGGCGCCGAGCTGACCTGGCGCTACGACCGCACGGACTGGCTGCGGCCGTGGCACATCAGCGGCCCGGGGGTGGACGTGCGGTTCCACCCGTTCCACGAGCGGCGGGCGAGGACCAACCTCGGCGTGCTGGCCAGCGAGACCCACCAGTGTTTCGGGCACTTCTCCGGCTGGGCCGCCACCGAAGCGGGGGAGCGGGTCGACCTGGACGGCCTGGTCGGCTGGGCCGAGGAGGCGCGCAACCGCTGGTGACCGCGGGCGGCCGCCCGGGCCGTCCCACCGTCGTGTTCCGTTGACCCCGCTCGGCCTGGTGGAGCGCGAGCCCGGCCACGGCTACGACCTGAAGCGCGACGGCGACACGGCCCGCAACGAGTGAGGCGGCGGGCCGCCGGGTGTCCCGTGCCGGTGACGGGGGCCCGGCGGCCGGGGCGCGGCCCTCGCTACGCTCGCGGGCATGGCAGATCCGTTCCGGGTACGCGTCACCGTCCGCGGCTACGAGCTCGACACGCAGGGCCACCTGAACCAGGCCGTCTACCTGCAGTACGGCGAGCACGCCCGGTGGGAGTGCCTGCGCGCCGCCGGCATCTCCCAGGACCGGCTGCTCGCCGGCGGGGTGGGCCCGGTCGCGCTGGAGGTCACCGTCCGCTACCTGCGCGAGCTGCGCGGCGGCGACGAGGTGGACGTGTCCTGCGAGTTCCGCTGGGGCGAGGGCAAGACCTTCCAGATCGTGCAGGAGCTGACCCGTGCGGACGGCACCCGGGTCGCCGAGGTGACCGGGGTGGGCGGTCTGCTCGACCTGGCCGCCCGGCGGCTGGTTCCCGACCCGCGCCGGCGCTTCGCGGAGCTGGCCACCGACCCGGGCCCGCTCAACCTGTGACCCACCCGGGTCGCCCGCCGCGTCCGGGTCGCGAGCCGCGTCCGGGTCGCCCACCGCGTCCGGGTCGCGCATCCCGTGCGCGTCGTGCGCCGCGCCCGGATCGGCTCAGCGGGCGCCCAGGTAGGTGAGCACCGCCAGCACCCGGCGGTTGGTGTCGTCGCTGGGCGGCAGGTCGAGCTTGGTCAGGATGTTGCCCACGTGCTTGCCGACCGCCGCGTCGGTGACGTGCAGCCGCGCCGCGATCGCCGCGTTGGAGTGGCCCTCGGCGACCAGCGCGAGCACCTCCCGCTCGCGGGGGGAGAGGGTGGCCAGCGGATCCCGCGGCCGGCGCAGCAGGTGGCGTACCACGTCCGGGTCGATCGCCGTGCCACCGCCGGCCACCCGGCGCAGCGTGCCGGCGAACTCGGCGACGTCGGCGACGCGATCCTTGAGCAGGTAGCCGACGCGCCGGCCGTCGCCGCTGCCGAGCAGCGCCGCCGCGTACTCGGCCTGCACGTGCTGGCTGAGCACCACGACCGGGAGGTCCGGGCGTTCCTCGCGTAGCGCGACCGCCGCGCGCAGGCCGTCGTCGCGGCGGCCCGGCGGCATCCGGATGTCGGTGACGACCAGGTCCGGCGCGTGGGCGTCGACCGCGGCGCGCAGCTCCGGCGCCGAGCCGACGGCGGCGGCCACCGCGAAGTCGAACCGGGTCAGCAGGCCGACGAGCCCGTCGCGCAGCAGGACCTCGTCCTCGGCGAGCACGACCCGGATCACCGGCGGCACGGCAGCTCCACCCGCACCAGGGTAGGGCCCCCGGCCGGGCTGGCCAGCAGCAGCCGCCCGTCGGCCGCGCCGACCCGATCCGCCAGGCCGGTGAGCCCGGTACCGCCGGCCGGGTCGGCGCCGCCGCGGCCGTCGTCCTCGATCTCCACGAGCAGGGTACGGCCGGCCCGGCTGAGCCGGACCTGGGCGCGGGTCGCCCCGGCGTGCCGCGCGACGTTGGCCAGGGACTCGGAGACCACGTAGTACGCGGTGGTCTCCGCCAGTTCCGGCACCGGCTGCGGCAGGTCGGTGTGGACGGTGACCGGGACGGTGGCCCGGGTGGCCAGTTCCCGGACCGCGCCGGCCAGACCGAGCTCGGTGAGGTGCGGCGGGCGGACGCCCCGGACGATCTGCCGGAGCAGCACCATCAGCTCCTTGGCCTGCTCGTGCGCGGCCGCCAGCGGCTGCGCGGCGGGGGAGTCCTCGGGCACGTCGAGGCGGGCCATGCCGAGCTGGAGGGTGAGGCTGGTCAGCCGCGGCTGCGCGCCGTCGTGCACGTCGCGTTCGATGCGGCGCCGTTCCGCCTCGTACGCGTCGACCAGCCGGGCCCGGGAGCGGGTCACCTCGCGCAGCGCGACCTGCTCGGTCGCGCCGCCGAGCAGCCACCGGGCCACCGCGGCCTGCCCGGCGACGAGCAGGCCGGCGGCGTACCACAGCACCGGCACCAGCAGCAGCGCCAGCAGCGCGTACGGGACCGCCTGCCGGGGCGTGTCGACGGTGGCCTCCAGCAGCACGATCCGCTCGCCGTGCCCGGCCAGCCACGGGCCGGTCAGCAGTGCCACGTCGACCAGCGCGAGCAGGGCGAACATCCCGTATCCGGCGGGCACCACCGCGGCCAGGAAGCAGAGGTACGCGGTCTCCCGCCACGCCGCCGCGCCGGTGTAGCGGGCGGCCAGGCCGGCGGCGCGCGGGCCGGGCAGCGGGCGGGCGTCGACCAGACCGAGCCGCCACCGCTCCACGGCGGCGACCGGGACGCTCGCCAGGGGCGCGAGCGCCAGCACCAGCAGGGCGACGACGGTGAGGAAGGCGAGCACGGGCAACGCCACCGGACGGCCCTGGCGGGCCGCGCTGACGACCGCCAGCAGGGGAGCCGCGACGACGAACAGCCCGACGGCGAACGGCCCGGCCACCGCCGGGGAGGTGGCCGCGTACGCCAGGGCCCGCCAGGGCCACGGGGAGAGCGGATAGCCGCGCCGGCGCAGCGCCGCCGCGAGGTGGGTCGGTCGGTCCTCGATCATGCTGGTGACGCTAGCCAGGGCGGCCGGGCCGGCCCAGCCGGCTGGACCCCCTTCCCGGGTGGGCCTGGCCCTACCCCGGGGCCCGCGCGGGCGCCGGTCGGCTCCTATCCTGAGCCGGTGGAGCTGGAGTTCAGCGGCGAGATGTGGTTCTGGCGGGGCCCGGCGCCCTGGCACTTCGTCACGGTGCCGGCGGAGCAGTGCGGCGCGCTGGCGGCGGCGTCGCCCTCGGTGACGTACGGCTGGGGCATGATCCCGGTGACCGCGCGGATCGGCCGGACCAGCTGGCAGACCTCGCTCTGGCCGAAGGACGGCCGGTACATCGTCCCGGTCAAGGCGGCGGTGCGCCGGGCCGAGGGCCTGGAGCCCGGTGAGCCGGTGACGGTGCAGCTCACCGTGGCGCGGTGATCGCCACCGCCCGGCCCACCACCGCCCCGGCCCGCCACCCGGTCACCGCCCCGGCCCGCCACCCCGGCCGTCGGGTGCGCGGCGGCCGGGACGGCGGGGGCCCTCAGCCCGTGGTGGCCAGCGCGGCGGCCACCGGCCGCTCGCCGGGTGCCCGGGCCGGTCGTCCCGGCGGCCCGGTCCCGGTCGCGTCGCCCGTCGCGCGCCGGTAGGCGGCCGGCGGCACGCCGACCTGCTCGGTGAAGCGGGTGTGGAAGATGCCCGGCGACGGGCAGCCGACGGCCCGGCAGACCTCGGTGACGCTGAGGTCGCCGTGGCGCAGCAGGGCCGTCGCCCGCTCGACGCGCCGGACCATCAGGTACGCGTACGGCGACCGTCCGTAGGCGAGCCGGAACGCGCGGCTGAGCTGGCCGGCCGTCAGGTTCGCGGCGCGGGCGAGCGCCTCGACGTCCAGTGGCCGCGCGTACTCGCGGTCGATCCGGTCGCGGACCCGGCGCAGCCGCGCCAGGTCGCGCAGGCGCTGCGCGGCGGTCCGCGCGCGGGCCCAGGCGGGATGACACATGAGGGGTGTCCGTTCCTCGGCGGGCGGTCGGGTCAGCGCCGCTGCTGGATGCGGACCAGGTTGCCGGCGGGGTCCCGGAACGCGCAGTCCCGGACGCCGTACGGCTGCTCGGTCGGCTCCTGGACCACCTCCACGTCGCCGGCCTGCACCCGCTCGAACACCCCGTCCAGATCCGGCGTGGCCAGCAGGATCCATCCGTAGGTGCCCTTGGCCATCATCTCCGCGATCGTGGCCCGCTCCTCCTCGGTCACTCCCGGGTCGACCGCGGGCGGCGCCAGCAGGATCGACATGTCGGGCTGGCCCGCCGGCCCGACCGTGATCCAGCGCATCCGCCCCTGCCCCACGTCCCCCCGCACCTCGAACTCGAGGACGTCCCGGTAGAACGCCACCGAGGCGTCCGGATCGACATGCGGCAGCACACACGTGTGAATCGTCAGGTCCATGCCGACCACGCTAGTGGCGGCGCGGCGGCCCGCGCTTCTCGATTCCTGATCGGTGTCGGCCGACCTCAGGGCTTGCGGGCCACCGCCGCGTACATCGACGCCTGCGCGGCCGGTACCCGCTGCTCCGCCGGCTCCTCCGGGTGCCACTCGGTGATCGGGGTGATGCCCGGCTCGACGAGCTCCAGGCCCGCGAAGAACGCGCCGAACTCGTCCCGGTCGCGGAACGCCATGTCGATCATGCTGCTGGCGGTGGCCGGCGCGGCGGCCGTGGCGATCTCGCGCGGCACCAGGTCGGTGGTGGCGTGGGAGATCACCAGGCAACTGCCCGACGGCAGCGCGTCGACCAGTCGGCGGGTGATCGCGTACGGGTCGTCGGCCTGGGTGAGGAAGTGCAGGATCGCCACCAGCGTCAGCCCGACCGGCCGGTCGAAGTTGATCGTGGCCCGGACGTCGGGGTGGGCGAGGATCCGCTCCGGGTCCCGCAGGTCCGCGTCGACGTACGCGGTGGCCCCGGCGGGCGAGCTGGTCAGCAGGGCCCGCGCGTGCGCCAGCACGATCGGGTCGTTGTCCACGTAGACCACCCGCGACTCCGGCGCGACGCTCTGCGCGACCTCGTGCAGGTTCGGGCTGGTGGGGATGCCGGTCCCGATGTCCAGGAACTGCCGGATGCCGGCCGACCCGGCCAGGTAGCGGGTGGCCCGGTGCATGAAGCGCCGGTTCTCGATGACCGTCGTGCGGATCGCCGGGTAGATCGCGGCGATCCCGTCGCCGGACTTCCGGTCGGCCGCGAAGTTGTCCTTGCCGCCCAGCCAGTAGTCGTACCGACGGGCCGCGTGGGGCACCGACGGGTCGATCCGCGACGACGGCTGTTCCGGCACGGCTCGTACGCCCGATGTCGTCTCCGTCACCGCGACCTCCTTGATCCACTGTGGGCACGCACGCCGATCGTAGCCGCCCGAGCCGCGCGCGTGGGAGCACCGTCCCGAGCCGCGGGGCCGCGCGGCCGGTCCGGGCGAGGCCGCCCGGTGCCGCCGACGGCGCCGGGATCCGCCGGCGGTGGCTTGCCGTCCGGCCGGTGACCGGGCAACATGGCTCCCTGTCACCGGCCGGCTACGAAGCGGTGTCAGGCCCGGCGCGGCCCGCCCGTCGTCGCCGCCGGTGCCCGGCCCGTCGCGCGACCGACGCCGCACCCGAGGAGGCATCCGCATGGCCGACGTCACCGTCCCGGACCGGCCGCCCGCGCCGTCGCCGTCCAGCCCGGCCACCGAACCGGTCCTGCCCGAGCTGCGCGAGATGTACTGGGAGACCGGGGTGCGGGCGCGGGCGCAGGCGGGCCTGTTCGCCGTCTTCGCCGAGCTGCCCCAGCTGGTCTGGACGGCGCTGCGGATCAGCTGGCGGGCGGACCGGATGCGGACCGGGGTGGTGGGCGCCGCGACCGTCGGCTCCGGCGTGCTCGCGGCCTTCGGCCTGGTCGCCACCCAGCGGGTGCTGGTCGAACTCTTCGCCGGCGGGCCCACCCCGGACAAGGTGGTCGCGGCGGCGCCGGCGCTCGCCGCGCTGGCGGCGGCGACCGCGCTGCGGGCCGGCGCCGGCATCGTCACCGGGTACGCGCAGAACGGGCTGACGCCCCGGCTCGACCGGGAGGTGGAGCGGAGCCTGTTCGAGGTGACCACGGCCGTGCGGCTGGAGGCGTTCGACGCCGACGCGTTCGCCGACGACATGGAACGCGCGTCGCGGGGCACCGCCTCGGCGATCTCGCTGGTGCAGGCGTCGATGAACCTCTTCGCCGGCCTGGCCGGCCTGGTCGCGGTGGCCGTCGCCGTGCTGGTCATCCACCCGCTGCTGCTGGTGGCGCTGCTGCTGGCCACGTTGCCGAAGGCGTGGGCGTCGCTGCGCGCCGGTCACCTGCGGTACCAGACGTACACGGCGGGTTCGGTGCGGCGGCGCCGGGTGTGGCTGCTGCACCGGCTGATGGCCGAGCGGGAGTCGGCGCCGGAGCTGCGCTCGTACCGGCTGCGCCCGTTCCTGCTCGACCAGTACGACCGGGTGATGGCCGTGGAGACCGGCATCCAGCTCGCCCTGGCCCGGCGGGTCACCACGATGACCAGCCTGGGGGCGGTGGTCGGGGGAGTGGCCACCGGAGCGGTGTACGCCCTGCTCGGGCTGCTGCTCGTCGGCGGGCGGATCCCGCTCGCCGCTGCGGCGACCTGCGTGATCGCGTTGCAGTCCGCGCAACGGTCGCTGTCCGTGGCCACCATCCAGGTGGACCTGGTGTACACCGAGGGCCAGCACTTCGGCGACTACACCGGTTTCCTGGCCCGGGCCGAGGCGTACCTGCCCGAGGCCGCCCCGCCCCGGCCGGTGGCCGGGCCGCTGCGCGAGCTGAGCGTGCAGGACGTCCGGCTCTGCTATCCGGACCGGGACACCCCGGCGGTGGACGGGGTGACGCTGACCATCCGGGCCGGGCAGACGGTGGCCTTCGTCGGGGAGAACGGCTCGGGCAAGAGCAGCCTCGCCGCGGTGCTGGCGGCCCTGCGCCGGCCCACCGCCGGGGTGGTCCGCTGGAACGGGCGGCCGTTGGCCGACTGGGACGTCGACAGCCTGCGGTCCCGGATCGCCGTGGTGACGCAGGAGTACCACAAGTGGCCCTTCACGGCGGCCACGAACATCGCCATCGGCGACGTCGACGGCGAGGCCCGGCAGGACCGGATCGAGGCGGCCGCCGCCCGCGCGGTCGCCCACGACATGATCGAGAGCCTGCCGTACGGCTACGAGACGCTGCTCGACCGCACCTTCGCCCACGGCCAGGACCTCTCCGGCGGCCAGTGGCAGCGGATCACGGCCGCCCGCGGGTTCCTCCGCGACGCCGATCTGCTCGTCATGGACGAGCCGTCCTCGGCGCTCGACCCGCGCGCCGAGGACGCCCTGTTCCAGGCGATCCGCGACCGGCAGGGGCGGGCCACCACCGTCCTCATCACACACCGGCTGGCGAACGTCCGGCACGCCGACCGGATTTTCGTCCTGCACGACGGCGCGCTGGTCGAGGCGGGCGGTCACGACGAGCTGATGGCCGCCGGGGGCCGCTACGCCGAGCTGTTCACCCTCCAGGCCAGCGGCTACGACGTGACCCGGGGCGGCCCGCCGAGCCCGCGTCAGCCGCCGGTCGCCGCGCCCTGATCCCCGCCGGCCCGCGAGCCGGCCTCCGACGCCGCGCCCTGATCTCGCCACCCGGCGAGCCGGAATCCGACGCCGCGCACCGCGACGACGGTGACGCCGCCGTCGAGCCGGTCGAGCTTGCGCCGCAGCCGCTTCACCACGGACTGCACGTCGGCGCGGCGCTCCCGGTCCGGGTCACCCCAGACCGAGCGGTGCAGCTCCGGGTAGCTCCAGGCGCGTACCGGCTCGCTGGCCAGGCAGGTCAGCAGGTCGCGTTCCAGCCGGGTGAGGGCGACCTCGCGCTCCCCGGCCCGGGCGGTGGACCGGGCGGGGTCGATCAGCAGCGGGCCGGCGGCCAGCGGCGGCTCGGCGGCGGGGTGGGTCGCCGGGGCGCGGGCCGCGAGCAGCCGGCGCAGCTCGTCGAGGTCGGCGACCACGAGCAGCGGCGCGACCCCGTCGAGCAGCTCGGCGATCCGGAGCCGGTCCGCGGGCACCGGGGTCACCGCGATCACCAGCGGCGACGGCGGCTCCGCCCGGCCGGCCGGTCCCGTGTCGTCCCCGGTCACGCATCCCCACCCGCGCCGATCGTGGGCGCAGCCCGCCCGACGTGCGTGTCCCGCTGCCCGAAACTGTCAAAACCACCGCCCGGCGGCAAGCTGTTGGTGACAAGTTGCTCACCGGGCGTGCTTGATCGTTCTCTCCCGGAGATCCTACTGTCCACTCAGGTTGCCGGCGTGACCCGCACGGCGCCCTGGGGGCTGGGGGGTTCGTACATTCCGCTGTGGATCCGACGGGAGAAGAGTCGCCTGCACCCTTCGACCTGGCTCGATGATTCGCGGGTCGTACCTGGAGGAGGCAGCAGCGATGCTGAGACGTCCACATCGGAGACCGCTGGCGGGCCGCCTGGTCAGCGCCGGCGCGGCCCTGGTCCTGGCCGCCACGAGCCTGGCGGTCACCGCCACCGGCGCGCAGGCGACGCAGACCGCGACCGGCGCCGGCACGGCCGCGTCGGACAAGATCCGCCCGGAGCTCACCCGGCAGTTGCAGGGCAAGAGCGAGGGCGACTTCTGGATCCACTTCGCCGACCGGGCCGACCTCGGCCGGGCCAGCGCGATCAAGGACTGGACCGAGCGGGGCGCCGCGGTCGCGGACGCGCTGCGCCGCACCGCCACGGCCAGCCAGGCCAAGGTCCGGGCCGAGCTGGACGGCTCCGGCACCAGGTACCAGACGTTCTGGGCCACCAACGCCATCAAGGTCAGCGGCGGATCGCTGGCCATGGCCCAGAACGTCGCCGCGCACGCCGAGGTCGACGGCCTGTACGCCGCGACCGGGTACAAGGTGCCCGAGGTCACCAAGGGCAGTGACGAGAAGACGGTCAACGCCCTCGAGTGGGGCATCGCCAACATCAACGCCGACGACGTCTGGTCCCAGTACGGCGTCAAGGGCGCCGGCATCACCGTGGCCAACATCGACACCGGCGTGCAGTTCAACCACCCGGCCCTGGTCAACGCCTACCGGGGCAACAACGGCGACGGCACCTTCGACCACAACTACAACTGGTTCGACGCCGCCGGCACCTGCCCCACCGCGCCCTGCGACACCAACGGGCACGGCACGCACACCATGGGCACCATGGCCGGCGCCGACGGGGCCAACCAGATCGGCGTCGCCCCGGACGTGAAGTGGATCGCCGCGAACGGCTGCTGCCCCTCCGACGACGCCCTGATCTCCTCCGGGCAGTGGATGCTGGAGCCCACCGACCTCAACGGCGAGCACCCGGACGCCAGCAAGCGCCCCAACATCATCAACAATTCGTGGGGCACTGAGCTGCCCTCCAACGAGCCGTTCATGGCGGACGTGACCGCGGCCTGGACGGCCTCGGGCATCTTCGGCGCCTGGTCCAACGGCAACAACGGCCCGTCCTGCCAGACCAGCGGCTCACCGGGCAGCCTGGCCAGCAACTACTCCGCAGGCGCGTACGACGTCAACAACAACATCGCCAGCTTCTCCTCCCGGGGCGCCGGGCAGAACGGCGAGATCAAGCCCAACCTCTCCGCCCCCGGCGTGAACATCCGCTCCAGCGTCCCGGGCAGCGGCTACGCCAGCATCAGCGGCACCTCGATGGCGGCCCCGCACCTGGCCGGCGCGATCGCCCTGCTCTGGTCGGCGGCGCCGACGCTGGTCGGCGACATCACCGCGACCCGCGCGCTGCTGGACAACGCGGCCGTCGACCAGGCCGACAGCCAGTGCGGCGGCACCACCGACGACAACAACGTGTTCGGCGAGGGCCGGCTGGACGCCCTCGCGCTGCTCAACGCGGCCCCGATCGGCGACAACGGGACGCTGGCCGGCACGGTCACCGACGCGGCCACCGGCGGCCCGATCGCCGGGGCGACGGTGGCGCTGACCGGCGCGGCCACCCGCGAGCTGACCACCGGCGCCGACGGCACCTTCTCCTCACTGCTGCCGGCCGGCGCCTACCAGGTCGCCGTCAGCGCCTTCGGCTACCAGACCCGGACCCTGTCCGCCACGGTCACCAAGGACGGCACCACCCGGCTCGACGTCGCGCTGACCGCGGTGCCGAGCGTGACGGTCAGCGGCGCGGTCACCGACGGCTCCGGGCACGGCTGGCCGCTCTACGCGAAGGTCAGCGTCGACGGCCTGCCGGTCTCCGACTACACCACCCCGGCCAACGGCCGCTTCCGGCTGACCCTTCCGGCCGGTGCGACGTACCGGCTGACGGTCGAGCCGCAGTACCCGGGCTACCTGACGGTCACCCGGGAGGTCGTGGTCGGCTCCGGCAACGCCGTGCAGAACATCGCCGTACCGGCCGACCCGGCCGCCTGCACCACCGCGCCCGGCTACACCAACAGCTCCGACGGGGTGTACGAGACCTTCGACGGCGCCTCCGTGCCCGACGGCTGGTCCGTGGTGGACCACGCCGGCACCGGCCAGGTGTGGGAGTTCACCGACAGCGGCGACCGGGGCAACCTGACCGGTGGCGACGGCCGCTTCGCGATCATCGACAGCGACAACTACGGCAGCGGTGGGCGGCAGGACACCTCGCTGGTCAGCCCGGTGGTCGACCTCAGCGGCGTCACCGCGCCGGTGATCCGGTTCAACCAGGACTACAACTGGCTGAACTCCGACCGCGCGGACGTCGACCTCAGCCTCGACGGCGGCACCACCTGGAGCAACGTGCTACGGCAGGCGGCGGACGTGCGCGGGCCGAAGGTCACCGAGGTGGCCATCCCGCAGGCCGCCGGCCAGGCGCAGGTCCGGGTCCGGTTCCACTACTACGACGCCTCCTGGGAATGGTGGTGGCAGGTCGACAACGTGCTGATCGGCAGCAAGCTGATCTGCAAGCCGACCAACGGCGGCCTGGTGCTCGGCCACGTCCGGGACAAGAACGACAACGGCTACGTCAACGGCGCCACGGTCACCAGCGACGACCGCCCGGCGGAGCGGGCCACCACGGTCGCGACCCCGGACGACACCGGGTTGCCGGACGGCTTCTACTGGATGTTCTCGTCGTTGACCGGCCAGCACCCGTTCACCGCGAAGGCCGGCAACTACGTCGGGCAGACCAAACAGGTCGACGTGGAGACCGACTGGGCGACCGCGGCCACCTTCCAGCTCGCGGCGGGCCGGCTGGCGGTGAAGCCGACCTCGGTCACCGGCACGGTCCGGATGCCCACCGGCAAGGTCAGCAAGACCTTCACGGTGACCAACACCGGCGGCGCGCCGGCGACGGTCGAGTTCAGCGAGCGCGACGGCGGCTTCGTCCTCCAGCGCGCGGACGGGTCCCGGATGTCCCGGCAGGAGATCCTCGGCTCCGCCGGGGCGCCGACGCAGCGGCTGACCGCGCCGACGTCGTTCGCGGCCCGACCGACGGGCAAGTCGGCCACGGCCGTCGCGGCGGTCGCCCCGCAGGCCGAGCCCTGGACGACCATCGCCAACTACCCGGCGAACGTGATGGACAACAGGGTGGTCAACCTCGACGGCAAGATCTACTCGATCGCCGGTGGCGACGGCACCGCGTCCAACGCGAAGAACTACGTGTACGACCCGATCGGCCAGAGCTGGACGGCGATCGCCGACCTGCCCGGGGCGCGTAACGCCATGACGGTCGGGGTCGTGGGTGGTCGGATCATCGCCACCGGCGGCTGGGGCGCGGCCGGCCCCGACGGCGCCACCTGGTCGTACGACCCGGCCGCCAACACCTGGACCAGGAAGGCCGACAACCCGACGCCGCGGGCGGCGGCCGGGCAGGCGGTCGTCGCCGGCAAGCTGTACGCGATCGGAGGCTGCACCACGGCGAGTTGCCTGCCGATGGCGAACGACGTGGTCCGGTACGACCCGGCCACGGACCGCTGGGAGACCCTGCCGGCCTACCCGAAGTCGGTGGCGTTCCTGTCCTGCGGCGGGATCGACGGCGCCGTCTACTGCACCGGCGGCAACGACGGCACCCTCGCCCAGAAGGCCGGCTACGCCTTCGACCCGGACGCGAACAGCTGGAGCGCGATCGCCGACGCGCCCTCGGACAGCTGGGCCAGCGCGTACGCGGTGGCCAGCGGCAAGCTGCTGGTCGTCGGCGGCTCGCAGGGCGGGGCCATCACCAACGCCGGCTTCGCCTACGACCCGGCCACCGACTCGTGGTCGAACCTGCCCAACGCCAACACCGCCCGCTACCGCGGCGGCGCGGCGTGCGGCTTCTACAAGATCGGCGGCTCCTCCGGCAGCTTCACGGCGACCAAGGACAGCGAGGCGCTGCCCGGCTTCACCGAGTGCGCCGAGGGTCCGGCGGACGTCAGCTGGCTGACCGTCGACAAGACCAAGGTCACCCTCGCCCCGGGCGAGCAGGTGACGGTCACCGTCGGGATGTCGGCCGCCGTCGACCAGCCGGGCACGTACACGGCCTCCGTGGCGATCAAGGAGAACACGCCGTACGCGATGCCGCCGGTGGCGGTCACCATGGTGGTGAACCCCCCGACGACGTGGGGCAAGCTGATGGGCACGGTCACCGGCACGAGCTGTCAGGGGGCCGTCGCGCCCCTGCCCGGCGCGGTCGTGCAGGTCGACTCGTGGGCGATGTCGTGGACCTTCGCCACCGACGCCGACGGCGGGTACGCCTACTGGCTGGACCGGCGTAACAACCCGCTGACGATCATCGTGGCCAAGGACGGCTGGAAGCCGCAGACCCGGCAGGCGAGGATCAACACCAGCACGCCGACCGTGGAGGACTTCGCGCTCGCCCCGATCCGCTGCTGATCCCGCTCGACCGACAGGTCCGGCCCGCCCGGTGCAGTACCGGGTGGGCCGGACCGCGTCACCGCCCGCTCACCGGATCGCCCGGGGCGCCGCCCGTCCGTGGGTGCGGGTGCGGTCAGGAGGGCGCGAGGCGGAATCCGACGCCGCGTACCGCGTGGATGGTCGGCGCGGCGCCCAGCCGGGCGAGTTTGCGCCGGATCCGGCGCACCACCGAGTGCAGGTCGGAGCCGCGCCCCAGGTGCTCGTTGCCCCACACCTGCCGGTGCAGCCGCTGGTAGGTCCAGACCTGTCCGGGCGTGCCGACGAGGCAGAGCAGCACGTCGTGCTCCAGTGGGGTCAGGCCGACCTCGCGCTCGTGCCAGCGCAGCACCCGGCGGTCGGAGTCGACGCTCAGCTCCGGCGTCGGCGGGTCGCCCGGGACCGGACCGGCGTCGCCCGCCGGCGCGCCGGGCGCTGCGGTCGCAGCACCGGGCGCTGCGGTCGCCGCGCCGGGCGGTGCCGTCGCCGCGGCGCCCGCCCGGCGGACCAGGTCGAGGAAGCGGCGCGCCTCGTGGACGCTGGACACGATCACGAACGCGTCGGCCCCGCCGAGCACCTGCGCGAGCTGGCGGCGCTCCGCCGCCGAGGTGGCGATGCCGATGACCAAGGACGGGATCCCCATATTCCGCCCCTTCTGCTGTTTCCGCGGTTCCGCGGACCTGTTCGAGGCCGTCGACTCTCGTTCGACGGCACGACCGTCCGGCCCGTCCGGAGGAACCGGAGCAGGCTGCCGAGGGCTCGACGTGGCGCGGGGAGGGTGGTGGAGACGTGAGGCTGCGGATCCCCCCAGGCGAGATCCTAGCGCCGCCCCCGGCCACCGGTACAGCAGTTCACGTCAATGTAACGACCGCCATCGCCATTCATGGCGGTCGTTACCGGCCGGTGCCGGCCGCGACCGGCCCGGGCGTCGGTGGCCCTCCTGCCCGCGCCGTCCGCGGCCGGGGCGGGGCTGCGGCGGATAGGCTCGGTGCCCATGCGGACCAAGCAGGAGCTGACCGAGGCCGTCCGCCACGATCGGCGTGCCGCGCTGGTCGTCAACGCCCACTCCCGCCGGGGCCGCCGGCTCTACCACGCCGTGCGCGCCCGGCTCGTCGAGGCCGGCTTCACCCTGCTCGGCGCGTACCCGGTCGAGCGGCCCGGCGACCTCGACGGGGTGCTCGCCGGCGCCGCCGACCTCGGTCCGGACCTGCTGGTCGCCGGCGGGGGCGACGGCACCATCGGCACCGCGGCGCGGGTGCTCGCGCACCGGGACATCGCCCTCGGCCTGCTGCCGCTGGGCACCACCAACAACTTCGCCCGCACGGTCGGCGTGCCGCTGGACCTCGACGCCGCCGTCGGGGTGCTCACCGCCGGCAAGGTGATCGACGTCGACCTCGGGCTCGTCGGTGACCTGCGCTTCACCAACCACGTCGGCATCGGCTTCTCCGCCGACATCATGCGCAGCGCGCCGCCCCGGCTGAAGCGGGTCGCCGGCCGGCTGGCCTACCCGGCGACCGCCCTCGGGCTGCTCGCCCGGCACCGGCCGCTGCGGGTGCGGGTGCGCGCCGAGGCGCGCGAGCACGACTTCCTGACCCATCAGCTGTACGTCGCCAACGGCGGTTTCCACGCCGGCCGGCCGATCACCGCCGACGCCAACGCCGACGACCGGCTGCTGGTCGCGTACCCGGTGGGCGGGCCCAGCCGGCGCGGCCTGCTGCGCGCGACGGCGCGCAACGCGGCCACCGGCCACCGCCGCAGCCTGCGGGAGCAGCCGTTCCTCGCGGTGCGCCAGCTCTGGGTGGAGACCGACCGGCCGGCCCGGATCGAGGTGGACGGCGAACCCTACGGCCTGACCCCGGTCCGCATCGGCCTGGACCCCAACGCGCTGCGGCTGATGGCGCCGGCCGACAGCCCGGACCGCTGACCGGCCGGCCCGCGGCGGTCAGCCGGCCCGGCGCGCCCCGAGCGCCCGGGCGAGCCCGGCCCGGCTGCGCAGGCCGAGCTTGACGTACGCCCGCTGGAGGTGGTTCTCCACGGTCCGCACCGACAGCACCAGCTCCGCGGCGATCGTGGCGTTGTCCCGGCCGGCCGCGGCCAGCTCGCAGATCTGCCGCTCGCGCGGGGTCAGCTCGTCCCGCCCGTCGCGGTGGGGGAGCAGCGGGGGCCAGTAGCCGCCACATCGGTCCCGCAGCAGCTCCGCCCGCCGGGCCAGCAGGTTCGCCCGGCGGTGCTCGCCGCGGCGGCCGCAAGCCGCCTCGGCGGCGATCACCGTCTCCAGCGCCAGGGCGAGGTATCCGCTGGCCTCCAGCGCGGTGCCGACCCGCTCCAACCCGGCCGGGTCGTCGGCGGCGAGCGCCCGGGCGTACGCGGCCCACAGGTCGAACAGCGGGCTGTCGCAGCCGGCCGCCACCTCCGTCAGCCGCTCGGCGGTCTCCGTCGACGGGGCCAGCCGGGACAGCAGGTGCAGGCACTCCACCGTGATGGTCGCCGCCTGCGCGCCGGCCCGGCGCAGCTCATGCAGCCGGCCGACGGCCGTGGCGAGCTGACCGTCGACCGCCGACAGCCAGGCCTCGGTCAGCTCGGCGTCGGTGGCCAGCAGGCCACCGGCGTCGCCCCGGCCGGCCTGCTCGGCCCGCAGGCTCGCCAGCAGCCGGCGGCCCTCGGCCGGTTCGCCGCGCTGCGCCGCCACGTACGCGTTCGCCGACAGCACGTAGTCCCGGATCGGGAAGAGCGCCCGTTCGCCGACCAGCGTGCGCGCCTCGTGCAGCCAGCGCACCGACTCGCTCAACTGGCCGCCGTGGTAGGCGCACTTGCCCCGGGCGAAGGCCAGCAGCCCCACCGCGTCCGGCGCCCGCCGGCCCACCGCGTCCTGGTAGTACCGCTGCGCCTGCCGGGTGGCCTCGGCGAGCCGGCCGGACATCAGCAGCGACTGGACGTGACAGGCCTGCGCGGCGGCCCGCATCGTCGGCCAGGTCTCCGGCAGGTCCACCTCGCCGGTGTCGAACATCCGGGCCGCCCGCCCCGGCTGCCCGGCGAAGAGCAGCAGGTACGGCTCGAGCGCGGCGACCGCGGTGGCGAGCAGCGGATCCCGGGGCCGGTCGGTCGCCAGCCGGGCCATCGAGTCGCGGGCCCCGTCCAGGTCGCCGCCGAAGACCGCGATGCCCACCTCGGCGGCGAGCAACCCCGGCCGCGCCTCGACCGGCAGCTCGCGGCGCGCCGCGTCGAGCACCTCCCGGGCCCGGTCCGGCCGGCGGTCACCCCAGAAGGCGTGCAACGCGCGCAGCGCGGTCGCCTCGGCGCGGTCCCGCGGCTCGGTCAGCTCGGCGGCGGCCCGCCGCAGGCACCCGCCCGCCTCGTCGCCGCGCCCCTGCGCCAGCAGCGCCCGGGCGACCTGCCAGTCGCCGCGGGCGGACCGGATCCGCCGCCCGAGCCGCTCGGCCAGCACCGGGTCGTGCCGGCGCAGCGCGTGCTCCGAGGCGCTGAGCAGGTCCTCCGGGCTGACCGGCAGGTCCGCCTCGCAGCGCCAGGCCACCACCCGGGCCAGGTCGTCCGCGCCGCCGCCGCCCAGCTCCGCCAGCGCCGCGGCCAGGTTGCGGCGCAGCCGCCGGGCCCGCAGCTCCCCGGTGTCGTTGCGGACCGCCTCGGCGTACAGCGGGTGCCCGGACTGGACGAGGACCGCCGCGTCGTGCCGCAGCAGCCGGATCAACCCGCGCTCCTCCAGCCGCTCGGCGATCCGTGGCTCGACCACCCGGTCGAGCACCGCCAGCGGCACCGGCTCGGCGTGCGCGACGTAGCGCATCGCCTCGGCCTCCTCCGGGGTGAGCGTGCCGAGGGTCTGCTGGATCAGGTCGGCCAGGTGGGTGGGGCAGAGCGACTCCGCCGGCCAGGTCCACATCCCGTCACGCCGCACCAGCCCGCCGTCGCGCAGCCCGCAGCGCAGCGCCTCGCGCAGGAACAGCGGGTTGCCCTGGCTGATCCGCCACAGCGCGTCGAGGGTCAGACCGTCGACCGGCCCGCCGAGCGCCGCCCGGATGACCCCGGTGCTCTCCTCGGCGTCCAGCGGCGGCACGTGGATCCGGTCGACCGACCGGGCCCGGCGTACCGCGGCCACCGGCGGGGCGTCCAGCCAGTCGGTCCGTACGCTCGCGACGACCTGCACCGCGTCGCTCGCCACCAGGCGTTCCAGCAGCGCCGCCGAGGCGTCGTCCAGCCAGTTCAGGTCGTCCACGCCGACCACCACGCCGCGCCCCGCCGCGACCTCCCGCAACCGCCGCTCGACGTCCCGGAACACGTCGGCCACGTTCGCGTCCGAGGCCTGCGGGACGCGGTTGGCCAGCACCCCGAACGGCACCGCCTGCCAGCCCGGCGTGGCGGTCACCCGCAACGTCACCCGCTGCCGCCGCAGCGCCTGATCGAGCACCTCGTCGAGCAGCCGGCTCTTGCCCACCCCCGGGTCACCGGTGAGCAGCACCCCCGCTCCGGACGCCGCGGTGAGCGCCTCGACCGCCCGGTCCCGCTCCCGGGCCCGGCCGACGTACGGCCAGCTGTTTTCCACCACACACCCTGGCGCAGACACTGAACCCCTTCACCCCCGGCCGGGCCCGCCGCCCGGTCGCCTCGCCGCCCTCGGCACCCTGCCGGGCGGGTCGGTGCGCGCGGCGGCCTGAGTGACCGCCGCCCCACCCTCACACACCCCACCCGGCGTCGCCGTCGGCTTCTCGACACGTCCGTCCACTCGACGCGGTGGGCGGCCGGATCGGTTGTCACCGTCGTGACAGGAGTGCCGCGCAGTGAGGTAGCGGCTACTCATGTGCCGGCCGTCCGCCGGACCGCAGGCTGGATCCGCAAGCGACCGCCGGGCCGTCCGGTCGGTCGACCTGAAGGGAGAACCGCATGTCCATCACCGACATCGTCGCCAGCTGGAAGGACGAGTACGCCCGGGCCGCCGCGCCGGAGGGCGCCGAGGCCCACCCGGCCGGTGTCGTCGAGCTGGACGGCGACCAGCTGGAGACCGTCGCCGGCGGCGCCGCCGCCACCACCGGCCACACCACGGCCTGCTGCCACTGCGTCTGCTGAGTCGCCGCACCGACCCGACGGGTCGGTCGGGGTGACGATCCGACACGCGAACTCCCGGCGTTTCAAATCGTCATAATTCGTTAAAGATATCGCATACTTGATTCACCTTGGCGACTCCCGGGATCGC
>NZ_JBFAJK010000023.1:0-99002 GCF_040655175.1 Micromonospora sp. NPDC050495 | reverse complement strand
ACAACGAGGGCAAGGTCCGCCTCGACGACGAATCCACCATCACCAACAACGACCCCACCAACTGCGCCGGCACCGTCAAGGACTGCTTCAACTGACGGACGTACCGCGGCGCGACCGCGCAACGGTCCGGCCCCCTGCCACCTGACGGTGGCAGGGGGCCGGACCCCGTTCGGCGTCAGCTCCGCACGAAGACCGCCACGCTGCGCGGCGGCACGGTGAACGTGCCGTCGGCCCGGTCGAACGAGGCGGTCCGCAGCGCCGGGTCGGCGGACTCGCGCAGCACCGGATGCAGCGCCACGTTCGCGCCGCGCAGGCCGGTCACCGTCTGCTTCGCCGTCGCCGGGGTGGCGTTGAAGACCACGGTCACCGACTGCCACGACCCGCCCAGCCCGCGGGCGTCCAGGGTCATGGTGAGCACGCCCGGGGTCTCCCGGTCACCGGAGAGCGGGAAGTCGACCCGCTGCTGCACCTGGCCGGCGGTGGCCAGCCCGAACACCGGCGAGGACCGGCGGATCTCCAGCAGCTCGGCGTACCGGGCGTCGGCCAGGTCGATCGCCGCGCAGTCGGGCACCAGTGCCGGGTCGGCCAGCAGCGGCTTCGCGTACGGCCACTTGTCCTTGTTGTCCTGCTCCGGCGGGAGACCGGCGCCGAAGCCGTTGCCCTCGGCGCAGTCCCACCGGATCTGGTTGAACCAGTCCCCGGAGTTGTAGGAGTTGCGGTCCAGCGACTTGGAGCGCAACCGCTCCGAGCCGGCCGTGACGAACCCGGTGCCCTGCCCCAGCACCACCGTGCCCAGCGCGAGCACCTGCATCCGGGCCCGATCCCGGGCCGAGGTGGCCTGTGGCAGCTTGTACGCCAGCGCGTCGTACAGGATCTCGTTGTCGTGCGCGTCGACGTAGGTGACCGCCTCCCCGGGCGCCGCCGTGTAGCCGGCCGGCGAGCCGTTGTAGTCGACCTGGGCGCCGGTGACCCGCCGACCCGAGGAGTCGGTGAACCGGTAGTCCCGCAGGTTGCCGGTCAGCCCCACCTTGATCAGATCCTGCTGGTGCAGCAGCCGCGCCCGCTGCTCGGCGGCCGAGCCGTTGACGTCGTCCCCGTTCGGGTCGGTGAACAGCCCGGACGCGAAGCCCTGCAGCCGCGGGTTGCCGTCGAACGGCCCGCCGCCGCGCACCGCGTCGCGGAGCCGGTCGTTGAACGTGCCGATCCCGGTGCCGGCCATGTTGGCCTGGGTGGCCTGCACGAACCGGGCGTCGTCGGCGACCTCGCCGAAGTTCCAGCCCTCGCCGTAGAGCAGGATCTTCTTCCCGTCCACCCCGTCGCGGGCGACGGTGAGCCGGTCCAGCGCGGCCCGGACGGCCAGGATGTTGGCCTTCGGGTGGTGGCCCATCAGGTCGAACCGGAAGCCGTCCACCTTGTACTGCTTCGCCCAGGTGACCAGGGAGTCCACCACGAGCTTGCCCATCATGGCGTGCTCGGGGGCGGTGTTGGCGCAGCAGGTCGAGTTGGCGACGCTGCCGTCCTCCAGCAACCGCTGGTAGTAGCCCGGCACGATCTGGTCGAGCACCGACTTCGGGTCGGTCCCCGCCGCCGAGGTGTGGTTGTAGACCACGTCCATCACCACGCGCAGGCCGGCCCGGTTGACGCCGGCGACCATCTGCCGGAACTCGGTGGTCCGCTTCGCCCCGGCCGGGTCGACGGCGTAGCCGCCCTCCGGCACGGTGTAGTGCAGCGGGTCGTACCCCCAGTTGTAGCCGTCGGCGTCGGCGACCGCCGCCACGCACTTCTGCTGCTGGTCGGAGTCGGGTGGCAACGCGGCCAGGTCGCAGGCCGGCCGGGCCTGGTCGGCCCGCCGCTCCGGGATGGTGGCGAAGTCGAAGGCCGGCAGCAGGTGCAGGTGGGTCACGCCGGCGTCGCCGAGCGCCTTCAGGTGCTTCATGCCGGCCGTGTCCGGCTCCGTGAAGGCCAGGTAGGTCCCGCGCCGTTCGGCCGGAACGGTGTCGTCGGCGATGGAGAAGTCGCGGACCGACAGCTCCTGGATCTGCGCCTTCGCGGGTGGCACCGCCGCCGGTTTGCGCAGGTCGGCCCAGCCGGCCGGGGCCAACGCCCGGTCGTTCAGGTCGACGATCTGGCTGTGTGTGGAATCCGGCGCCAGCGCCACCGAGTACGGGTCGGTCACCGACGCGGTGATCATCTTCTGTGCCGCCGGCTGCCAGGCCTCGACCTGGTAGCGGTAGTACTTGCCGGTCCAGGCCCGGCTGCCGCGCACCGACCAGACGCCGGTGCCGTCGTCGCGGCGCATCGCCACCGTCTTCGCCGGCGCGGTGGGCGAGTCGTAGAGCTGGAGCGACACCGCGCGGGCGGTGGGCGCCCAGACGGCCAGGGTCGGCACCCCGCCGGTGAAGGTCGGCCCGAGCCGCGCGTCGGTCGCGCCCCGGTAGACGTCGTCGAGCACGCCGGGGATCTGCACCCCGGTGGCGCCGAGCAGGCGCCCCTCGGCGTCCCGCTCGGTCACCACGAGCTGCCCGCGCAGCGCCGCCGGGACCTTGGCCAGGTCGGCCCGGTCCAGGGTGAACGCGCGGTAGGCCCAGAGCTGGGGGTACGCCTGCCGCTGGGCCTCGGTGAGCCCGTTGCGCTGCGCGGCCAGCGGCAGGGTGGTGTACGTCCCGGTCAGCTCGCCGTCGGCGATGCCCAGCCCGCCGGTCGGTGCCGCCACCAGGGCGTACCGCTTGCCGTCGGTGGGGCCGGTCGACCAGGCGATCGTGGCGCGGTCGATCCACTGCGCCTTCTGCTTGGTGAGGTCGAGATCCTTGGCGACGCCGGCGGTGGTCGGCGGGAGCAGCCGGCCCTTGACCCCGGCCAGCAGCCAGACCTCGGGCCCGGCGGTGGCGAGGTCGAGCCGCTGGTCGTCCGGCTGGTCCTTGGTGTCGCCGCGGTGCACGATGTAGCTCAGCCCGGTGGCGCCGGCCGCGAGGGGCACCCGGAACACCGCCCCGTACGCGTCGATCTTCTCCGGCATGAGCGGGCTGCCCCAGTCGGTCGGGGTGGCCGCGCCGTCCCAGAGGTGCAGGCCCCAGCCGGCGTAGTCGCCGTCGGCCTTGCGCCAGTGGATGACCGCGGTGCTCGGGTCGGCCGGCGGGTCGGGCTCGCCGGTGGCGGCCTGCCGGGTCGGGTAGAGCGTCGGGTCGCCCTGCTTGACCCAGACCTCGCCGGTCTGTGTCACGTCGATGGTGCGATCGTCCGCGACGTCCTTGGTCCCGTCGGAGTCGACCACCAGGAAGCCGACCGACGTGGCGCCCGGCTTCAGCTTGACCCAGGCGAACCGGCCGTAGGAGTCCTCACCGGCGAACGGCTGCCCCTTCGGCCAGTCGGTCTGGTAGGCCGGGTCGATGTCGCCCCAGCTGTAGAGGCCCCAGTCGGCGTACCCGCCGGCCGGGCGCTGGTAGTGCACGACGGCCCAGTCCCGCGACGCGCCCTGCGCCGGGGTGCCGACCACGCCGGTGGACCGGGTGGTGGCGAGGCGGCCCCGGCCGTCACGGACCACGGCCTTGTACTCGACCTTCGTCCCGCCGGCCAGACCGGTCAGGTCGTGGTGGACGGTGTACGGGGCCCGGTGCGCGCTGCCCAGCAGCGTCCACTTCCCGCCGGGCACCCGGGCGGCGAAGGTGACCGTCGCGAGCGGGTCGCCGGTGACCTGCGCGGTCACGGTGGCGGTGGTGGCGACCGGGGCGTCGCCCGGCGCGGTGAGGGTGATCGTCGGGGCCGAGCCGGCCGGCGGGACGGCCCGGTCGGCGCGGAGCACCACGGCCGACATCGCCGGCACGGTCAGGGCCAGCTTGCCGTCGGCGCCGGCGGTCGCGTTCGCCGCGCCGCCGTAGACGCCGGTGAAGGTGGCGCCGGCCGACCAGGTGTCCACGGTGACAGTCTGCGCGGTGGCGGCGTTGTTCACGGCGACCACGTACTCGGTGCGCTGCGCCGGCTGGATCCGGGAGAAGGCGAAGACGCCGGGGCCGTCGGCGGCGTACCGGGTGACCTGGATGCCGTCGCGCAGCGCCGGGTGGGCCTGCCGCAGCCGGCCCAGCTCCGCGATGGTCCGGTACAGCGGGTGGCCGGTGTCGTACTGGTCGGCGGCGTGGGTGCGGGTGGTGCCGATCAGGTCGTCGTCGAGGTAGTCCGCGGTCTTCGAGGCGAACATGTCCTGCCGGGCGTCCTTGTCGCCGCCCGGGCCGGTAAAGCCCTGCTCGTCGCCGGAGTAGACGACGGGCTGACCGCGGGTGAGGAACATCAGCTGGTGGGCGAGCTGGTCCCGGTTGAGCTGGGCGGCGTCGTCCCCGCCGGTCGCCGCGATGAAGGAGCCGATCCGGCCCATGTCGTGGTTGCCGAGGAAGGTGGTGAGCCGGTTGGCGTCGGTGTTCCGCGCGGCGTACAGGTCGTCCCTCGCGTACACGTCGGCGAGCGCCTTGGCGGAGCCGTCGGCGGCGGCGTAGCCGCGGGCGGCCTCCTGGAAGGAGAAGTCCAGGGTGGCCGGCAGCCCGCCGCGGCGCACGTACGTCGACTCGATCTCCTGGTCGGCGCTGTAGACCTCGCCGAACATGAAGAAGTCCGGCTTGCCGGCCCGGGCGGCGGCCGCGTTGATGCCGCGGGTGAACTGCGGCCAGAAGTCGAGGTTGGTGTGCTTGACGGTGTCCAGCCGGAAGCCGTCCACGCCGGCCCGGCCGATCCACTGCGCATAGATGTCGGTCATGCCGCGGACCACCTCGGGGCGCTCGGTCCAGAGGTCGTCCAGCCCGTAGAAGTCGCCGTACTCGCTGTTCTCCCCGGCGAAGGTGGAGTCGCCGCGGTTGTGGTACATGGTCGGGTCGTTGAGCCAGGCCGGGACCTTGGCCTTCGCGTCGGCCGGGCTGGCGAAGGTCGGGGTGTACGGGAACGACCCGGTGCCGACCCGCGGGAAGGCGCGGGTGCCGTCGGCGTAGTTGCGGTCCTCGAAGGCCCGGCCCTGCGCGTCGGTGTACGGCGCGGTCTTCTTGTCCACGTAGCCGTACTTGTCCTCGGCGTACCGGATCACGTCGGCGGTGTGGTTGGCGATGATGTCGAGGTAGACCTTGATGCCGCGCCGGTGCGCGAGGTCGACCAGCTTCTTCAGCTCGGCGTTCGTGCCGAAGTGCGGGTCGACCTGGGTGAAGTCGGTGATCCAGTAACCGTGGTAGCCGGCCGAGACGTCGGCGCCGGCGCCCTGCACGGGCCGGTTCTTGAAGATCGGGGCGAGCCAGATGGCCGTGGTGCCCAGGCCCTGGATGTAGTCCAGCTTGTCGATGACGCCGTTGAGGTCGCCGCCGTGGTAGAAGCCCTTGTCCGTCGGATCCAGACCGGTGGCGAGCCGGCCGCCGCTCAGGCCACCGGTGTCGTTGCGCCGGTCACCGTTGGCGAACCGGTCCGGCAGGACGAAGTAGAACTGCTCGGCCTGCGCGTCGTCGTTGCCGGCCTTGAGCAGTGTCTCGGCGGACGGCTCGGTGCGCCACTGGGGCGCTCCGGCGGCGGCCAGCACGTCGGGGGTGGCGGGTACGCCGCCGTCGGCACCCAGTTGGTGGATGGCCACCGGCACGCCGACGAGGGTGAGCACCAGGGAGGAGACCAAGGCCAGCAGGGCCTTGCGAGATATCGGCGGGGGTTTCATCGACGGCCTTTCTCTGGTCGCTGATTCGCCCGCACGCTAGCCCTTGCCGAAACATTCTGCAATACCTTGCAAACCAGGTCGCAACAAAGCAGCAACCTTGCGAAAGCGCAGCATGAGCGACCCGCGGACCTACCGCCGTCCCGCCGACGGCGGTCGATGCGTCAGCCGGCGATGCAGGGCGACCCGTCGACCGTGCAACTGGCCGGCCGGGTGGTGCCGGTGTTCTCGGCGTGGAAACGCAGCCGCACCACCTCGCCCGGCTTCAGGTCCACGCCGCTGCGATAGGTGAAGACGCCGTCGACGACCGTGGCGGTCCCCTGCTCGGCGCCCTCCATCCAGGACGTGACGACCCGCCCGCGCGGGAAGGACAGCCGCACCGTCCAGCCCCGGGCGGCGCCGGCGGTGTTGGTGAGCCGCACCTGGCCGATGAAGCCACCGTCGAAGCTGCTCACCACCCCGTACCGGCCGGTCACCGGGGAGGACACGGCCGGCGAGGCCGCCGAGGCCGGCGGTGGGGTGGCGGACCTCGGCGGGACCGGCCGGCCGCCGCCGGGAGTCCGGGTGGCCGACGCGCTCGGAGTCGGCCGGTCGGAGAGCACCGTCGACCGGGGTGACACCCGGGGCGCCACCGGAGCCGCGGCGGAGGTCGGCGGCGCCGCCGTGGTGGTCGCCAGGGCGGGCAGCGTCATCCGCCCGTCCGGCGGCAGCGGCGCATCGGCGTACGGACGCCGGCTCCGGGTCGCGCCCAGCGCGACGAGCAGCAGCACCACCATGACGAGCACGCCGATCGAGACCACGATCCAGGGCGACGACGCGATGGCGGCGCCGGCCGACGGGCGGGCACGCCGCGTGCGGGACATGATCCTCCCCCTGTTCCGGGGGTGAGCGTACCCCCCGCTGCCTCGTCGCGGCGCCAGCGTAGCCAGGGACAACGGCCGTTCCCAGCCGGGCCGGGGCGATCCGCCCGTCCGGTCGACGCGAGCCGGAGAACGGATGACCGGTGCGCGGCGGTTCGGCCCGGGCGCCCGGGGATCCGGCCGGTGCCGGACAGCCGGACGGCACCTCGACCGGAGCGGCGAATCGGGGATGCGCCGACACGCCGCGCATCCGATGGACCGCAGCGCGTTGTCGGCTACGCTGTCCGGGCTCATCGATTGGAGATCCATAAATGGCTCGATTCCGGGCAAGGTCGCGCAAGCTCGGATCGTTAGTCCACTGTGGATGACCAGTCGGCGGGCCCACCCCCGCACCACCGGCCGCGACCGGGGCCACGCCCGACCGCCGGCCCACCCGTCCCATCCCGACAACCCATCCCTCACCCCGACTCGGAGCACCCCCCATGCAGATTGCCAGCGCGCCAACCGGGCTGATCCGCAAGTCCCTCGGGACCAGCGCCCTGTTGGTGTTCAGTGCGACCGCCTCCTCCCCCATGGCCGTGCTCGCCGGTGCGATCGTCGCCACGTACGCCTCGACCGGCGTCACCGGCACACCGCTCGGCTTCCTCGTGATGGCGGCCGCGTTGCTCTTCTTCTCCGTGGGTTACCTCGCGATGGCCCGCTACGTCTCCAGCGCCGGGGTCTTCTACGCGGCCCTCGCCGCCGGCTTCGGACGCTTCTGGGGCGTGGTCGCGGCCCCCGTCGTGCTGCTGGGCTACAACGCCATCCAGATCTGCCTGTACGGCCTGCTCGGCGCGGTGGCCAGCGGCAGCCTCGGCGGCGCCTGGTGGCTCTGGGCGCTCGTCGCCTGGGCCGCCGTCGCGCTGATCGGCGTGTTGAAGTCCCGGATCAGCGTCGGCCTGCTCGGCGCGGTGCTGGCCGTGGAGGTCGCCGTCATCCTGCTGTTCATCCTGGTCTCGTTCGCCAACCCGGCCGGCGGCACGGTCAGCTTCGCGCCACTGAGCCCGGGCAACCTGCTGGTGCCCGGCATCGGTGGCGTGGTCGCCTTCTGCGCGGCGTCCTTCGTCGGCTACGAGTCCGCCGCCGTCTACTCCGAGGAGTCGCGGTCGCCGCAGGCGGTCTCCCGGGCCGCCTACTCGGCGCTGATCCTGCTCGGCGTGCTCTACGCCCTCGCGGCGTGGGCGCTGGCCGTGGCGGTCGGGCCGGACCGGGTGGTCGACGAGTCCCGCGACCCGGCCTCCGGGCTGCCCTTCTCGATCCTGGAGACGCACGCCAGCCCGCTGCTCGGCAGCGTGGCGACCGCCCTCGTGGTGACCAGCGTCTTCGCCGCCATGATCAGCTTCCACAACTCGATCGCCCGGTACGCCTTCAGCCTGGGCCGGGAGCGGGTGCTGCCGGCGGTGTTCGAGCGGATCGGCCGGGGCGGCGCGCCGGTGGCCGGCTCGGTGCTCCAGTCGGCCGTCGCGCTGCCGGTGATCCTGATCTTCGCGCTCACCGGCGCCGACCCGGTGGCCATCATGTTCAGCTGGCTCTCCGGCGTCGCGGCCATCGCGGTCCTGCTGATGATGGCGGTCACCTCGCTGGCCGCGGTCGCCTTCTTCCGCAAGGGCGGCGGTTCCACGGAGAGCGCCTGGCAGCGTACGGTCGCGCCGCTGATCGGCGCGGTGCTGGTCGGCGCGGCGCTGCTGACCACCCTGGTCAACCTCTCCGCCGTGCTCGGCACCCCGGCGGACTCGACCACCAAGTGGCTGGTCCCCGGGGCGGTCGCGCTGGCCGTGGCGGTCGGCCTCGGCTGGGCGTCGGTGCTGCGGGCCACCCGCCCCGAGGTGCTGGAGAACGTCGGACAGGGGCAGCCACGGCCGCTCGCCGTGATCGAGCAGGACCTGATCGGTCGCTCCCTCTGACCGGCACACCACGGCCCGCCCTCGAACCCCGGGGGCGGGCCGTTCCTCGTGCTGGTCAGCGGCGGCGGCGACCGCCGGCCACGGTGGCCGAGGTGACCGCCGCCTTGCGCTCCTGACCGAGCATCGCCAGCTGGTTGAGGTGCCGCAGCCAGGGCCAGGCCGGATCCGCCTGCTGCTCGGCGGTGAACGGCCGCCAGCTGCGGTATTCCACCCCACCGCTGGTGAAGTGCGGGAAGCTGGCGTAGACCTCGACGTGCTCGTGGGAGCGGGCCGGCCGGTCGAGCACGAGCAGGTTGCCGTCGGCGAGCGCCACCAGGCACCGGCCGGGGATGCCCATACCGCCGCCGCTCGCCACCACTTCCTCGGCCACCCGCTCGTCGCCGAGCAGGGTGGACACGGCGACGCCGACGTAGGTGGCGCCGGCGGGCATCGGCTCCGCGGTCTGGGTCATCTGGGCCACCGGGTCGAAGACCCCGCCGTCGGCGAGGTAACCCTTGGCGATCTCGGTGAGCTCCTGCAACAGGGCAGGCAGATCCTGGACGTCGTCGCCGTCCCGGAACAGCCGGGACGCCGCCTTGATCTCGAAGTAGGGACGGCGCGCGGAGGAGAAGGCCGGATCCAGGCAGGTGTAGAGAAAGACCATTGCGTGCGGCCCGACCGGCTTGGTCCGGCGCAGGTCCCAGTAGTGCGAGGCGTGCAGCGCGTTGGCGTACTGCACGCGGTGCACCAGCGCCTGCCGGATCTGGTTCTGCACAGCCGGGCCGGAGTAGCCGTCGGCGACCTGCTCCGCCCCGCCCGGGCCACCGGGACCGCCCAGGCCGCCGAGGCCACCGGGAGCACCGAACCCGCCAGGACCGCCGAACCCACCAGGACCGCCGGGGCTGCCGGGCCCACCGGGGCCGGTGGGGGTGGCCGACCAGGCCGCGGGCGCCGGATAGCCGCTCGCCGGGCGGCCCGGGTCACCGGTCGGCTCGGCCGGTGGCCGGAAACCGGGGTCGGGCATCCGGTGCCGCGGCACTTCCCCGGTGCGGTAGCCGGCCGCCTCCGGGGCGAAGGAGGCCGGCGGCGGGGCGTACCCCGGACCCGTCGCCACGCCCCGGCTGGTTGCCGACGCCGGGCCGCCGTAGCGGGACCGGTCGGTCGGGGCGGCGTGCCCGGCGGCCTCCTGAGGCGGATAGCCGGCGGTCTCCTGAGCTCCGTAGCGGCCGGTCTCCTGCGCGGCGTAACCGGCGGCCTGCTGCGCGCCGTAGCCCGCCGCCCCCGGCGCGCCGTAGCCCGCCGCCCCCTGGGCGGCATAGCCGGCGGTCTCGTGGGCGCCATAGTGGGGCCCGGGCGCGCCGGCCGGGCCGGGCGCTCCGGGGTGGCCGGCGGGTGCCTGGCCGGTCGACGCCGCACGGTAGCCGCGGGGGTCGTGGGCGTCCCGGTCGGGCCCGGCCGGAGCGGCGCCGTAGCCCCGCTCCGGGCCGTCGGTCGCGGGGAAGCGCTGGACGCCGTCCCGCAGCCACCGGGCCGGCGGCGGAACCGGGGGTGTCGCCGGTCGGTGTGTCGACCCGCGGGTCGCGCCGTGGTCCCGAGGGTCCTCGTAAGACGGACGCGGCAGCGGCGACCGGTGATCCTGCGACACGTGGTAGCTCCTGGCTAGCTGGGATTCGCCCGGCCGATGATCTCACTGTACGCACCGGCTTATCAACCGTACGCACACAATGCCCAGGCCACGGCGATCTGACTCGCGGCTCAGGAAGGGAGCGCGGCCGTCGACAGTGGTCGGTGCCCAGGTCAGCCCGGCTGGGGCGGCAATTATGGACAATTGGTGGCCAAATTCGTAACGCTTGCCTGCTCTCCGTGACTCATGGTCCACTCTTTGCTCCGAGCACCCGTGATGAGGAGCGCCCCGTTGCCAGCCGACCCGCGTCGCGACGAGTCCGCCACCGATCCAGAGGAGCTCCTCGCCGACATCGCGGCACTGCGCGCGGCCGTCGCCGCCGGTCGGGGCACCCACGTCGGCTTCCCGGTCGCCACCGACATCGACTACAGCCCGCTCGCCCCGATCTTCGGCGCCCTGTTGAACAACATCGGCGACCCGTGGACCGACCCGGCCGGCGCCAACCACACCAAGCGCTACGAGCGGGAGGTGCTGGACTGGTTCGGCGACCTGTTCCAGGCGCCCGCCGACGACCGGTGGGGCTATCTGACCTCCGGCGGCACCGAGGGCAACCTCTACGCCCTCTACCTGGCCCGCCACCGGTTCCCGAAGGGCCTGGTCTACTACTCCGCCGACGCGCACTACTCGGTGCCGAAGTGCGTCGACATCCTCAACCTGGACGCGGTGGCGATCCGCACCGACGAGCGCGGCGAGGTCGACTACGACGACCTCGCCCGGATGATCGAGCAGCACCGGGACCGTCCGGCGATCGTCGTGGCGACCTGCGGCACCACGATGACCGAGGCCGCGGACGACGTGCCGCGCATCCGGCGCATGCTCGGCCGGGCTGCGGTCCGGCACCACCTGCACGTCGACGGGGCTCTCACGGGCGTGCCGCTGGCGCTGGCCGACGGCCCGGCCGCGCTGCGACTGGACGGCACGGCCGACAGCATCTCCGTCTCCGGATACAAGTTCCTCGGCACACCGGTGCCCTGCGGCGTGGTGCTGACCCGCCGCACCCTCCAGCAGCAACTCGGGCAGACGCCCAACTACACGGCCACGGTGGACACCACCATCAGCGGCTCGCGCAGCGGCCATCCGGCCCTGCTGCTCTGGTACGCGATCCGCCGCCTCGGCCGGCACGGCCTGCGGGAGCGCGCCGACCGCGCCCGGGAGCTGGCCGCGTACGCGGTCGACCGGCTCAACGAGGCGAACTGGCCGGCCTGGCGGCACGAGCACGCGTTCACCGTCGTCTTCCCCACCCCACCCGCGACGGTCACCGAGAAGTGGGTGCTCGCCAGCAGCGCCGGCCGCAGCCACCTGATCTGCATGCCCGGGGTGAGCAAGGAGACGATCGACGAGTTCGTCGCCGACCTCGCCGCGGCGGTGGCGCCGCGCCGGGCGCGACGCCGGGCGCAGCCCTCCCCGCCCACGCCGGTCCGGCCGGTCGGGTCGGTCCACCCGGCGCCCTGTCCGGGCTGATCCGCCTCAGGCGGTCCGGATCACCGTGCAGATGACCGGGCCCTCGTCGGTGGAGCGCAGCAGGTAGCGGTAGCGCTCCCCCGGCACCGTCCGGCCCTGGCTGTCCAGGAACTCCCACCGCACCGCCACCTCGGTGAGCAGCACGGAAAGCTGCTGCACGTCCTCGATCTGCGCGTGCGCCGCGATCAGCTCGCGTTCCTGGTAGTCGGGTGCCGCGCCGACGAAACTGAGCGCCACGGCCGCCGGCGAGGTGAACGAGAAGCTGTACGTGTCCGCGACCACCAGCCCCGGCAGCGCGTAGCAGCCGGCGATGGCGGGCACGTCGGCGGTGGTCAGCGCCACCCCGTACCGGCCGAAGAAGTCGGTCAGCGCGTCCAGGTCCGTCGAAGCCGTCACGAGGCTCACCTTTACCGGTGGGCGGTGCCGGCAAACCTGGTCAGCGCGGCGGGATCCGTACCTCGATCTCCGCGCCGAGCTGGGCGCCCCCGGTCAGGTCCAGGTCGTCGCCGCTCCAGAACCGGCCCGGGTCGTACCAGTTGGGCCGCCGGCCGGCGGGCAGCAACGCCATCGCCTCATAGGTCACGGCGACCACCTCGGCGCAGTAGGCCGTCTCCAACGCCCGGTCGCGTACCGGCACCACCCCGTCCCCACCCGACCGATCCACCTCGGCCGGCGCGCCACGGTCCGCACTGGACCGACCCCGGCGGCGCAGCTCCGGCACCCGGCCCCGGGCCCAGCGCCAGGCGAGCTGGGCGGTGGACGGGAACGGGGTGCCGTCGAGGCGGGCCACCGTGCGCAGCACGGCCTCCTCCATGGCCGGGCCGGCCGGCGGGTCGAGCTGGCGCAGCCAGGCCCGCTGGCCGTACCGGTTGGCCCAGACGCAGACCGCGTCCCGCAGGTCGTGCAGTTGCACGCCGCGCTGGTGGCTGCCGGTCCACATGTCCGGCAGCGACCGGCCCAGCTCCGCGTGCCACATCAGCGGCGGCATGTCGTCCAGCACCACCGCCATCCCCACATGGTTCACCGGGCTGTTGGTGGTGAACTGGATGGCCCGGTCGGGCATGCTGCGCCCCCGGAACACCCACAGGTCGCCGGTGCGGGTCAGCTCCACGGCCTCGTCCAGGCTGATGCTCATGAAGGACTACCCTAGGCCGATGCGGCAACGGATGCGGTGGTGGAAGGTGCTCGGACTGGCCGGTCTCGCCGGCGTCGCGGCGACCGGCGTCGTCGTGGCCCGGGCCGAGCGGCGGCGGCGGGCGTACACCCCGGAGGAGATCCGGGAGCGGTTGCGCGAGCGGCACGCCAAGGCGGCCGGGTCCACCACCTCCGCCGACGACAGGCCCTGACCGCCCGCACGCCCCCGCACCGCGGCGCCGAGGGCGGCGTCAGCCGTCGCTGCGGCGGACTGCCTCGTCCAGCGACTCCGGGGTACGGCCGACCAGCGCGCTGCCGTCGTCGAGCAGCAGGATCGGGCGCTGGATGAGTTCCGGATGCGCGACCAGGGCGGCGATCCAGCGTGCCTCGGTGTCGTCGTCGCGCGCCCAGTCGGCCATGCCGAGGGCCACCGCGGCCGGTTCGCCGGTCCGGCAGATGTCCCACGCCCGGGCGTCCAGCCGACGCAGCACCTCGGTCACCTCGGCCACGCTCGGCGGCTCGGTCAGGTACGCCCGCAGCCGGTAGGGCACCTGCGCCTCGTCCAGTGTGGCGCGCGCGGTAGCGCACTTCGAGCAGGACGGGTTGTGCCAGATCTCCATGCCCGACATCCTGGCAGACCCCCGGACCCTCCGGCCTGGACACCCGTCCGGCCGAGACGGCCGCCCGGGTGCAGTGCAGCGCGCACGAGATGCGGCATTCCGTGCCATCCCCGAACCGGGATGCACCAACGTGCCGCAACCGGAGTCGATCACCAGCCCTGAAACCCGCGCTGGTCCCACCCTCACCGTCCCACAACCCGGGCATAGGGCACAGCCGGGCATGGGATGCAGGCTCCCAGGCGCGTCACCGCATTCGGACATGCAGCCGTTCGTTGGGCGACCAGACGGCTCGGCCTGGTCGCCTGGGCCGGTGCCCTTCCGCTCGCTACTGATCTGATGACGTGAACGACTCACCGCCACAGTCCGCTGATCCGCGACGGGATGCGGCAAACGGGGCCATCCGGCGCCGAGGAAGCACCAGATCGCCGCAACCCGGGCAGACCAACCTCCCGCCCGACGCGGCACCCCGGGGCCGGTGTCCTTCACCTCGCTACTGGTCTGTTGACCTGAACGACTCGCGGCCACGGCGGCCAGCCGGTCATTGCGGCTGATCCACGCCGGGATGCGGCACGCCGAGGAAGCACCAGATCGCCGCAACCGGAGCGGATCATCCCTTCCGTGCCCCGCTGTGGGTCGTTTCCGCCATCGAGGTCGGTACTGTCCGGAACCCCCATCCCGGGCCGTGGCGACGGGCATGGTCGGCTCATCCGAATTCGGCTGGTGGGTGGTGGTGGCCGTTGGGTGGTTTGGGGCCTGGTGTGCCGTGGTCGGGGCCACCCGCAGGGTGGAATCATGCCGGGGTCGGGGTCGTTGAACATGGCAGACCGTAGAGCAGCCCCACCCCCGGGGTGCGTGGAGCCCGGCCGGAATGATCGGCCACCGGCCGTCGTTATACCCCCGGACCGCGCACCACCCGGTCCACCCGGGTCAAGCCGAGGGGAACGATCCCCGGCCCCGGGCCGTTACATCCCCCGGACCGTGCACCACCCGGTCCACCCGGGTCAAGCCGAGGGAATGATCCCCGGCCCCGGGTCGTTACATCCCCCTGGACCGTGCACCACCGGTCCACCCCACCCCCGGGATATCGGCAGGCCGAGGGAATCACTTCCCCGCCACCGACGGTTACACCCCCGGGCACGCCCGAGCAGGTCACCGACCGCTGGGCATCCCCCAAAGACTTTCCCCCCCTTTGCGCGCGGCAGCAGACACCCCCCGTGTGGCTGTCGCGTCACCCCCGATCAGAGAGGCACTCACCATGCGTACCACTCTGCTGCGTAACACCGTTCTGACCGCCGCCGGCTTCGCCGCCACCGCTGGTGGCATCGCCGGCCCCGCCATCGCCGCCCACGCCGCCCCCGCCGAGAAGACCGCGCAGGTCAGCACCGACCGCAAGGGCCACGGCGAGCGCGAACTCGACGTCCGCTACGAAGCCCAGCCCAACTTCTACTACTGCGGCCCCGCCGCCACCCGCAACGCCCTGTCCGTGCTCGGCAAGAACATCGACGTCGACACCATGGCCAAGGAAATGGGCACCACCGAGAACGGCACCAACAGCATCAACGACATCACCCCCGTCCTGAACAAGGAAACCGGCAAGCACTACCGGTCGGTGGAGATCAAGGACGGCAAGGCCGACGACAAGCAGACCGACACCCTGCGCGCCGACATCGTGCGCACCGTCGACGACGGCCGCGCCGTAGTCGCCAACATCGCCGGCACCGCCACCGACACCGACGGCAACACCCACTCCTTCGAAGGCGGCCACTACATCAGCGTCGTCGGCTACCACGACAACGGCCACACCGTCACCATCGCCGACAGCGCCAACCCCAACACCGCCTCCTACCGCATCAGCGTCGACAACCTCGCCGACTGGATCGCCACCCGCGGCTACAGCGCCTCCTGACGATCCGAGCACCAGCGAAAGGGCCTGACCCCGCACGGGGTCGGGCCCTTTCGGCACGTCAGCCGCCGGAGTCGTCCAACTCGGCGCGGTCCGGCGGGGAGTCGTCGCGCGGGGGCGGTCAGCGGTCGCCGGCCGGTACCCGCTCCGCCTCGTCCGGCACCTCCACGGCCGCCGGCCGGTGCGCCCGGCGGCGCAGCCACCAGGTGCTCACCACGCCGGCCAGCACGGCCAGCGCCAGGCCGGCCCAGGAGAGATCCTTGAGCCAGTGCTCGGCCGCCCGCCCCACGCTGAAGAGCAGGTACGTCGTGCCGAACGCCCAGACCAGGCCGCCGGCCGCGTTGGCCAGCAGGAACCGGCGGTAGGGCACGTGCAGGGCGCCGGCCAGGGGCCCGGCGAGGATCCGCAGCAGGGCCACGAAGCGGCCGAAGAAGACGGCCCAGACGCCGTGCCGGGCGAAGCTCTGTTCGGCGCGGGCGAGCTGCGCCGGGCCGAGGTGCTTCGGGAAGCGCCGGCCGAGCCGGACCAGCAGGGGACGCCCGCCGCGTCGGCCGATGGCGTACCCGATGGAGTCGCCGACGATGGCGCCGGCCGCGGCGGCGGTGGCCACCCAGTGGGGTTCGATCACCCCGGTGGCGGCCAGCAGCGCGGAGCTGACAAGCACGATCTCGCCGGGCAGCGGCACGCCCATGCTCTCCACGCCGATCACCGCGGCGACGATCAGGTAGGCGACGCCCGGGGGAAGCGCGGCGAGCAGGTGTTGAACGTCCACCACACCCACCCCTTCCGGTCCGACCTCGAACCCTACCCGGGAGCGGGCGGCCGAACCGCCTCGTCAGCCGGTGGTCACCGGGGCGAGGAACTCCAGCCGGTTGCCGTGCGGGTCGTGGGTGTGGAACCGCCGCATGCCGGGGACCTCCTCGTCACCCCAGGTGACGGGGTGGCCGGCGGCGGTCAGCCGGGCGGCGAGCGCGTCGAGGTCGGGGCGGAGCAGCGCGGGATGCGCCTTCCGGGCGGGCCGGAAGTCGTCCTCGACGCCCAGGTGCAGTTCGGCGTCGTACCCGGTGAACCAGCAACCACCGCGGGCGGCGAGGGCCGGTGGTTTGGCCTTTTCGGTCATGCCGAGCAGGCCGGTGTAGAAGGAGCGGGACAGCTCCTCGGAGCCGCGTGGGCAGGCGAGCAGGACGTGGTGGATCATGGAGGCACCTCCTCGTCCCGAACCCTGGCACGAGGTTGCGTGAATAGCAAGACGGACGTACGGTTTTGTTGGAAGCACCGCCGGGTAAGTGTTGCCTAAGCGCGGCAGCGCCCCGGTCGGTGCGACAGACTGCTCAGGACTACTCACGGTCGCTGGTGTGAAGGAGTACGACGTGGCGAGCCTCGACACCTTCGGTGCGAAGACCCAGCTACGCGTCGGAGACGCGAGCTACGAGATTTTCAAGATCGGCAAGGTGGAGGGCCACGACCGGCTGCCCTACAGCTTGAAGATTCTGCTGGAGAACCTGCTGCGGACCGAGGACGGCGCGAACATTACCGCCGACCACATCCGCCAGCTCGGCGCGTGGGACGCCAGCGCCGACCCGAGCGTGGAGATCCAGTTCACCCCGGCCCGGGTGCTGATGCAGGACTTCACCGGCGTGCCCTGCGTCGTGGACCTGGCCACCATGCGGGAGGCCGTCCGCGACCTCGGCGGCGACGCCACCAAGGTGAACCCGCTCGCCCCGGCCGAGCTGGTCATCGACCACTCCGTCATCGCCGACCTGTTCGGTCGCGAGGACGCCTTCGAGCGCAACGTCGAGCTGGAGTACCAGCGCAACAAGGAGCGCTACCAGTTCCTGCGCTGGGGCCAGACCGCGTTCAACGAGTTCAAGGTCGTCCCGCCGGGCACCGGCATCGTGCACCAGGTCAACATCGAGTACCTGGCCCGCACGGTGATGGAGCGCAACGGCCAGGCGTACCCGGACACCGTGGTCGGCACCGACTCGCACACCACCATGGTCAACGGCCTGGGCGTGCTCGGCTGGGGCGTCGGCGGCATCGAGGCCGAGGCCGCGATGCTCGGCCAGCCGGTCAGCATGCTCATCCCCCGGGTCGTCGGCTTCAAGCTCTCCGGTGAGATGCCGGCCGGCACCACCGCCACCGACCTGGTGCTCACCATCACCGAGATGCTGCGCAAGCACGGCGTGGTCGGCAAGTTCGTCGAGTTCTACGGCCCGGGTGTGAGCGCGGTGCCGCTGGCCAACCGGGCCACCATCGGCAACATGTCGCCGGAGTACGGCTCGACCGTGGCGATCTTCCCGATCGACAGCGAGACCGTCCGCTACCTGCAGCTGACCGGTCGCGACCCGCAGCAGGTCGCGCTCGTCGAGGCGTACGCCAAGGAGCAGGGCCTCTGGCACGACCCGGACCACGAGCCGGAGTACTCCGAGCGCCTGGAGCTGGACCTCGGCACCATCGAGCCGTCCCTGGCCGGCCCGAAGCGCCCGCAGGACCGGGTGCCGCTGGGCTCGGCCAAGACGCTGTTCCGCTCGGCGCTGACCGACTACGTGGCCGCCGACGAGACCGGCGGCGACCCGGGCCGCAAGCCCGGCGTGCCGCAGCAGGAGAAGCCCTTCGGCGCCGACGGCCCGGCCGACGAGGCGTCCGCCGAGTCCTTCCCGGCCAGCGACTCCCCGGCCAACGGCATCAACGACCCGGCCGACGCCCCGCGGGACCTGGAGACCGCCGCGGTCGGCGCGGGTGGCCGGGCCAGCAACCCGGTCCGGGTGACCGCCGCCGACGGCGTCGAGTACGAGCTGGACCACGGCGCCGTGGTGATCGCCGCGATCACCTCCTGCACCAACACCTCCAACCCGCAGGTCATGATCGGCGCCGCGCTGCTGGCCCGCAACGCGGTGGAGAAGGGCCTGAACCGCAAGCCGTGGGTGAAGACCACCCTCGCGCCGGGCTCCAAGGTCGTCATGGACTACTACGACCGCGCCGGCCTCACGCCCTACCTGGAGAAGCTCGGCTTCAACCTGGTCGGCTACGGCTGCACCACCTGCATCGGCAACTCCGGTCCGCTGCCCGAGGAGGTCTCCGCCGCGGTCAACGAGGGCGACCTGGCCGTCGTCTCGGTGCTCTCCGGCAACCGCAACTTCGAGGGCCGGATCAACCCGGACGTCAAGATGAACTACCTGGCGTCCCCGCCGCTGGTGGTCGCGTACGCGCTCGCCGGCACCATGGACATCGACCTGGCCAACGAGCCGATCGGCGAGGACGCCCAGGGCAACCCGGTGTTCCTGCGGGAGATCTGGCCGAACAGCGCCGAGATCCAGGACGTCATCGCCTCGGCGATCGGCGCCACCGGCTTCAGCTCCGCGTACGCCGACGTGTTCGCCGGTGACGAGCGCTGGCAGTCGCTGCCGACCCCGACCGGCGACACGTTCTCCTGGGACGGCGAGTCCACCTACGTGCGCAAGCCCCCGTACTTCGAGGGCATGGCGAAGGACCCGCAGCCGGTGCAGGACATCGCCGACGCCCGGGTGCTGGCCAAGCTGGGCGACTCGGTGACCACCGACCACATCTCCCCGGCCGGCTCGATCAAGGCGGACTCCCCCGCCGGCAGGTACCTGGCCGAGCACGGCGTGGCCCGGCACGAGTTCAACTCGTACGGCTCCCGCCGGGGCAACCACGAGGTGATGATCCGCGGCACCTTCGCCAACATCCGGCTGCGCAACCAGCTCGTCCCGGGTGTGGAGGGCGGCTTCACGGTCAACCACCTGACCGGCGAGCAGACCTCGATCTACGACGCCTCGGTGGCCTACCAGGAGGCGGGTGTCCCGCTGGTCATCCTGGCCGGCAAGGAGTACGGCTCCGGCTCGTCGCGCGACTGGGCGGCCAAGGGCACCATGCTGCTCGGCGTCAGGGCGGTCATCGCCGAGTCGTACGAGCGGATCCACCGCTCGAACCTGATCGGCATGGGCGTCCTGCCGTTGCAGTTCCCGGTCGACACCACCGCCGAGTCGCTGGGCCTGACCGGCACCGAGACGTTCTCGATCAGCGGCGTCACCGCGCTCAACGACGGCGACACCCCGCGCACGGTGAAGGTCACCACCGACACCGGCGTGGAGTTCGACGCCGTGGTCCGCATCGACACCCCCGGTGAGGCGGACTACTACCGGCACGGCGGCATCCTGCAGTACGTGCTGCGCCGCATGATCGCCAACTGAATCGCGTAGGACTGGTCGAAGGCCGCTTCCCGCTCCGGCGGGGGGCGGCCTTCGCCGTACCGCGGTCAGCGCAGCCGGAGCGCGACGGCGCGCGCCTCGGCGTCGGTGAGCGGCAGGAACCACAGGAAGCGCCGCACGATCGCGATCGGGTCCGGGCCGCCGGGCTGACCGCGCAGGTCACGGATGGCCTGCCGGGTGATCCGGGAGAACTCGGGGATCATCGTGGCGCGGCGGGCCGCGTCGGTGGGCGCGGCGCGCAGGGTCGGGCAGGGCCAGGGTTCGCCGCAGCGGTCGCAGCGCCAGGCCGGACCGCACGCGCGGTGTCCGGTCAGCGGCAGCACCACCCGGGGGTACGCCGATGTCGGCGTCGGATCGGTCATGCCTCCACCGTGCCGACGGTGCCCGTACAATCACACAGCGTTGTGTAATCTCCTTCGGACGGTTCTTTTGCTCCGGGGAGGAACGGGCATGAACCATGCCTTCGTCACCGCGCTGGCCGGCGCCGGCCTCACCGCCGAGAGCCTGGCGGAACGGCTCGGCCTGCACCCGAAGACGGTGGCCCGGTGGGCGAACCCCGGGCACATCCCGCAGAGCCGGCACCGCGCGACCGTCGCGAACCTGCTGGGCCAGCCGATCGAGGCGCTCTGGCCGGACGCGATCCGCCGCCGCGAGCCGGTGTGGTTCCGCCCGTGGGTCGACATCGAGCGCGAGGCGGTCGCGCTGCGTGCCTTCCAACTGGCCTGGGTGCCGGGCCTGTTGCAGACCGAGGCGTACGCGCGGGCGACGTTCATCGGCCAGCCGCTCACCCCCGACGAGATCACCGATCTGGTCACCGCCCGGCTGGACCGGCAGGCCGTTCTCACCCGGGCGCGCGGGCCGCTGTACGTCGTGGTGCTCGACGAGCAGGTGCTGCGCCGCGCCGCCGCCGGTGACCGGGCGCTGATGGCCGCGCAGGTGACCCATCTGGTCGCCTGCGCCGAGCTGCCGAACGTGCAGCTCCACGTGGTGCCCCTGGACACGCCCAGCTATCCCGGGCTGGACGGGCCGTTCGTCATCGCCGAACTGCGCGACGGCAACCGGGTGGCGCATGTGGACAGCCAGGCCCGCGCGCAGATCATCGAGCAGCCCTCGGAGATTGCTACCCTGGAGCGTCGGTGGGAACGCATCCGGGGCGAGGCCCTGCCCCGCGCGCGGACCCTGGAACTGCTGAGGGAAGTTGCGGCGGCATGGAGCTGAGCGGCGCCCGGTGGCGCAAGAGCACCCGCAGCGGCGGCAACGGCGGCGACTGCGTCGAGGTCGCCGCCAACCTGCCCGGCGTGGTCGGCGTACGCGACTCGAAGGACCCGGCCGGGCCGGTGCTGACCTTCACCCCGGCGGCGTGGACCCGGTTCCTGACGCTGGCCCGCCGCTGAGCCCGCACCCGCCGCAACGCACGCCGGCTCACCAGGGCAGTCAGGGCGACCCACGTCGTCCCGCGACGACGGACGGTTCAGGCCCCACCGCGCGCTCGCGGCCCGAAGCCACCGGTCACCGCTCCGCCGACTCCAGCACGGCCTTGAGCCGGGCCAGGTCGGCCTCGACGAGCGCGGTGTCCCGGTCGAAGTCGGCGTCGCTCATGCCGGGCATCCGCCGCAGGCTGAACACCACCTCGGTGGCGTCGCCGTCGGCGATGGCGCGCAACGGCACGTACACCCGCTCGCCGGCGGGCGTCAGCACCTCGTGGTCGAGCACGCCGTACTCGTTGGCCGGCGCGAACGTCAGCCGCGCCCGCCCTTCGGGGGTGTCGACGAACCACTGGCCGTCGACCCGGGTCACCGAGCCGCCGAGGCCGGGCGCCCAGCGGGACAGGTTCGCCGGGTCGGCGGCGAAGGCGTAGACCTCCGCGACCGGGCGGTCGATGGGGACGCTGAGGTGTCGGGATTCGCTGGCCACCCGCCGATGATGGCACGGGCTGCACTACCTGCTGGCCGGCACCTGAGCTACTGGAAACCGGTACGCGGTGCCAGGCGGGCGCCGGTAGCGTGCCGGCGTGGGACTCGACGCGTTCGTGTACTGCCGGTGCTGGCAGGACGGCCTCGCCACGCCGTGCCCGGTCGGCCCGGTCGGCTACGACGAGGACGGCTGGCTCGCGCTGTTGCGGCCGTGGAAGGGCAACCAGGCCGCACACGCCACGTTCGACGCCTGGCTGAAGGGCGCGTGCCCGCACCAGGCCATGGAGCAGGCGACCGAGCACGTGTCCAACTGGGCCGGCGTACGGCTGTTCCAGCAGGCGTTGCGCACCGCCGGCACGGAGCGCTTCCCGACGCTCGCCACCGCGCTCCCGGGCGTCAACGGCGGCTCGTTGCCGGCCGACCGGGCGGCGGTCGCGCTCGCCGAGCTGGACGCGTTCGCCCGCGCCGACCGGATCGCGGACGAGGTGGAGCTGATCGACGAGGCGACCGGCCGGGTGCTGATGCAGTACGTCGAGAGCTACCACGGGGTGTTCATGTTCGGCCCGGGCTTCCAGGCCGGCGTCGACCCGGACGGCTTCTTCGTCCTCGACCGCGCCGACCCGCCGGCCACGCTGTTCCGGGCCAGCCGGTTCACCCAGCGGCCGCTGCCCGGCGACCGGGTGGAGTTCACCGTCGGCGGGGCACGGACGGTCCTGACGATGCGAACAGTGGGCGAGCACGGCGAGCCGCCGCCCGAGCGGCTCGCGGTACGGACCCGGAGCCGGTCGGGCGACGACTTCGCCTACCTCGTGGAGCCGCTGCGCCGGCTGTGCGCCGCGGCGGTGGCCACCGGCAACCCGGTGCGGTGGTGCTGACCAGCCCCGCTCACCACGGGATCACACCCGCGTCCTCGAAGTACCCGCCGGTCGGCCCGTCGTCGGGCAGCGTCGCCAGATGGATCGCGATCGCCGCACCCTGCTGCGGGGTCCGCACGCCCCGGAAGCCGTTCAGGTCGGTCGCGGTGAACCCCGGGCAGCCGGCGTTGATCAGGATGTTCGTGTCGGCAAGCGCCCGGGCGTACTGGATGGTCACCGCGTTGAGCATGGACTTCGACGGCGAGTACGCCACGGACAGCGGCCCGGTCTGGTGTTCGCCCTCCGAGGCGCTCTGCCGGGCCAGCGAGCCGACGCCGCTGGACATGTTGACGATCCGCGGCGACGCCGAGCGGCGCAGCAGCGGCAGCATCGCCTCGGTGACCCGGACCACGCCGATCACGTTGACCTCCACGGCCGTCCGCACGGTCGCCAGGTCGACGTCACCGGGGCGCTGCCGCCCGCCGCCGGTCACGCCCGCGTTGTTGACGAGCACGTCGAGACCGCCGGCCTCGGTCTCCAGCAGCCGGGCGGCGGCGGTCACGCTCGCGTCGTCGGTCACGTCCAGCGGTACGCCGAACGCGTCCACGCCGTCCGCGCGCAGCTTCGCCACGGCCGCCTCCCGGCGCTGCTCGTCCCGCGCGCCCACACCTACCCGCCAGCCGAGCGCCCCCAGGCCGGCCGCGATCTCGTATCCGATCCCCTTGTTCGCGCCGGTCACCAGCGCGATCGTCCGTTCGCTCATGGTGTCGATGCTGTCCGCGCGGCGTACCGGCCGCCAACACCGCTTCGGTAGCGTGCGATACCCGGACGGTATCGCCGGGGGTAGGGTTGCCGGGTGGAGACCCGCGAGTTGCGCTACTTCGTGGCGGTGGCCGAGGAACTGCACTTCAGCCGCGCCGCGCGCCGGCTGGGCATCGCCCAGCCGCCGCTGTCCCGGGCGATCCGGCAGCTCGAGCGGCGGCTCGGGGTGACCCTGCTGGAACGGGACAGCCGCAGCGTCGCGCTGACCCCGGCCGGGTCGGTGCTGCTGCGGGAGGGCCGGGCAGCCCTCGACGCCGTGGCGGCCGCCGACCGCCGTACCCGCCGCGCCGGTCAGGCCGCCAACGGCGGTACGGGGCTGGTGCTCGCGACGAAGGCGGGGGCATCGAGCGAGCTGCTGCCGAAGCTGCTCGACGCGTACGCCGCCGAGCCGGACGCCGTCCCCGTCGAGGTGCTGCTGTGCGGCATCGGCGAGCAGGAGCGGCTGCTGCGCGACGGGCGCGCCGACGTGGCGCTGCTGCACCTGCCGTTCGACTCGACCACCGGGCTGGACACCGAGGAACTGATCACCGAGCAGCAGGTGGTGATCCTGCCGGCCGGGCACCCGCTGGCCCACCGGCCACACCTGCGGATGGCCGAGGTGGCGGCGCTGCCCGACCTGCCGATGCCGCGTTGGCCCCGGTCCGACGGGTCGTATCCGCCCGGTCCGGGCCCCGAGGTCCGGGACCACGCCCAGCTGCTCCAACTGGTCGCGCTCGGGCGTACCTCGGTGGTGCTGCCGGAGTCGTGCCGGTCCCTCCTCCGGTCGGACGTGGCCGCCGTGCCGGTGCTGGACGCGCCCGCGGTGACCACCGTGATCGCGTGGCCGCCGCACAGCCGGTCCCGGGCGCTGGCCGACCTGGTCCGGACCGCCACCCGCCTCTGAGCCCTGCCCCTACGTCAGCAGGTTCTTGCGCATCTGCTGGGTGACGACCCGGTAGCCCGACGACTCGTACAGGTTCCGCGCCGTCTCGTTGGCGCCGAACACGTTCAGCTCAAGGGCGTGGGCGCCCCGCTCCCGCGCCGCCCGCTCCCCCGCCGCGAGCAACGCCCGCCCCAGGCCCTGACCGCGGCGCTCGGCGACCAGCTCGATGTCCTGCAGGTAGGCGCAGTGGGCGAGGCCGCGCGGGTGCGTGAGGCTGATCCAGATGCGGCCGACCGGCGAGCCGTCGGGCAGCACGCCGATCAGGAGAAGCTCGCCGGGGGTGGCCATCCCGTCCGGCAGTTGGACGGCGATGGCCTGGCGGGCCCGGTCGAGCGCCTCGTCCGCCGGCCAGTTGCCGGCCGAGACGTGCTCCTGGGCGTAACCGGCGGCGAGCTCGGCCTGCCACACGTCGAACTCCGCCGGGGTCACGGCCCGGACGCTCACCTCGGTCATGCCGGACACCCTGCCATGGTTGCCCGGCCGCCACCGCCCCGCCGGCGGCGCCGCGGATCAGTCCTCGGCGGCCCGGCGGCGCGCCTCGCGCAGCTTCATGGCGTGCTCCAGCAGCGTGACCAGCACCTCCTTGGCCGACTCGCGTTCCCGCGCGTCACAGAGCACCACCGGTACGCCCGGGTCGAGGTCGAGCGCCGCCTGCACCTCGTCGAGCCGGTAGTTCCGGGCGCCCTCGAAACAGTTCACGGCGACCACGAACGGGGTGCCGCGCCCCTCGAAGTAGTCGATCGACGGGAAGCAGTCGGCCAGCCGGCGGGTGTCGGCGAGCACCACGGCGCCGATCGCGCCGAGCGCCAGCTCGTCCCAGACGAACCAGAACCGGTCCTGGCCCGGCGTGCCGAACAGGTAGACCACCAGGTCGTCGCTGATGGTGATCCGGCCGAAGTCCATCGCCACCGTGGTGGTCGACTTGCCCTCCACCCCGGACAGGTCGTCGATGCCGACGCCGGTCTCGGTCAGCACCTCCTCGGTCCGCAGCGGGCGGGTCTCGCTGACCGCGCCGACCAGGGTGGTCTTGCCGACGCCGAAGCCGCCGGCGACCAGGATCTTGATCGCGGTGGGCAGCGGTGCCGCACCCGCCGGTCGCTCAGAGCGCCCGTAGTCCATTGATAACCGCCTCGAAGACACTTTCATCGGGAAGGCCGGCGGAGGTCGCGCGCGGCTCACGGACCTGCACCAGGCTGCGGGCCACCAGGTCGCCGAGGAGCACCCGGACGGTGCCCACCGGCAGGTCGAGGTGGGCGGCGATCTCCGCCACCGACTGGATCCGCTGGCAGAGCGCGACGATGGCGACGTGCTCGGGCCCCAGCCCGGACTCCGCGCCCGCGTCCGCCCGGGTCGCCGTGACCAGGGAGATCAGGTCGAACGTGCCGGTCACCGGGCGGGCCCGGCCACCGGTCACCGCGTACGGGCGGACCACCGGACCGGCGTGGTCGTCCACCCACTCGTCCGCCGCGGACTCCCTCCCGCCGGTCATCGCGCCGGATTCTCGCCGGCGGACGGTTCCCGGGTCGGTGAGGCGACGAACCGCCCGACCCGGGTGACCAGCATCGCCATCTCGTAGGCGATCAGGCCGACGTCGGCGTCCTCGGCCGCCAGCACGGCCAGGCAGGCGTTGCGCCCGGCCGCGGTGACGAAGAGGAACGACGACTGCATCTCGATGATGGTCTGCTGCACCTGGCCGCCGCCGAAGCGCTTGCCGGCGCCCCGGGCCAGGCTCTGGATGCCGGCCGCCATGGCCGCCAGGTGCTCGCCGTCGTCCCGGCTGAGCCCTCGCGACGAGGCCATCAGCAGGCCGTCGGTGGAGAGCGCCACGGCGTGTTCCGCCGCCTTGACCCGGCCCACCAGGTCATCCAGCAGCCAGGTCAGATCCGCGCTCGAAGCCGTCTTCTGCGCCACTCGTCGTCCTCTTCTCCCCGGTTGGTGTCGCCGTAATCGTCTGCGGTTCGCCGCCGCGGCGTCTCCGTCAGGTCGCCTGTTCGTCTCCCGGGTCCGGCCCGCCGTTGACCCCGTGCGCCCCGCCGAGCAGCCGCGCCGCATCGGTGCGCCCGCGCCGGGTGCCGCTCTGGTAGGAGGTCATCATCCGGCGCACCTGCTCGGGCGGGCGCACCGTGTCCTCGTCCGGGTCGTCCGCCACGGTGGCCGTGTCGACGCGCAGTTCGGGCGCGAGACTCGCCTGGCGTACCCGGACGGGCAGGCCAGAGCCGGTCGACCCGTCGGCGTCACCATCCGCCGCCGGCTCGGCGGCGCCGGGCACCACCGCCGGCTCGGCGGCCCCGCCGGGCACCACCGCCGGCTCGGCGGCGTGCGGCACCACCGCCGGGCTCGCGGGCGTACCGGCCGGTCCGGCCGGCGCCGGCCGCCGGCGGACACGCGCCGGCAGCCCGGACGGGGTGAGCCGGGGCGCCTCGGTCGCCACCTCGGCCGGCTCCGGCGCCGGCTCGGAGTCCGACCCGGTTTCCGCGGCGGTCTCGACGGCGGTTCCGGTGACGGTCGCCGGCTCCGTGCCGGCCCCGGCCTCGGCGCCCGGCGCCGCCGGGGCGCTCCCGCCGGTCCCGGCACCGGCCCGGAAGCCGCCCGAGGTCTCCGCGTCCGGCCCGTTGTCGGTGACCAGCTCGCGCGGGATCAGCACGACGGCCGTGGTGCCGCCGTACGCGGACTCCTTGAGCTGCACCTTCACGCCGTGCCGCTCGGTGAGCCGGCTGACCACGTACAGGCCGAGCCGGGCGGCGTCGGCGAGGTTCAGCTCGGACCGGTCCACGATGCGGTGGTTCGCGGCGGCCAACTCCTCCTCGCCCATGCCGAGGCCGCGGTCCTCGATCTCGATGGCGAAGCCGTTGCCGACGAGCTGGCCGCGCACCTCGACCGTGGTGTGCGGGGGCGAGAAGGAGAGCCCGTTCTCGATCAGCTCGGCCAGCAGGTGGATGACGTCACCGACGGCCCGGCCGGCGAGCGAGACCGGCCCGAGCGGCAGCACCTTGACCCGGGTGTAGTCCTCGACCTCGGCCACCGCGCCGCGCACCACGTCGACCATGGGCACGTTGCGCCGCCAGGCCCGACCCGGGGTGGAGCCGGAGAGGACGATCAGGTTCTCCGCGTTGCGCCGCATCCGGGTCGCCAGGTGGTCGACGCGGAACAGGTCCTCCAGCTCCTCGGCGTCGTGCTCCCGGCGTTCCATGGCGTCGAGGAGGGTGAGCTGCCGGTGCACCAGGGCCTGGGTCCGTCGGGCCAGGCTGAGGAAGACCTCGCGGACGCTGCGGCGCAGCTCGGCCTGCTCGACGGCGGTCCGGATCGCGGTCTCCTGCACGACGTTGAACGCCCGGCCCACCTGACCGATCTCGTCGGCGCCGAACTCCAACGGGGGCGCCTCCCGGGCGACGTCCACCTCGTCGCCCCGGCCGAGCCGTTCGACCACGCCCGGCAGCTGCTCGTTCGCCAGCCGGAACGCGGCGTCGCGCAGCCGCTCCAGCTGCCGGACCAGCGCCCGGGCCGTGGTGATCGAGACCACGATGGACGCGATGACGGCGATGAGGCCGAGGCCGGCGGCGAGCACCATCCGGATGATCACCCAGACGGCCACCGGTTTGGCCCGGCCCACCAGCGCGTCGCCGGCGGCCAGCACCGCGGCTTCCTGCTCGTCCAGCGCCGGCGTGATGGCCGTCTGCCACTCGGTGGCCGCCACCGGCAGCGGCCGGTCCGGCCGCCCGTCCTTCATGAGCCGGTCCTCGAGCGTCCGCAGCCGGGTGAAGGACGGGCTCGCCGTCATCCGCGCGTACCGGTCCCGGTCGGCGGCGGGCAGTTCGGCGATCGCCTCGCCGGCGAGGAACCGCTGCGCCCCGACCAGCCGGGCGAAGAGGATGTATTCCTGCTCGGTGATCCGGCCGGCCGCCGCCACGCCGGCGTAGAGGGCGTCCTCCTGCGACATCAGCTCGCGTACCCGTACCAGTTGGGTGAGGGTCGAGGTGTCCTTGGCGATGTTCTCGTCGTCGAGCTTGCCCAGGGCCGCGTACATCCGGAAGAGCGAGTCCAGGACGCCGCTGTACGCCGCCGCGGCGGCCCCCCGGTCGATGGAGCGGGCCGCCACCTCGTCGCGCACCGGGCCCAGGGAGTCCAGCCGGTCGGCCACCTCGTCGACCCGCTGCACCAGCTCGTCGCTGGCCGCCGCGCGGGCCCGCCAGGAGCGGGCGGAGGTCACGAAGGCGGTCGCCAGTTCCTCGCTGCGCTGGCGCTGCTCGCGCAACTGCTCGACCTGCTTCGGCGAGGGCTGGCCCAGGTACGCCACCGACATCCGGCGTTCCTCCTGCAACGCCGTACGCAACGATTCGCTGGGCTCGGCGACCTGCGCGTCCAGCGTCTGCACGCCGAGCACGTTGAGTCCATCCTGGAGGGTCACCCAGGCCGCGAACGCCCAGAGCGCGGCCAGCGAGACCAGCAGGGCCACGACCTTGGTGCGCAACCGTGTAGTGCGGGAGCCCATCACACCGTCCCTGGCTGATCCTGACCGACGTTCGCCGATGGCCGAAACGTTCGAAGCCGGCCCTGGCGCACGCTAGCAGTGTCCGGAACCTCGCTCAAGAAGTGTCGATCAAGAGACGGCGGAAACGGGCGGGCTCAGCTGCGCCACCTGGCCCAGGCGCTCCACCGCCAGCTTCTGCGCGGCCAGGACGGCGGCCCGCACGATCAGCGGCGGATGGTAGAGATCCTTGTCGTGCCACAGTGGCGGGTGCTGGATGGCCGCACCCACCCGCAGGTGATCGACCGCCCGGGCGAGGGCGGCGTCCGCCTCCGGCCGGGCCGGCGCGGCCAGCAGCACCTGCACGGCGTACGCGGTCTCCTCGGCCGTGCCGCCCCAGCGTCCCCAGGAGCCGTCGGCGTGCTGGCTGCCGAGCACCCCGTCGGCCGCCCGCCGCAGCGCCGGCGCCACCTCGGGCGCGGCCTGCGCGCGCAGGGCCGCCACGGCCGAGGCGGTGGCGTAGTAGGGGGAGGCGTGCCAGCGGTCCGACCAGGAGCCGTCCGGCTGCTGCTGATCGAGGAGCCAGCGGGTCACCCGGTGGGCCGCCGACACCGCGCGGGCGTCGGTCCCGCCCGCCGCCGGGCCGAGCGCCTCCAGCACGTGCGCGTTGGTGCTGACCGACGCCCCGTCCTCCCCCTGCCAGGTGCAGAAGTGGGTGCCCAGGTCGTACCGGAACAGGCAGGACGGGTCGGCCCGGGCACCGGCCGCCGCCAGGGCGTACAGGGTCGCCGCGGTGGTGTCGGCGTCGGCGGGCAGGCCGGGGCCGGTCGCGGCGCCGTCGGGACCGAGGGCCTCCCGCAGGCCGGCGGCGAGCGGGGCCGTCACCGCCGCCGGCACGCCGGCGCGGGCCAGGGCGCCGAGCACCCAGGACCGTTCGAAGACGGTGATCGGCGTGGCACACGGCACCGGGCCCTGGTAGTCGGCCACCACCTGGTCGAGGAAGTCGACGGCGGCGCTCGTGTCCCCGTCCGGGGTGCCGAGCCAGGCGACGGTCGCCGCCGGTGACGCGCCGACGGCGCCGTGCGGGGTGGGCGCCACGGACCGCAGCCGCGTCGCGGCGGGGCCGAGCACCTCCAGGGCGTGGACCAGTTTCTGCGGGACCGGGGCACCGGAGCGGACGAGCCGCCGGACCGCGTCGAGCCGGCCGCGTCCCATGCCGGCGGGCAGCGGCGGGCGGGCGCCCCGCCAGTCGGCCAGCCCGGCGGGCGGGTCGGCCAGGCGCGCGCCGATCCGTTCCGCCAGCGCCGGCGCGATCAGGTCCCCGGCTGGCAGGTCGGGTGGCGGGAAGGCGGCCGGGCCGGCCGACCGGTCCAGCAGCAGGCGCAGCCCCCGGTCGATCGCCTGCCGCACGCCGTCCCGGGACCAGCCGGCCGGCTCGTCCCGGTCCAGCGTCGCCAGCAGCCCGTCCACGACGCTCAGCGTGGGCACCAGGGCGTATCCCTCCGGTCCGCCCCAGCCGCCGTCGGCACGCTGGCCGGCCAGCAGGAAGCGGATCCGTTCGGCGTGGTAGCCGAGCCAGGGCGCCGAGGCGACCAGCCGGGCCGTCTCGTACGGGGACGCGCAGGTGCGCCCCGCGGGCCGGGCGAGCACGTCGGCGACCAGGCGGGACACGGCGTCGGCGGTGGCCGCCCCGGCCTCGGCCGGTGCGGCGTCGGCGTCCGGCTCCGCGCCGCTCACGGGACGCCCCAGAAGTCGGTGGAGCGGTAGAACCCGCTGGTGTAGCCGAGCTGGCGGGTCAGGTAGGTCGCCTCCCGCGGCACGTCCGGGCGCAGTTCGTCGATGAGGCCGGTGGCCCGGCGCACCTGGTCGGCGAGTTCCTGCTCGACGAGCGCCCGGTCCGGCACCAGCAGCAGCGCGTTCAGGTCGCCCCAGCGCAGGTCCCGCTCGTAGCTGGCCAGGTCGTTGACCAGCCGCAGCGCCCGTTGCACCGCGTCGCTGGCGGCCACCAGCCGATCGAGGTGGGCGTGCGCCCGCGGCCCGCCGACGCCGGCCCAGTGCGCCACGTTGACCACCGTGCAGGCCAGGTTGTCGGCGTTGGCGAGGTAGTCGGCCAGCGTGGGGCGGTGGTCGTCGGCGCGCCAGTGCCACTCCCGGGCCATCGCGGCCAGCGTCCGGTCCACCGCGTCCCGCCAGGCCTCGCTGGCCGCCGCGAACCCGGGACCGGCGGCCAGCTCCGCCCGCAGCTCGGCGAGGAACACGCCGAGCGGGTCCGCCGGGTCGGGCGGCCCGCCGCCGGCGACCGCGCGCTGCCGGCGTACCAGCAGGTCGAGGTCGGCGGCGGCGGTCGTCTCGTGGTCCACCTGCCAGTCCAGCGCGAAGCCCCAGAGCACCGCCCGGTTGCTCAGGCGCAGCTGCGCGGCCGTGCACCACGGCGCGCTGAAGGCCATCGCCAGGGCGATGCTGCTGGCCAGGGCGGCGTCGAACGGCCCGGCGCCGAACAGGTCAGGGTGCGCCGCCAGGCCGCGCTGCAGCTCCCGCTGCCCCTGCGCGGCCAGGGCGCAGACCCGCCCGTGCTCGGCGGCCGCACGCAGCTCGTCGGTCCCGGCGAGGGCCGGTGCGCTCACGCCGGTACCCGTTGCCGGTGCGGGGTGAGCAGCAGCGGCACCCGCTCCCGGGGCCGCAGCGACGCGGCGAGCTGCGGGTTCGGCATGCCGGGCGTACGCAGCCGGTAGCGGAACCGGCTCAGCAGCGTCGCCACGATCAGCGGGGCCTCCAGTTGGAACAGGTACTGGCCGATGCACTGGTGGGCGCCGCCGCCGAACGGGTAGTAGGCGTACCGGTGGGACCGCCGCGGCCGGTCGGGCGCGAACCGCTCCGGGTCGAAGACGTCCGGCCGCTCCCAGAACCGGGCCAGCCGCTGGGTGACGTACGGGCTGAGGATCACCGTGCCGCCGGCGCGGATCCGGGTGTCGCCGATGACGTCGTCGGCGATGGCGGTGCGGGGCACCAGCCAGCCCGACGGGTACATCCGGACCAGCTCGTCGAGCACCATCCGGGTGTACTGGAGCTGGCCGAGCTGCTCGCGGCTGATCACCTCGCCGGGGCCGACCACCCGGTCGATCTCCGCGTAGAGCCGGTCGGCGATGTCGGGCAGCTGCTCCAGCAGCGGGAAGAGCCAGGTGAGCACCACGTACGTGGTTTCCGTGGTGGTGGCGAACATGGACACCAGGTCGTCGCGGACCCGCTGCTCGGTCAGTTCCCGACCGTCCGCGTCCCGGGCCCGGGCCAGGGCGGCCAGGATGTCGTCCCCGCCGTCGGGGTGGGCCCGCTCGGCGCGCACCAACGGCAGCAGGATGTCGTCGATGTTGCGCACCGCCCGGCGGAAGGCGCGGTCCCCCGGGGCCGGCACGGCCTCCGGCAGGAACGGGGCGAGCAGCCGGAACCGGAGCGAGGTCGCCACCGTGTCCTGCTCGGCCACTACCCGGACGCCGTCGGGGACACTGATCTTGTTACCGAAGAAGACCCGGATGACTGCCTGGCAGATGATCCGGGAGATCTCCGTCGCGGCATCGACCGGGACGCCCGTGCGGGCCGGCTCGGCCAGTTCGTCGACGGCCTCGCTGATCGCCCGGCTCATGTCGTCGACCACGGCGTCGATCCGCTTGGCGGTGAAGTGCGGCTGGAGCCGCCGGCGGCTGTCCTCCCAGGCCGGACCCTCGGAGAGGATGCCGTCGCCGGCCAGCTTGCGGACGGACTTCCACATCATGCTGTTGCCGGCGCGGGTGTAGTTGGCGGCGTTGTCCCGCAGCACGTGCTGGACGTGGGCGGGCTCGGCGACCAGGTACGGGCGGATCGTGCCGAGGTTGAGCTGGACGACCTGGCCCGGTGCCGCGTCGGCGAGTCCGACCAGGGTGCCGAGCGGGTCCCGCAGCAGGCCGCGGAGCGTACGACGCAGGGGTGCGATGTGCGGTCGGCCGGCCCCGTCCGGGGGCGCGGCCGCCTCAGCCATGGGTCACCTGCACGGAATCCTCCTTCGGACGCTGCCTCATGAACCTGGCGGCACGGTCCATGATGGTCACCGGCGCTCGCCGACTCCGGGTCGGGCCGGAGCCGGCGGGCGGAGAACGTCCGCTGAACGCTCGCTCCGGATCAACTCACAGTCGCGACGCGGTGATGGCCCGTGACGTCTTTGCCGCCGAGCATGCCAGCCGGACGAGAAGAGGAGAAGACGGGAAGGGAAAATATTTCACCAGTGAACCTTCCCACAGTCGACAATGGATCTCGTGGGACGTGCGCGGCCGGAAGGCTTCCGCAGGTGGCGGCCCTCGGGCCCGGCAACGGGCCCGGCCAGGGCCGCGGCGGCCGACCGGCACCACGTCGGCGGCCGGGACCGCGTCCCGGTGGCACGGTCCGGTCACCGAGGGTGACCGGCGGCCGGCCGCCCGGTCGGACCGGACGGCCCGGCCTCGACCAGCCCGACCCGGCGCAGAACGCGGGCACGGCCCCGCCCCCTGTGCCAAGCTTCGGGGCATGGACGACATGACCATCCTGAACCGGATCTCCGAACTCGTCGACGAGGAGCACCGGCTGCGCGCGGCCGCGCAGGAGCACGAGTCCGGCACCGACGACGAGGCCCGCGAGCGGCTGCGCGCGCTCGAGGAGTCCCTCGACCAGTGCTGGGACCTGCTGCGCCGCCGGCGGGCCGCCCGCCAGGCGCACGGCGACCCGGACGCCCAGGGCGAGCGCCCGCTGCCGGAGGTCGAGCGCTACCTCCAGTGAACCCCGGCCGCCGGCCGACACCAGGCGGCGACGGCGCCCGCGGGCAGCCGGCCGGTAGCAGGCGGCGACGGCGGGCAGCCGGCACCAGGCGGCGGCGTCCCGGGCGGGCGGAAGCCCACCCGGGACGCGTCGCGCTCAGCGGAGCCCCGCCTCCTCCAGCAGCAGCCCGGTCAGGTCGGCCGGGTCGGCGGCCGCGGCGGTCAGCCCCCGGGCGGCGAACCACCCGGCGACCACCCGGACGTCCCGGGCCAGGAACTCCGGGCCCTGCGGGTTGGCCACCACGTCGACCACCTGGGGCAGGTCGATCATCACCAGCCGCCCCCGGTGCACCAGCAGGTTGTACGGGGACAGGTCGCCGTGGGCGTAGCCGGCGCGGGCCAGCACGACCAGCGCGTCGACCATTTGCTCCCACAGGTCACACAGCTCGGCGTGCTCCGGTCGGAGCTGGGCCAGCCGCGGCGCGGCCTGCCCCTCCTCGGCGTCGCCGACGAACTCCAGCATCAGCTCGGTGCCGAGCAGCTGCACCGGGTACGGCACGGCGATCCGCCCGGAGGCGGCGCCGATCTCCCAGAGCCGGGCCAGCGCGTCGAACTCGGCGGCCGCCCACTGCCCGGCGATCATCTGCCGGCCGAACGCGGTCCGCCCGGCCATCGCCCGCATCTCCCGGGACCGGCGCACCCGGCGCCCCTCGAGGTAGCCGGCGTCGCGGTGGAAGAGCCGGTGCTGGGCGTCCCGGTACCGCTTGGCCGCCAGCAGGCAGGAGCGGTCGGTGCCCGGCACCGCGCGGCGGACCAGGTGGACGTCCGCCTCCTTGCCGGTCTTGAGCACGCCGAGCTCGGTGTCCCGGGCCGCCAGCTCGGTGACCAGCCAGCCGGGATGGGGTTCGGGCCCGTGCACGGCCGCGTCCCACGAGGACCAGGGGTCCTCCTGATCGGGTTCGTCGTCGGGTCCGGGCAGGACCGGCTCGGCGTGCCGGCCCCGCTTCAGGAAGTACGGTTCGTCGTCGTCGAAGCGGCTCTTGCCGCGGCCACGGCGCTGCGGCGCCGGGAGGTCTGGTTCACGCACGGGTGGGTTGATCCTTCGATCGAGGCTGGTGGAGGCAGGTGGAACGACCCCGCAAAGACGGCCATGACCGACCTCCTCTCCTCGACCGGGCCCCGCCCGGCTGCGCCCACGCGCGGCCCCATGTTCACCGGCCCGCCGATGCGGGTCAACCGATTTAGGGCCCGGACCGCCGGGCGCGCGAGGGCCGCGGCCGGCGCCCCGACGCCTCCAGGGACCGCGGCCGGCGCCCCGACCGGCGCCCCGACCGGCGCGGGAGCCGTGGCCGGTATCCCGACCGGCGCGGGAGCCGTGGCCGGCACCCCGACCGGCGGCGTACCGCTCAGCCGGCCAGCACGGCCGCCACCGCCGCGATCAGCCCGTCCTCGGTGCGGGTGGGCGCGAACCGGGTGTCCGACCAGCGCCGTCCCCGGTGCAGCCAGACGCTGGGCAGGCCGACCGCGGTCGCCCCGCCGATGTCCGCCTCCGGGCTGTCCCCGATCATCCAGGCGCCGCGCAGCGGCATCCGGACCCGGTGGGCGGCGAGCGCGAAGATCCGGGGGTTGGGCTTGCTGACTCCGGCCTCCTCGGAGATCACCCAGTCGGCCACGTACCGGTCCAGGCCGGTGCGCCGGATCTTCGCCTCCTGCTGGCGGACCACCCCGTTGGTGACCACCACCGGGACCCAGCCGGCGTCGTCGGCGATCCGCAGCGCGCAGGCGACCAGCGGGTCCAGCCGGGTGTACGCCACCACCCCGTCGTGCAGCTCCTCGACCAGGTCGATCCCGGACATGATCGGCCCGTACCGGTCCCGGATCGCGTCGGCGACGTCCCACCGGTCAGTCAGTCCGTCCGCGTCGATGGAGAGCAGCCAGTCGATGTCGGTGGGCGGCGCGCCGATGCCGTCCAGGAACCGCTCTCCCCAGGCACGGAACGGCCCCGCGCGGTCGAGCAGGGTGTTGTCCAGGTCGAGCAGGAGCAACGGCACTCGCGCACCCTACGGGACCGAGGCGGGCGACCGACAGGGTGTGCGGTCGCCTTCCCCGCCGTCAGCCGCGCAGCACCACGCGGGGCAGCCCCTGGTCGGGCAGACGGTCGCCGAGCATGGTGTGCGCGGCCCGGGTGGCCGCCAGCGCGGCCGGGTCGAGGATGGCCACCAGCACGTCCTCGCCGGTGTCCGCGCCCCGGGCCAGCGGCCGCCCCTCGGGGTCGTAGATCGCGGCGCCGCCGTTGAACCGCCACGGGTCGGCGCCGTCCACGCAGTTGGCGAAGACGACGAACATGGTGTTGTCCAGGGCGCGGGCGGCGTAGTAGAGGTCGCGGCGGTGCGCCGACCCGGCCAGGTAGCCGCTCGGGCACAGGTAGCCGTGCGCCCCGTCGTCGGCGGCGGCCCGCCCGTGCTCCGGGAAGCAGCCGTCGTAGCAGATGCCCAGGCCGAACCGCCAGTCGTCGATCAGCAGCGTGGCGCCCCGCCGGCCTGCCTCGAACAGCTCGCGCTCGCCGCTCCAGAGCTGCTGTTTGTCGTACCCGGCGTGGACCGCCCCGGTGGGGTCGACCACCAGGGCGGAGATGGTGCGCCGCCCGTCGGGGTGCCGCACGGCCGCGCCGACCACCACGGTCGTCCCGCGGTCGCGGGCCACCGCGCGCAGCGGGTCCAGCCGCGGGTCGGCGACCGAGCCGTCCGGGGCGGCCGGCACGTCGGTGCCGGTCGGGTCGGCGGCCAGCGCCGGCAGGTGGTACGCCGGCAGGTACAGCTCCGGCAGCACGACGACGCGGGCGGCGCCGGCCCGCGCGACGAGGCCGGCGGCGCGGGCGGCGTTGCCGGCGACGTCGCCGGGGACCGGCGTGGCCTGCACGGCGGCCACGGTCAGCGGGCGGGCGGGAAGGGGTGCGGCCTGGGTCACCGGGCGATCCTAGACCGGCCCGCGCCGGCGGGCGGATCATGGAAAACCGCGTTTCAAGCCGTACGTACGGTTTGCATTGGGCCTCGTCGGCTGCGACGATCGGTGTGTGCCCAGAGTAAGTCAGGACCAGCTCGACGCGCGCCGGCAGGAGATCCTCGGCGCCGCCCGGGCGTGTTTCGCCCGGCACGGCTACGAGGGCGCCACCGTCCGCCGGCTGGAGGAGGCCACCGGGCTGTCCCGGGGCGCGATCTTCCACCACTTCCGCGACAAGGACTCGCTCTTCCTCGCCGTGGCCGAGGACGACGCCGCCGTGATGGTGGAGACGGTGGCCCGCAACGGCCTGGTCCAGGTGATGCGGGACCTGCTCGCCCGGGCCGTCTCCCCGGACACCACCGGCTGGCTCGGCAGCCAGCTGGAGGTCTCCCGGCGGTTGCGCACCGACCCGGCGTTCGCCAAGCGCTGGGCGGAGCGCTCCGCGGCCATCGCCGAGGCCACCCGCGAGCGCCTGCTCCGCCAGCGCGAGGCCGGCGTGCTCCGCGAGGACGTGCCGATCGACGTGCTGGCCCAGTTCCTGGAGCTGGCGTACGACGGCTTGGTGCTGCACCTGGCGATGGGACGTCCGGCCGGTGACCTGGGCCGGGTGCTCGACCTCGTCGAGGAGGCCGTCCGCCGGCACTGACCGGTCGCCCGGTCTCGGTCCGATAACTGCGCCGGCGGGCTTGATCACCGGTGGCAGGGCTGCTCCACAATGAGCCGCGACCCCTCGCGACAGGAGCAGAGCATGGCCGTCCTCGCCGCACCGGGTGACACCTGGGGCATCCCGGGCCCCGTCTTCCTCCGCTGGTACCTGCTCGTGGCGGCCGTGCTGGTCGTCGGCGCCATCGCGTACCGGATCCGGGCCCTGGCCGGCGATCAGGCCGCTGGGGACGGGCAGCTCGGGCCGCAGCAGGTGGCCTACCTCAACGGCGGCGACCAGCTCGCCGTCTGGACGGCGCTGGGCGGGCTGCGCCGGGCCGGGGCGGTGGGCGTCCGGCCGGACCGCCGGCTCACCACGGGCGGTCCGCTGCCGGCCGGCGTCACCCCCCTCGACCAGGCGATCCACCACGCCGCCGTGCGCGGCGTGCACTCCCGCGAGCTGCGCCACGACGAATGGGTGCTGCGCGCCCTCCAGCAGCTGCGCGAGGGCCTCGAACGGCGCGGCCTGGCCCTCGACCCGGCGCGCCGCAAGGCCCTGCGGCGCGGGGCGGTCCTGATCGGCGCGCTGCTGGCGCTCGGCATGGTCCGCGCCTTCGCCGGCATCTCGAACGGCCGGCCCGTCGGCTACCTGATCTTCGCCATGATCCCGCTGTTCATCGCCTTCCTGCTGCTCAACCGGGTGCCGTGGCGCACCCGGGCGGCGGACCGGGCGCTGCGCGAGCTGCGCCGCCAGCACACCTGGCTGCGGCCCTCGGCCGCGCCGGCGTACGCGACCTACGGCCCGACCGAGGCGGCGCTGGGCGTGGCGCTGTTCGGCACCGCCACCATCTGGGCGATGGATCCGGGCTTCGCCCAGCAGGCCGAGATCCAGCGGCAGGCGCTCGGCGCCAGCGGCATCTCGTCCGGCGGCAGCAGCAGCTCGTGCGGGGGCGGCAGCTCGTGCGGCGGCGGCAGCTCCTGCGGGGGCGGCGGCGGGTGCGGGGGCGGCGGCGGGTGCGGCGGATGACCGGCGGGCCGACCGCTCCGGCGGACCAGCCCGGCACCGGGCCGTACGGCGTCGGGATCGGCTGGCGGCCGGAGATCGCCGGGTTCGTGGCCGGCCTGCCCGGGCTGCGCTTCGTCGAGGTGGTGGCCGAGACGGTCGCCCCGACCGGGGCGCTGCCCGACGGCCTCGCCGAGCTGCGCGGTCGCGGCGTCACCGTCGTACCGCACGGGGTGAAGCTCTCCCTCGGTGGCGCCGAACCGGTCGACCCGGCCCGGGTGGCGCACCTGGCCGGGGTGGCCACCGCGCTGGACGCCTCGCTGGTCAGCGAGCACATCGCGTTCGTCCGGGCCGGCGGCGTCGAGGCCGGCCACCTGCTGCCGCTGCCGCGCAGCCGGGAGGCGGTCGCCGCGGTGGTGGCCAACGTGCGGCGCACCCAGGCCGAGCTGCCGGTGCCGCTCGCGCTGGAACCGATCGCCGCGCTCTTCGACTGGCCGGACGACGAGCTGGACGAGGCCGACTTCCTCACCGAGATCCTCGACGCCACCGGCGCCCTGCTGCTGCTCGACGTCGCCAACGTGCACGCCAACGCCCGCAACCGGGACGGCGACCCGCTCGCGCTGCTGGACCGGCTGCCGCTGGAGCGGGTGGCCTACGTGCACGTGGCCGGCGGGGCCGAGCGGGGCGGGTTCTACCACGACACGCACACCGACCCGGTCCCCGCCGAGGTGCTCGACCTGGTCGGTGCGCTCTGCGCCCGGCACCGGCCCCCGGCGCTGCTGCTGGAACGCGACGGCCGGTACCCGCCCGCCGCCGAGCTGCGCGGCGAACTGGACGCGCTCGCGGCCGCGTCCGGTTACCCGGTGGTCACGTGAGCGGCGGCGACCCGTCCGGCCTCGCCGCCCGGCAGGCGCAGCTCGTCGCGGCGCTGGTGGCCGGCGGCCCGCTACCGCCCGGGTTCGACCCGGCGCCGGTGGAGGCGGCCCGCCGGGCGCTGCTGCGCAAGCGCGCCGGCGACGTGGCGCGGCACTGGCCGCTGCTCGCCGCCGGGTTGGGCGCCGGCTGGTCGGGCCGGTTCGTCGAGTGGGCCGCCGGGCGGCCCACCAACGGCTCGCTGCGCGACGGCTGGGACCTGGCCCGGGAGCTGCGGGCGGCGGGCACCCTGCCGCCGCTGGGCGCGGAGGAGCTGGCCGGGCGCGAGGCCGGCGCCCGCTACGACGGCCGGCGCGCGCCCCGGCCCCGCCGGCTGCCCGCCGTCGCCCGGGCCGGCGGCGCCGTCGCGGTCCAGGTCGCCGGTCGGGTACGCCTGCTGCGCCCGGCGCAGCACTGAACATCGCTGGCACGGCCGCGGCGGGTACGGCAGGATCGGGTCATGGATCTCGGACTCGCCGACCGGGTGTACGTGCTGACCGGCGCCTCCGGCGGCCTCGGCTTCGCCACCGCCGAACAGCTCGTCGCCGACGGCGCCCGGGTGGTGCTCTCGGCCCGCGCTCCGGAGCGCGTCGCCGCGGCGGTCGAGGCGCTCGGCGGGCCGGAGCGGGCGGTCGGGCTGACCGCCGACCTGACCGACCCGGGCACCCCGGACCGGCTGGTGGCGGCGGCCCGGGACCGGTTCGGCCGGCTCGACGGGGCGCTCATCTCGGTCGGCGGCCCGCCCCGGGGCACCGCCGCCCAGGTCAGCGACGAGCAGTGGCGGGAGTCCTTCGAGACGGTCTTCCTGGGCACCGTCCGTACCGTCCGGACGGTCGCCGCCGCGCTCACCGACGGCGGCGCGATCGCGCTGGTCCTCTCCACCTCGGCCCGCAGCCCGCTGCCCGGCCTCGGCATCTCCAACGGGCTGCGGCCCGGTCTGGCCGGCGTGGCCAAGGACGTCGCCGACGAGTACGGCCCGCGCGGGGTACGAGTGGTCAGCCTGCTGCCCGGCCGGATCATGACCGACCGGAACCGGGAGCTCCTGGCCGCCGGCGGCGACCCGGAACGCGGCCGCGCGGAGGCGGAGGCGGCCATCCCGCTGCGCCGCATCGGCGACCCGGCCGAGTTCGGCCGGGTGGCCGCCTTCCTGCTCTCCCCCGCCGCCGGCTACGTCACCGGGGTGACCGTGCCGGTCGACGGCGGCGCGTTGCGCGGCCTGTGACGGCGGCCGGGCGCCGCCGGAGCGGGGACGTGCCCTCCGAACCGGCCGCGCGGCGGTATCCCCGACCGACGAAGGAGCAGTTGGCGGCGGCGGCCGACAAGCTGCTGCCCGACGTCATCGCGCCCGGGCTGGACGTGCTCTTCGTCGGAATCAACCCCGGGCTGTGGTCGGCGGCGACCGGCTGGCACTTCGCCCGACCGGGCAACCGGTTCTGGCCCGCCCTGCACCGGGGCCGCTTCACCCCGCGCCGGCTGCACCCCAGCGAGCAGGACGAGCTGCCCCGCCTCGGGCTGGGGATCACCAACATGGTGGCCCGGGCCAGCGCTCGGGCCGACGAGCTGACCGCCGAGGAGCTGGTCGCCGGCGCCGCGCTGCTGGCCGGCAAGGTCGAGCGGTACCGGCCGCGCTGGGTGGCGGTGGTCGGGGTGACCGCGTACCGGATCGGTTTCGCCCGGCCGAAGGCCGGCTTCGGCCCGCAGCCGGAGCCGCTCGGGCCGGCCCGGCTCTGGGTGCTGCCCAACCCCAGCGGGTTGAACGCGCACTTCACCCCGGAGACGCTCGGCGCCGCCTTCGCCGAGCTACGCGCGGCGTCCGCCGGCTGGGTGCCTGGCCCCGCCCCGGGTTGAGGGAATAGTCCTCGGCCGCGCTGGCCGTCCTCATGACGGCGGTGTCGATCTGGTTGACGTTCCACCCGCTCCTGCCCCCACCCGCCGACCCCGCCGCCGATGCGGCGCCGCCCGAGGTCGGGCCCGCCGCCTGGCTCGTCAACGGGCTGGCCGGTCCGCTGGCGGCGATCGGGCTGGCGCGCTCAGTTGGCCGCCGCGGGCGGCAGCGCCTCCTGCGCCACGTACGTGCCGAGCGGCACCGTGGTGACCACCGGCTCGGGCTGCTGGTCGGGCTCGACGTACGGGGCGGGCGAGTCGGCGACCGCGAACTGGGTGCGGTACAGCTCGGCGTACAGGCCGCCGACGGCGACCAGTTCGTCGTGCCGGCCGCGCTCGACGATCCGCCCCTCGTCGAGCACGAGGATCTGATCGGCGTCCCGGACCGTGGAGAGCCGGTGCGCGATCACCAGGGCGGTGCGCCCGGTCAGCGCCACGGCGAGCGCCCGCTGCACCGCCGCCTCGCTCTCCGAGTCCAGGTGCGCGGTCGCCTCGTCGAGGATCACGATCGACGGGGCCTTGAGCAGCAGCCGGGCGATGGCGATGCGCTGCTTCTCGCCGCCGGAGAAGCGGTAGCCCCGCTCGCCGACCGTGGTGTCCAGCCCGTCGGGCAGGGCCCGGACCAGGTCGGCGACCTGGGCGCCGGCCAGCGCGGCCCAGATCTCGTCGTCGGTGGCGTCCGGCTTGGCGTAGCGCAGGTTCTCCCGGATGGTCTCGTGGAACAGGTGGGAGTCCTGGGTGACCACGCCGATCTCGTCGCGCAGCGAGGCCAGGGTGGCGTCCCGGACGTCGACGCCGCCGACCAGCACCTGCCCGTCGGTGACGTCGTAGATCCGGGAGATCAGCATGGACAGCGTCGACTTGCCGGCGCCGGACGGCCCGACCAGCGCCACCATCTGGCCCGGCTCGACGCTGAACGAGACGCCCTTGAGCACCGGCTCGTTGGCGGTACGGTCCAGCGCGGCGACGTCCTCCAGCGAGGCCAGCGACACCTCGGCGGCGCTCGGATAGCGGAACCGCACGTCGCGGAACTCGACCCGGCCGTTGCGCCGGGGCACCGGCACGGCGTCGGGCTTCTCGGCGATGCCGGGGCGCAGGTCGAGGACCTCGAAGACCCGGTCGAAGGAGACCAGCGCGCTCATCACGTCGACCCGGACGTTGGAGAGCGCGGTGAGCGGCCCGTAGAGCCGGGTGAGCAGCAGGGCCAGCTTGACCACGGTGCCGGCGCTGACCGCGCCGGTGACCGCGAGCCAGCCGCCGAGGCCGTAGGTGAGGGCCTGGGCGAGCGAGGCGACCAGCAGCATGGCCACGAAGAAGGTGCGCGAATACATCGCGGACTGGATGCCGATGTCGCGCACCCGCTCGGCGCGGCGGGCGAACCGGGTCGCCTCCACCTCGGGCGAGCCGAAGAGCTTGACCAGCAGCGCACCGGCGACGCCGAACCGCTCGGTCATCGTGGCGTTCATCTTGGCGTCGAGGTTGTACGACTCGCGGGTGATCTCGGCCAGCCGGCGGCCGACCCGGCGGGCCGGGATGATGAAGATCGGCAGCAGCACCAGCGCCAGCACGGTGATCTGCCAGGACAGGAAGAGCATCGCGCCGGCGGTGAGCACCAGTTGGATGACGTTGCTGACCACGCCGGACAGGGTCGAGGTGAACGCCCGCTGGGCGCCCAGCACGTCGTTGTTGAGCCGGCTGACCAGGGCGCCGGTCTGGGTGCGGGTGAAGAACTGCAACGGCATCCGCTGGACGTGGTCGTAGACCCGGGTGCGCAGGTCGAGGATGATGCCCTCGCCGATGCGGGCCGAGTACCAGCGCTGGGCCAGCGAGAAGAGCGCGTCGGCGACGGCCAGCACCGCGATGATCACCGCGAGCCGGACCACGGTCTGGCGGGCGTTGGACCCGCCACCGGCGATCGCGTCGATCACGTCACCGGCGAGCAGCGGGGTCGCCACCCCGATCACCGCGGCGATCACCACGGTGACCAGGAAGATCACGATGTCCCGCTGGTACGGGCGGGCGAACGCCACGATCCGCTTCGCGGTGCCGTGCTTGAGTTGGTGGCTGGAGATCTCGTCGCGGTTGCGCATCGACCGGAGCATGCTCCAGCCCCCCATGCCGCCACCGGCCATGTGGTTGGACATCCGTCACCTCCGGGTGGTCGGGCAGCATGAACCGTCGGGCTCAATTCTCCCGACGCCTGTGACAACCTCGCGAGTAACCCGGATCTTCCCGAAGGGTCCTTACTATTCGCCCCGGCCGGCCAGGTCACGCAGCCGGCGGGTCTGCGCCTCCCGCTCGACCCGCTGCTGCTCGGCGTGGCTGCGCTGGCCGGCGCCGGCCAGCAGCGCCTTGATCTCGATGATCGCGTCCCGGTTGTTGGCCAGCAGACCGGCGGTCAGGTCGTGCACCGCCGCGTCCAGGTCGGCGGTGGGCACCACCAGGGTGGCCAGGCCGATCCGGTCGGCCTCGGCCGCGTCCATCCGGCGGCCGGTGGCGCAGATCTCCAGGGCGCGGGAGTAGCCGACCAGCTCGACCAGGCGCTTGGTGCCGGCCAGGTCCGGGACCAAGCCGAGGGTCACCTCGGCCATGGAGAGCCGGGCATCCTCGGCGAGCACCCGCAGGTCACAGGCGAGGGCGAGCTGGAAGCCCGCACCGATGGCGTGGCCCTGCACCGCGGCGATCGAGATCACGTCGGGACGGTGCAGCCAGCTGAAACCGCCCTGGTACTCGGCGATCCGGTCGGCGCACTCCTGCTCGGGAAGGGTGGCCAGCTCGGCGAAGGAGCCCGGGCCGGCGGCACCGGCCACCGACAGGTCGAGGCCGGCGGAAAAGGCCCGCCCCTCGCCACGCACGACGACGACGCGGACGTCACCGGGCAGCTCCCGGGAGAAGTCGCTCATCGCGCGCCACATGGCCGGGGTCTGGGCATTGAGCACGTCGGGCCGGCACAACGTGACCGTCGCGACCGGCCCGTCGCAGTGGAGTCGTACCCCGGTCGTCTCGGCGGTCACCGGACCGCCCGGGGCACGGCGCTGGTGGACGACGCTGCGGGGCGGGTCACGCCTTCTTGCGGCGCCGGGCGCCGCCGCGCTGCCGCAGCTGCACCCCGGACTCGGTGAGCACCCGGTGGATGAATCCGTAGGACCGGCCGGTCGAGGCCGCGAGCGCCCGGATGCTCTCTCCGCCGGTGTACCGCTTTACCAGGTCCTTGGCGAGCGTCTGACGCTCGGCTCCGACGATCCGGCGACCCTTCTCAGTGCTGGTGGCTGTGCCAGTGGCTGCCATGCTGTGTCCTCACGTCCCAGACTGTGCGGTTCGGATACGGTCCCACCTATTAGACCGCCTCGAACGATCATGCGCCAGATATCAACTCTTCGCCAACCGACACGCTATGCAATGTCACCTTCCCGATAGAGTGATCCTTCCGACCGGTCGGCCGCGGCCGACCGGGTAGATCACCAGCGGCCCGCCGCCCGTTCCGTACGCTGCCTCGGGTGACCGACCTGCTCGCCGCGGTGGCCGGCGCGGCGACCGTCTTCGCTGCCACCAACGTCGACGACATCGTCGTGCTCACCGTTCTCTTCGTGACCGCGCGCGGCACCGGCCGGCCCCGCCCCTGGCAGATCGTCGCGGGGCAGTACGCGGGCATCGGCACGCTGGTCGCCGTCGCGGTGGTGGCGGCCGCCGGGCTGCTGGTGGTGCCCGACCCCTGGCCCGGGCTGCTCGGGCTGCTGCCCATCGCGCTCGGCGTACGGGCACTGCTGGCCCGCCGCGCCGACGGTGAGGAGCCGCCCGCGGTGGTCAACGGGCTGCTCGGGGTGGCCGGCGTGACGATCGCCAACGGCGCCGACAACATCGCGGTGTACGTGCCGGTGTTCCGCTCGCTCGGCCCGGTCACCGGCCTGGTCTGGCTGCTGGTCTTCGCCGCCCTCGTGGCGGTCTGGTGCGCGGCCGCCGCCCTGCTCGGCAGTCACCCGCGGGTGGTCGACCTGGTCGCCCGCGCCGGCCACCGCCTGGTCCCGCTGATCTTCATCGCCGTCGGCACCACCATCCTGGCCACCTCCGGCGTGCTACCCCACCTGCTGACCCTCTTCCCCTGACCCCTCCCCCCACCCCGCCGGCGGGGTGGGGTGGGACGGGGTGCGGGATCAGGCGAGTTCGACCAGTTCCAGGAGGTCGTCGGACCAGGCGTCCTCGTCGCCGTCGGGCAGGAGGATGGCGCGGTCGGGCTTGAGGGCCATGACGGCGCCGGGGTCGTGGGTGACCAGGACGATGGCGCCGGGGTAGCGGGCGATCGCGTCGAGCACCTGCTCGCGGCTGACCGGGTCGAGGTTGTTCGTCGGCTCGTCCAGCAGCAGCACGTTCGCGCCGGAGCAGACCAGGGTGGCCAGGGCCAGCCGGGTCTTCTCGCCGCCGGAGAGCACGCCGGCCGGCTTGTCCACGTCCTCGCCGGAGAAGAGGAACGCGCCGAGGATCCTGCGCAGGTCGGTGTCGGTCTGCTCCGGCGCCGCGCTGCGCATGTGCTCCAGGATCGTCCGCTCCACGTCCAGGGTCTCGTGCTCCTGGGCGTAGTAGCCGAGCCGCAGGCCGTGCCCGGGGCGTACCTCGCCGGTGTCCGGCTCGAGCAGGCCGCCGAGCATCCGCAGCAGGGTGGTCTTGCCGGCGCCGTTGAGACCCAGGATGGCCACCCGGGAGCCGCGGTCCACCGCCACGTTGACGTCGGTGAAGATCTCCAGCGACCCGTACGACTTGGACAGGCCGGCCGCGGTGAGCGGGGTCTTGCCGCACGGCGCCGGGGTGGGGAAGCGCACCTTCGCCACCTTGTCGGCGACCCGCACGTCCTCCAGGCCGGACAGCAGCTTCTCCGCCCGCCGGGCCATGTTCTGCGCGGCGACGGTCTTGGTGGCCTTGGCCCGCATCTTGTCCGCCTGGGCCATCAGCGCGCCGGCCTTCTTCTCCGCGTTGGCCCGCTCCCGGCGGCGGCGCCGCTCGTCGGTCTCCCGCGCCTCCAGGTACGCCTTCCAGCCCAGGTTGTAGACGTCGACCACGGAGCGGGTGGCGTCCAGGAACCAGACCTTGTTGACCACCGCCTCCAGCAGCGACGCGTCGTGGGAGATCACGATCAGGCCGCCCTTGTGGTTGCCGAGGAACCCGCGCAGCCAGGTGATCGAGTCGGCGTCGAGGTGGTTGGTGGGCTCGTCGAGGAGCAGGATGCCGCCGCCGTTCTCGCCGGCGTCGCGGAACAGGATCCGGGCCAGCTCGATGCGGCGGCGCTGGCCACCGGAGAGGGTGCCGATGGTCTGCGCCAGGGCCCGGTCGGGCAGGCCCAGGTTGGCGCAGATCCGGGCCGCCTCGGCCTCGGCCGCGTACCCGCCGAGGGCGGCGAACTGGTCCTCCAGGGCGCCGTAGCGGCGGACCAGCCGCTCGTCGTCGGCGCCCTCGGCGAGCTTGTCCTCCAGCTCCTTCATCTGGGCCATCAGCAGGTCCAGCCCGCGGGCGGAGAGCACCCGGTCCCGGCCGGTGACCTCCAGGTCGCCGGTACGCGGGTCCTGCGGCAGGTAGCCGATGGCGCTGCGCCGGTCGATCTGCCCGGCGTACGGCTGCCCCTCCCCCGCCAGCACCTTGAGGGTGGTGGTCTTGCCGGCGCCGTTGCGGCCGACCAGGCCGATCCGGTCACCCGGCTGCACCCGCAGCGTGGTGTCGGACAGCAGGATCCGGGAACCGGCGCGCAGTTCCAGGCCGGTGGCAGTGATCATGGTGAGGTACTCGCTCTCGGGGTCCGGAAGGCTGACTCAGGGCACGCGAAAGCGCCGGCGGGTCGTCATTTCCCGTCGGCGCGGGGCGGTTCAGCCTTCGCAGCGCAGCACGCCGGCAATTGTACCGGGCGGCTCCGGGTGCCACCCCCGGATTACCTGACAAGATCATCGGGTACCGAAATGCCGTCCGGACCCGGTCCGGTACCGCAACCACCACACACGGACAAATCGGTGATCGGGGTCAACATGGAGCTGAACGAGAACGCACGGATCGACACCAGTCAGGTCGATGACCGGCGAGGGTCCGGCGGAGGCGGCGGGATGGGCATCCCGATCCCGATGGGCGGCGGTGGCCGGGGTGGCCTCGTGGGCCTCATCATCGCCGTCCTCGTCGCCCTGGTCGGCGGCGGCTTCGGGCTGAACGCCATGACCGGGGGTGACGGCGGCTCGAGCCAGGGCGACAACACCTCGCTGGAGCAGAAGTGCTCGGCGCAGGACGCGCTCCAGCAGCTGGACTGCCGCAACACCCTCTACGTCAACTCGATCCAGGCATACTGGCGCACCGCCCTGCCCGAGGTCTTTGGCGACCAGTACCAGCCCTCCAAGACCGTCTTCTTCAGCCAGGCGGTGAGCACCGGCTGCGGCCAGGCCGACTCCGGGGTCGGGCCGTTCTACTGCCCGGCCGACGACCTGGTCTACATCGACCTCACCTTCTACCGGCTGCTCGCCGACCAGCTCGGCGCGGAGGGCGAGTTCGCCCAGCCGTACGTGCTGGCCCACGAGTACGGCCACCACGTGCAGGACCTGCTCGGCACCGAGGCGCAGATGCGCCGCCAGCAGCAGCGCGACCCGCAGAGCGCGAACGCCCTCTCGGTGAAGCTGGAGCTGCAGGCCGACTGCTACGCCGGCGCCTGGGCCAAGAACGCCACCGGCACCGCCGACGAGGGCGGCCAGAAGATCTTCAAGAGCATCTCCGAGCAGGACATCCAGCAGGCGATCGACACCGCCGAGAAGATCGGCGACGACGCGATCCAGCAGCGCTCGGGCCGCCCGGTGAACCCGGACGAGTTCACCCACGGCACGTCCGAGCAGCGCAAGCAGTGGTTCACCAAGGGCTACTCCACCGGCGACCCGAAGGCCTGCGACACCTTCGGCAGCGCGCGGTGAGTCCGGCCGCCGGCTGATCCACATCCCACCCGGGCCGTCGGCCTGTCCCGCTGGCACACCACCAGCGGTCAGGCCGACGGCCCGCGTCGTGACCGGCGGTGCCGGTCAGCCCAGCAGGGTCACCTGGGCCGGGGTGCTCCGCGGGGTGGTGGTGCCGTCACCCAACTGCCCACCGCTGTTGTCGCCCCAGCACCACAGGCCGCCGTCGGTGCGGATCCCGCAGCTGTGGTTGGTGACGTCGAAGCCGCCGGTCCAGGTGGTGGCGGTGCCGACCGCGGTCGGTGCGGACCGGTGGGTGGTGGTGCCGTCGCCCACCTGCCCCGTGGTGTTCTTGCCCCAGCACCACAGGCTGCCGTCGGTGCGGGCCGCACACGACGTGTCGCCGCTCGCGGCGCTCACCCTGCTCCAGCTGGTGACCGTGCCGACCTGGACCGGCGCGGTCTGGTAGCTGCCGGTCACGCCCAGCTGCCCGTACCCGTTCTCACCCCAGCACCACAGGGCGCCGGACCGGATCCCGCAGGTGTGCGCGTAGCCGGCCGCAACGCCGGTCCAGGTGGTCGCGGTGCCGACCTGCGCCGGCGTGGTCTGCGAGCCCAGGGTGCCGAGGCCGAGCTGCCCGTCGGAGCTGTAGCCCCAGCACCAGAGCGTCCCGTCGGTGCGGACCCCGCAGGTGTGCGCGTAACCGGTCGTGACGCTCGCCCAGTTGGTCGCCGTGCCGACCTGCAACGGGGTGTTCGCCACATAGGGCGAGACGCCGACGCCCAACTGGGAGGTCCGGTTGAAGCCCCAGCACCAGAGGGTGCCGTCGGTCCGCACCGCGCAGGTGTGCGTGGAGCCGGCGCTGACCCGGGCCCAGGTGGTGGCGGTGCCGACGCGTACCGGGGCGGTCCGGCTCGTGGTGGTCCCGTCGCCGAGCTGGCCCCGGAAGTTCGAGCCCCAGCACCACAGCGTCCCGTCGGTCTGCACCCCGCAGGTGTGACTGGAGCCGGCGTCGACACCGACCCAGGTGGCGGTGCCGACACGCGCCGGGGTGCTCCGGTTCGTCATGGTCCCGTCACCGAGCTGGCCGCTGTAGTTCGAGCCCCAGCACCACAGTCCCCCGTCGGCGAGGACCGCACAGGTGTGCGCCCCGCCCGCGGTGACGCTGGTGGCCGCGGGGGCGGCCAACGCGGCGCGCGCCGCGGGGCTGCCACCGGCGGCTGCCGGGCCGACCGTCAGCGCGACGGTGAGGCCGGCGCTCGCGGTGACCAGCGCCGACGCGGCGGCGAGGAGCCGGGCCGCACGGCGCCACCGGGTCCGCAGCCGGCCGTCCTGATATCCGTTCATGTAGTTGTGCTCTCCCAACGATGTCGGTGCCTGGATGACGGAGACGGAAGCTGCCCCGGCGGGTCGCCCGGAGACCCACCACTTCGCTGGCACCGACTTTATGCATCGAGTCGATTCGATGCACCGTCGACGGGTTGGATTGACCGTCTTGAGGGGGATCTTTCCCGCTCAGCGGACCAGAATGTGGACCGCTCGGGCGGCGGAGACCGCGGCGACCAGCACCGCGTGCCGGGGCTCCGGCACGTCGAGCAACCGGTCCGCGCGCAGCGCGGCGAGCGGCGCCAGCCGCCGGTCGGCGAGCACGGTGTCGACCGCCCGCCGGTCGCCGCCGCCGACCAGCGCGGCGAGGGTCGCCACCTCCGGCAGCAGCAGGCGTACGGCCAGCTCCGCCGCGTCGCCCAGGGCGGCCTTCGCCTGGTTGTCGCGCCGCCGGGCGAACCGCTGCTGGGACCACCCGCCGGCGGCGGTACGGCCCTGCACGTACCGGGTGTCCACCTTGGAGACCACCAGGTCGGTGCCGTCGGCCACGCCGACCGCCACCGCGCCCTTGCGGGCCAGCAGCAGCCCCAGGCGGCGCGGCCCGGCCGCGGCGGCGACGAAGCTGGGTACGTCGACGCCGGCCGGCGCACCGGGCGGGGTGTGCAGCTCGGCGGTCGCGCCGTCCGGGGCGGCGAGCAGCAGCCCGTACCCCTGGACGGTGGTGGTGGGCGGGCCGTGCCGGTCGGCGAAGCCCTCGACCCAGCGGGCGACGCGGGCCGGGTCGACCTCGACCCACCGGCCGCCCCCGGCTGCGGGTCGGCTGGTCACCGTCCGACCGTACGGCATCGCCGAGCCGGCCGGCCCGCCAGACTGGGCCGCGCCCCGGACCGAGCCCGGGTCCACCAGCCGGATCAGCGGCGGTCCGGCCCCGGAGCACGGCTCAGTCGGGCAGCAGGGTGACGATCGCGAGGGTGGCGATCAGGGCGCTGGAGACCAGCCCGGTGACCAGGCGTCCGCGCGCGCCGGCCAGTACCCGGCCGACCATGGTGCCGCCGCCGGCCACCAGCAGTTGCCAACTCGCCGAGGCCAGGAACGCGCCCGCCGCGAAGAGCGCGGCGGTGGCCGCGTCCGGGTCGGCGGTGTCCTGGCGGCCGAGCACCAGCGCGGCGAAGTAGACCACCGTGGCCGGGTTGAGCAGGGTCAGGGCCAGCAGCACCGCGTACGCCCGCCCGGGGCTGTGCAGCCCCCGTCCCGCCGGCGCCTCCGCGACCTCCCGGGTCCGGGCCGACCAGGCCCGCCACAGGCCGTGGCCGGCGAGCCCGAGCAGCACCAGCGCGGCGACGATCCGCAGCGGACCGGCGACCGGCGCGATGACCCCGGCCAGTCCGGCGCCGCCGAACGCGGCAACCGCCGCGTAGATCCCGTCGGCGGTCGCCACGGCGAGGGCGGCCGCCGCGCCGACCCGGAAACCGGTACGGGCACTGAGCCCGAGGATGAGGACCGCGATCGCGCCGACCGGGACGGCGACCCCGTAGCCGGCCACCAGGCCGGCGAGGAACGCCCCGGTCACGACGGTGGGCGGCGGGTCGAGGCGGCCGGCGGCAGGGTGCGCTGTCGACGCGCGGCGGTGGCCGCGCGGACAGAGACCTGCTTCGGGTACGCCTCGATCACGCGGTCATCCTGGTCGCCGCCCCCCCGGTCCCGCCACTGGTTTTCGCCCCGCCCGAGCGACGCCCTTACCGGTCGATGAGCTCGCGGGTGGCCGCGCGCAGGCGGGCGCGGGCCACGCCGTCGTACGCCTGCTCGTGGGCGCGGGCCTCGTCGAACCGGTCGAAGTAGCGCCCGGTCACCTTCCCGAGCGCGGAGTCGATGATCAATCGCAGGGTGGGCAGCGCACCGTCGTGCACGGTGACGGCGGGCGCCAGGCCGCTGGTCCGGACCATCGGCGTGTCCATGAGATGGGCGGGGTGCAGTGCGTTCACGGTGATGCCGTGGCCGCCCAGTTCCGCCGCGAGATCGAAGTTACTCATGATCATGGCGAGCTTGGCCCGGCAGTAGGCCTGGACTCCGTCGTAGTGCCGGTTGAACATCAGGTCGTCGAAGTCGATCGGCGCCTGGCCCATCGACGCGACATTCACCACCCGGGCCCGGCCGGAGGCGGCGAGCAGCGGCGTCAACTCCCGGGTCAGCAGGTGGGGTGCCAGGTGGTTCACGGTCAGCCGCAGCTCGTGCCCCTGTCGGCTGATCTCGCGCCGGGTGGGATCACTGCCGCCGCCGACCGCGGCGTTGTTGACCAACACGTCGAGTCGCGGCTCGACCTGCCGGATGCGGTCGGCCAGCCCGCGTACCTGCGCCAGGTCGGCGAAGTCGGCCGGGTAGGTCCGCACGGTCGCCTCCGCGCCCAACTCCCCGGCCACCCGAACCAACCGCTCCGGGTCCCGGCCGTGCAGCAGCAGCGTGGCGCCGCGCCCGGCCAGATCCCGAGCCACCTGCCGGCCCAGCCCGGTGGTCGCACCGGTGATGAGGATGGTCTTTCCGTCCACGAGGCCCCCAAAGCCTGATCTACCATCAAGGCTTTGATGCTAATACGAGCCCTGATCGAAATTCCAGAGGCTACGATGTGCGTCATGGGAATGCCGGCCGGGGAGCGACTCGGCCTCGACATCAAGCGCGCCGAACAGGCGCTCATGGCGGCGAAGAACGCCGCGTTGCGGCCCGCGAACCTGACCGTCGCGCAGTACGCCGCGCTGTTGGCGCTCGCCGATAGCCCTGGCATCTCGGGCGCGGCGCTCGCCCGGTCCTGCCTCGTCACTCCGCAGGCCATGGCGGCCGTGCTGAAAACCCTCGAGGAACGCGGCCTGGTGGCCCGCGCACCGCACCGGTGGCACCGGCACGTCCTCGAGACCCACCTCACCGAGGCGGGCGAGGAAGTGCTGACCGTCGCCGATCGGGCGGCCGTACGCATCGAACGCCGCCTCGCGGACACGTTCACGGACGAGGAGCGACGGACCCTGCGCCACCTGCTGGCGCGCTGCGTGCAGGCGATCGAGGAGCGCGACTGACCGCCGGCCCCGACCACGTGCGGGCCCGCGAACGCGTCGAGCGCGACCCCCGCAAGGGGTGTCGCGCTCGACGGGTGACCGGTCGGTCAGACGTTGAAGCCGAGGGAGCGGAGCTGGTCCCGGCCCTCGTCGGTGATCTTGTCAGGGCCCCACGGCGGCAGCCACACCCAGTTGATCCGGATGTCGCTGACCAGGCCGCCACCCGGTCCGGTGGTCAACGCCTGCCGGGCCTGGTCCTCGATCACGTCGGTCAGCGGGCAGGCCGCCGAGGTGAGCGTCATGTCCAGGGTGGCCACGTTCTCCTCGTCGACGTGGATGCCGTACACCAGGCCGAGGTCGACCACGTTGATGCCCAGCTCGGGGTCGACGACGTCCTTCATCGCCTCTTCGATGTCGTCGACCGCGGCCTTGCCGCCGCCCGCCGCGCCGGCCGGAGCCGTGCCGTCGGTCGCCACGGCGCCGCCGTCCGGCGTGCTGGTTTCGTCGCTGCTCATGCCTTCACCTCCGGGCTCACGCCCACCCCGGCGCGTGCCGCGGCGTCCTTGAACGCCATCCACGACAGCAGCGCGCATTTCACCCGGGCCGGGTAGCGCGCGACACCCGCGAACGCCACCCCGTCTCCGAGCACGTCCTCGTCCGGCGTGACCTGGCCACGCCCGGACATCAACTCGACGAACGCCTCGTGCACCACGGCCGCGTCGTCCGCGGCGCGGCCGCGCAGCAGCTCGTGCAGCACGCTCGCCGAGGCCTGGCTGATCGAGCAGCCCATCCCGTCGTACGAGATGTCGGTGAACACCTTGCCGTCGGTCGCCACCCGCACGGTGATCTCGTCGCCGCAGGTCGGGTTGACGTGATGCGCCTCGCCGACCCGGGCGCCCGGCTCCGCCGTGTCCCGCAGGCCACGGCCGTGCGGGTGCTTGTAGTGATCCAGGATGATCTCCTGGTAGAGCGACTCCAGCTGCATCAGGCTGCCCTCCCGTCGAGTCGCCGGGCTCCCCGCGTCGCCCGGCTCACCGGAACACCTTCCGCACCTGCTCGAGGCCGGCCACCAGCGCGTCGATCTCCGCCGTGGTGGTGTACAGGTAGAACGACGCCCGCGTGGTGGCCGGCACCCCGAACCGGGTGCACACCGGCTTCGCGCAGTGGTGACCCACCCGCACCTGCACACCGAGCGAGTCGAGCACCTGCCCGACATCGTGCGGGTGCACGTCGTCGAGCGCGAAGGAGATGGTGCCGCCCCGGCCCACCGGCACGGTCGGGCCGAAGATCCGCAGCCCCGGCACGGTGGCGAGGGCGTCCAGCGCGTACGCCGTCAGCTCCTTCTCGTGCCACTGGATGGCCCGCATCCCCACCCCGGAGAGGTAGTCCACCGCCGCGCCGAGCGCCACCGCCTCGGCGATGGGCGGGGTGCCCGCCTCGAACCGGGCCGGCGGCGCGGCGAACGTCGACCGGGCCATCGTGACCGTCTCGATCATCGACCCGCCGCCCAGCACCGGGGGCATCGCGGCGAGCAGCTCGGCCCGGCCCCAGAGCACCCCGATGCCGGTCGGGCCGCACATCTTGTGCCCGGTGAAGGCGATGAAGTCGGCGTCGTAGTCGACCACGTCCATCGGCAGGTGCGGCACCGACTGCGAGCAGTCGAGCAGCAGCAGCGCGCCGACCTCGCGGACCCGCTGGGTGATCCGCCCGGTGGCGTTCACCGTGCCGAGGATGTTCGAGGTGTGCACCAGGGAGACGATCTTCGTCCGCTCGGTGACCAGGTCGTCCAGCCCGGACTCGTCCAGCCGGCCCTGCTCGGTGAGCGGGAACCAGCGCAGCGTCGCGCCGGTCCGCTCGGCGAGGAGCTGCCACGGGACGATGTTCGAGTGGTGCTCCATCTCGGAGATGACGATCTCGTCACCCGGCCCGATCCGGAACCGCGGGTCGGCGTCCGGCCGCAGCGAGGCGTTGGAGAACGCGTACGCCACCAGGTTGATCGCCTCGGTGGAGTTCTTGGTGAACACCACCTCGTCCACGCTCGGCGCGTTGATGAACGCGGCGATCTTCGCGCGGGCCCCCTCGTACGCCTCGGTCGCCTCGGTGCCCAGGGTGTGCACCGAGCGCGACACGTTGGCGTTGTGCCGCGCGTAGTGCTCGGCGAGCACGTCGAGCACCTGACGCGGCTTGTGTGAGGTGTTGGCGCTGTCCAGGTAGACCAGCGGGTGCCCGTTGATCTCCCGGTCCAGGATCGGGAAATCGGCCCGCACCCGCGCCACGTCGTAGCGGGGCACGTCGTCGTACTGCGGCATGCCCGCCGGGATCGCGATGGAGCTCATGTCAGGTCAGGCCCGCGCCGCGCCGGCCCCGGCGACGTACCGCTCGTAGCCCTCTTCCTCGAGCTTGTCGGCCAGCTCCGGGCCGCCCTGCTCGACGATCCGGCCGGCCACGAAGACGTGCACGAAGTCGGGCTTGATGTAGCGCAGGATCCGGGTGTAGTGGGTGATCAGCAGCAGGCCGGTGTCGCCGGTGTCGCGGACCCGGTTGACCCCCTCGCTGACCACCCGCAGCGCGTCCACGTCCAGGCCGGAGTCGGTCTCGTCGAGGATCGCGATCCGCGGCTTGAGCAGCTCCAGCTGCATGATCTCGTGCCGCTTCTTCTCACCGCCGGAGAAGCCCTCGTTGACGTTGCGCTGGGCGAACGCCGGGTCCATCTGGAGCTTCTCCATGGCGCCGCGCAGCTCGCCGGCCCAGGTGCGCAGCTTCGGCGCCTCGCCGTCGATGGCGGTCTTGGCGGTACGCAGGAAGTTGGCCACCGAGACGCCGGGCACCTCGACCGGGTACTGCATGGCCAGGAAGAGCCCGGCGCGGGCCCGCTCGTCGACGGACATGGCCAGCACGTCCTCGCCGTCGAGGGTCACCGAGCCGCCGGTGATCTCGTACTTGGGGTGGCCGGCGATCGAGTACGCCAGGGTCGACTTGCCGGAGCCGTTCGGGCCCATGATCGCGTGGGTCTCGCCCGACTTCACGGTGAGGTCGACACCGGCCAGGATCGGCTTGAGCTCACCCTCGGGCAGCTTGACCGACACCTTCAGGTCGCGGATCTCCAGGGTGCTCATCAGCGGGTCACTCCATTGCTCGGCAGCGGGCGGCCGTCGGCGCCCACGGGAAGGTAGATGTCGCCGTCGCGGACTTCGACGGGATAGACGGGAACAGGTTCGGTCGCGGGCAGCCCGGTGGGCTCACCGGTACGCAGGTCGAAACGGGATCCGTGCAGCCAGCATTCCAGCGTGCAGCCGTCGACCTCGCCCTCGGAGAGGGGCACCGCGGCGTGCGAGCACTCGTCGTACACGGCGTAGAACGCGTCGTCCTCGGCGTGCACGATGGCGATCTGGGTGCCGTCGACGTCGGCGCTGATCACGGTGCCCTTCGGCACGTCCTCGGTGGAACAGATCTTGATCATCAGGCGCCGGCCTTGGAGAGGCGGGCCTCGATCGCGTCACCGAGCCGCTCGCGCAGCTCCTCGACCGGGATCTTGTTGATCAGCTCGGCGAAGAAGCCGCGCACCACCAGGCGGCGGGCCTCGGACTCCGGGATGCCCCGGGCCATCAGGTAGAAGAGCTGCTCGTCGTCGAAGCGGCCGGTCGCGCTGGCGTGGCCGGCGCCGGCGATCTCGCCGGTCTCGATCTCCAGGTTCGGCACCGAGTCCGCCCGCGCGCCGTCGGTGAGCAGCAGGTTGCGGTTGATCTCGTACGTGTCGGTGCCGGTCGCCTCGGCCCGGATCAGCACGTCACCGACCCAGACGGTGTGCGCGCTGTCGCCCTGCAGGGCGCCCCGGTAGCCGACGTAGCTGCGGCAGTCCGGCACCGTGTGGTCGACCAGCTGACGGTGCTCCAGGTGCTGGCCCGAGTCGGCGAAGTAGAGGCCGTACAGCTCGGCCTCGCCGCCGCGCCCGGTGTACTCCACCGAGGTGTACTGGCGGACCAGGTCGCCGCCGAGGCTGACCTGCACGTGGATCACCTTGGCGTCGCGGCCCAGCTTCACCTTGAGGTGCTGGGCCTGCACCGCGTCGTCCGCCCAGTCCGCGACGGTGACCAGGATGAGCTTCGCCCCGTCGCCCACGGCCACCTCGACGTTGTCCGCCAGGGTGGCCGAGCCGACGTGCTCCAGCACCAGGGTCACCTCGGCGAACCGGCCCACCTCGACGACGGTGTGGCCGAGGGCGAGCGCGTCCGCGCCGGCGCCGACCACCCGCAGGCGCACCGGCGCCGCGACCACGGCGTCCCGGGCGACCTGCACCAGCAGCGCCTCGTCGAACCCGCCATAGGCCAGGGCGCTGACCCGGTCGAACGGGGTGAGCACGCTGCCCACCCGCGGGTCGTCCCGGCCGATCCGGCCGACGGTGACGCCCTCGGGCAGATCGCCGTGCTCGTGGCGGACCGTGCCGGTCGCGGCCGGCACCTCGCCGCCGGTCAGGCCACGCAGGCGCTTGAGCGGGGTGAAACGCCACTCCTCCTCCAGGCCGGTGAGGGCCGGGAAGTCGGCGACGTCGTACGAGCGGAGCGCCTGCGACTTGGTCGCGGGCGGCGCGGAAGCCTGGGTAGTCATCTCTTCCTTGGTCTGTCTGTGCCGGGACGACGAGATCTGGGGGCTGGTGCGGCGGGCCGGGGAGACCGGCCCGCCGCCCGGGAGCGGCGGCGTCAGCCGACCGCGCCCTCCATCTGCAGCTCGATCAGGCGGTTGAGCTCCAGGGCGTACTCCATCGGAAGCTCCTTGGCGATCGGCTCGATGAAGCCACGCACGATCATCGCCATCGCCTCGTCCTCGCTCAGGCCCCGGCTCATCAGGTAGAAGAGCTGGTCCTCGCTGACCTTGGAGACGGTCGCCTCGTGCCCCATCGACACGTCGTCCTCGCGGATGTCGACGTAGGGGTAGGTGTCCGAGCGGGAGATGGTGTCGACCAGCAGGGCGTCGCACTTCACCGTGCTCCGGCTGTTGGTTGAGCCCTCCAGCACCTGCACCAGACCCCGGTACGAGGTGCGGCCGCCGCCCCGGGCGATCGACTTCGACACGATGGTCGAGGAGGTGTGCGGCGCGGCGTGCACCATCTTGGCGCCGGCGTCCTGGTGCTGGCCCTCGCCGGCCATGGCGACCGAGAGCACCTCGCCCTTGGCGTGCTCGCCGGTCATGTAGACCGCCGGGTACTTCATGGTCACCTTGGAGCCGATGTTGCCGTCGATCCACTCCATGGTCGCGCCCTCGTGGCAGACGGCGCGCTTGGTGACCAGGTTGTAGACGTTGTTCGACCAGTTCTGGATGGTCGTGTAGCGGCACCGGGCGTTCTTCTTGACGATGATCTCCACGACCGCGCTGTGCAGCGAGTCGGAGGAGTAGATGGGCGCGGTGCAGCCCTCGACGTAGTGCACGTACGCGCCCTCGTCGACGATGATCAGCGTCCGCTCGAACTGGCCCATGTTCTCCGTGTTGATCCGGAAGTAGGCCTGCAGCGGGATCTCCACGTGCACGCCCTTCGGCACGTAGATGAACGAGCCACCGGACCAGACGGAGGTGTTCAGCGCGGCGAACTTGTTGTCGCCGACCGGGATCACCGTGCCGAAGTACTCCTTGAAGATGTCCTCGTGCTCGCGCAGCGCGGTGTCGGTGTCCAGGAAGATGACACCCTGCTCCTCAAGGTCCTCACGGATCTTGTGGTAGACGACCTCGGACTCGTACTGCGCCGCGACGCCGGCGATCAGCCGCTGCTTCTCCGCCTCGGGGATGCCCAGCCGGTCGTAGGTGTTCTTGATGTCCTCGGGCAGGTCCTCCCAGCTGGTGGCCTGCTTCTCGGTGGACCGCACGAAGTACTTGATGTTGTCGAAGTCGATCCCGGTGAGGTCCGCGCCCCAGTTCGGCATCGGCTTGCGGCCGAACAGGCGCAGGCCCTTCAGCCGCAGGTCGAGCATCCAGGCCGGCTCGTTCTTCTTGGCCGAGATGTCCCGGACCACCGCCTCGTTGAGGCCGCGCTGGGCGACGGCCCCGGCGACGTCGGGGTCGGCCCAGCCGTACTCGTAACGACCGAGGGCGGCGAGCTGCTCCTCCTGGGTCAGGGGCTGGACGATCTGCTCGGTCATCTATCTGTCCTCACAGTGGTGACGGTGTTACCGGACTGGGCGCCCGCACGCGGGCTCTGCCGCGGCTGGGTCGGGATGTGCGTGGTGCACACCCCGTCGCCGTGCGCGATGGTGGCCAGGCGCTGCACGTGGGTGCCGACCAGGCGGGAGATCACCGCGGTCTCGGCCTCGCACAGCTGGGGGAACTCGGCGGCCACGTGCGCCACCGGGCAGTGGTGCTGGCAGAGCTGGCCGCCGGAGGCGATCGTGGACGCGTTGGCAGCGTAACCCTCGGCGGTCAGCGCCCCGGCGAGCGCCTCCGCCCGGGCGAGCGGGTCGTCGCCGGCGTCCTCCATGGCGGCCCGGCAGCGCTCCTCCAGCGCGGTCACCTGCTCGGCGGCGAACGCCTCGACGGCCTGCGCGCCGCCGCTGCTGGCGATCCAGCGCAGCGCGGCGGTGGCGATGTTGTCGTAGTGGTGGGTGCCGCACCGCACCCGCGCCGCCTCGGTCAGCACGAAGACCTTCGCCGGCCGGCCCCGGCCCCGGCTGCCCCGCACGACCTGCTCGCGGGCCACCACGTCGCCGTCGGCGAGCATCGCGTCCAGGTGCCGGCGGATCGCGGCCGGGCTGAGCCCGAGCGCCGAGCCGAGTTGGGCGGCGGTGGTCGCCCCCCGCTCCAGCAGCAGCTGGGTGACCCGGTCCCGGGTGGAGAGATCGGCGGACGCGGCCGGCGACGGCTCGAGCTCGGCGCCCCGGAGGGCGCGCGGCGGCCGGGAGCCGTCAGCGGTGACCGCACCGGTCGCCGGCTGGGGCCCGGAGAGCGCCGCCGCGTTTTTCACAACGCCAACGTTACGTAATTCGCCGGAGGGCCGCAAACCCGGGGTCCGGTGATCCCGACCACCGGGCCGGCGGAGTCACCCGATCGTGGTCCACTACGGTGCGTAGGATTCGCTCCGTGAAGGCTTCCGTCCGGTTCCCGGTCTCCGCCGCGCTGCTGCGCCGCCTCGCGTACACCTCGATCATCGCGAACGTGGCGATCGTGGTCACCGGCGGGGGGGTCCGGCTCACCCGGTCCGGACTGGGCTGCCCGACCTGGCCGCGGTGCACCGACGAGTCCTACACCACCACCCCGGAGATGGGCATCAACGGGGTGATCGAGTTCGGCAACCGGCTGCTCACCTTCGTGGTGGGGATCATCGCGCTGGCCGTGGTGCTGGCCGTGCTCGCCCACCGCCCCCGCCGGCGCGGGCTGCTGCCGCTCGCGGTCGCCGTGCTCCTGGGCATCCCCGCCCAGGCGGTGATCGGCGGCATCACCGTGCTCACCAACCTCAACCCGTGGGTGGTCGGGCTGCACTTCCTCGCCTCGATGGCGGTGATCGCCGCCGGGTACGCGCTGTGGAAGCGCACCACCGAGCCGGACGGACCGGTCACCCCCACCGTGCCGGCGCCGCTGCGTACCCTCGCCGCGCTCACCACCGTGGTGAGCGCGGCCGTGCTCGTGGTCGGCACCTGGGTGACCGGCAGCGGGCCGCACGCGGGCGACCAGGGCGCGGCCCGCAACGGGCTGGACCCGGAGGCGATCTCCCAGGTGCACGCCGACGGGGTGTTCCTGCTGATCGGCCTCTCGGTGGCGCTGCTCTTCGCGTTCCGGGCGGTCGGCGCCGCGCGCGCCGCGCGGGCCGCCGGCGTGCTGGTGGCGGTCGAGCTGGGCCAGGGGCTGATCGGCTTCGTGCAGTACTTCACCCACCTGCCCGCCGCGCTGGTCGCCGCGCACATGCTCGGCTCCTGCCTGGTGCTGCTGGCCACCCTGGGCGTGCTCTGGGCCACCCGGGAGCGGCAGCCGGCCGCCCCGCCGGCCCCGGCCGCCCCGACCGGGCAGCGGGTCACCGCCGCCGCCTGAGCCACGCTCCCGGCGTTACCGGCCGACGGCAGCGGGAATGCGCCCCGCGGCAGGACCGTCCGCCGAGGGGAGCCGCCGGTGTCGCGCAAGGGCCTATCCACGACCGTCCCGCAGCGGCTGACCCCGGTGGCCGGCGCGCCGCTGTGGTGCGACGCCCAGCAGTTCGGGCTCACCGGCGACGGCGTGACCAACGACCAGCCGGCGCTGTCCGCCCTGGTGGACCGGCTGGGCGAGGGCTACGAGGCCGACGGCCGGGCCCGGGTGATCTACTGCCCGCCCGGCATCTACTCGATCCGGGACGCCGGCACGGTCTGGCGCAGCGGCGTCTCGCTGCTCGGCGCCGGCCCGGCGGCCACCCGGTTCCTGCTCAGCAACGAGGGCAACCGGAGCGACCCGGTCCCGCTGGCGTACTGGACCACCGTGCAGCACGGCGCGGACCGGGACCGGCACATCGCCGACTGCACGTTCGCCGACTTCGAGATCGACGGCTCCGGTGTCGGCATGGCCCGGTACGACTACCTGGCCAAGGGCCTGGGCCTGCAGTACGTGGTGCGCGGCGTGTTCCGCAACCTCTACATCCACCACACCGGCGCGACCGGCCTGGGCTGCGACTTCCTCCAGGACAGCCTGATCGACGGAGTGGTCGTGGTGGGCTGCGGCCGGCTGGACAACGGCGAGCAGATGGGCGGCGCGGGCATCGGCGTCGGCATCGGCGGCTGGGGCGACGTGGAGCGGCTCACCATCGCCAACTGCACCACCCTCGGCAACGGCACCAACGGGATCTTCCTGGAGCTGCAGAAGGACTACTGGGCGCCGCCGCGCGGCTTCCGCATCATCGGCTGCCACAGCCAGGCGAACCGGTTCGGCATCTCCGACTGGGGCGCCGACGGCCTGATCGTCTCCGGCTGCACGCTCACCAACAACCTGGAGGCCGGCTTCGACGTCTCGGCCAACGGCACGGCCGGGATCGCCGGTCGCGGCGGGCTGCTCACCGGCTGCGTGGTCGACCGCAACGTGGGCGACGGGATCAGCATGGGCAACACCCCCGGCCCCTACGCGGTGCGCGGCAACCGGATCAGCCGCAACGGCGGGTACGGCTACCACGAGCACGACCTCGGCCACGGGTACCGGGGCGCCGCGGCGGACGTGGTGATCGAGGAGAACGACATCTGGGACAACGGGCTCGACGGGATCCGGATCGACCGGCCGATGATCGACGCGGCGGTGGTGGGCAACCGGCTCCGGGACAACGGGCGGCGATCCGGGCCGGCCTGCCGGGGTTCGGGCGACACGGTGCGCTACGGCCCGCGCCGGGTCAGCGACGGGGCCGCGGACTGGCCGGCCGGCGGGCACCGGGGCAAGGTCGTGCACGTCGGCTCGCGGACCGCCGTGGTGGCCGACAACACCGGCACCGAGCTGTCCCTGGCCGAGGTCCGCCCGGACGGCGCGACCGGCTGGAACGAGGCCACCCCGGAGCCGGGCACGCCGTACGAGCTGCCGGCCGGGCCGCCGGAGCGCGCCGGGATCGCGGTGAACGCCCCGTTCGACTCGGCCATCGTGCGGGGCAACCGGATCTGGCACCGGGACGAGGACACCCAGACCTACGGGTTCTGGATCACCGGCGCGGGCAGCTGCGTGTCCTGCCGGGTGGAGGAGAACGACCTCGCCGGCAACGAGGCCGCCGTCCGGCTGGACACCCCGCCGATCGGCGGCCGCTGGGAACGCAACCACTGCGACGAGCGGTGACCCCGGCCGCGACCCGCTCCGGCGCGGGCCGCGGCGTGGGTCAGGACCGGCGGGCCAGGTGGGTGGCGACCGCCTCGGCGAGCCGGTCCGGGGCGCCGTCGGCGTACCCGACGAACAGGCTCGGCTCGGTCAGCTCCAGCTCGACCAGGACGGGCGCCCCGGCCGGGCCGGGAATCAGGTCCACCCGGGCGTAGAGCAGCCGGTCCGGGCCGCCGGGAACGGCGGCCAGGGCCCGCTCGGCGGCGTCCCGCTGGGCGGGCGTGGCCGTCCGGGGCTCGATCCGCTCCTCCTTGTAGAGCGCCGCCACGCCCAGGTCCGGGCCGGTGAGCATCGGCCCCTTGCGGATCGCGTGGCTGAACGCCAGGCCGTCCGGGCCGGCCAGGAAGAGCAGCGCGGTCTCGCCGGCGGTGTCCACCGCGTCGAGGTACGGCTGGACCATGGCGACCCGGCCGGCTCCGCCGAGCCGCCGCAGGTGCGCGGCGGCCAGCTCCCGGTGCTCCGGGTCGGCCAGGTCGTACCGGCCGGTGTCCTGGCTGCCGGCGCTGACCGCGGGCTTGATCACGTACTCGCCGGTGTCGGCGGGCGGGTGCCAGTCCGCGCCCGGCTCCACCCAGGCGGTCGGCACCGTGGGCACGCCGGCCGCGGCCAGCTCGGCCAGGTAGCGCTTGTCGGTGTTCCAGGCGACCACGTCGGCCGGGTTGGCCAGGGTGGGCACGGTGCGCGCCCAGTCGACGAACGCGTCGCGCCGCAGCGCGTAGTCCCAGGGCGAGCGGAGCACGGCCAGGTCGTACGCCGTCCAGGTCACGGCCGGGTCGTCCCAGACCACCGCCTCCGCGGCGATGCCGCGGGCGGCGAGCGGGGCGAGCACGAGCCGGTCGTCCGGGTCGAGGTCGGGCAGGGCGGTGCAGGTGACGAGAGCGACCCGGGGTTTCCCCCGGGTCGACTGGTGGTGATCGGTCAATTTATATCAACGGGACATCGTGCGCCGGGCCATCGACCGCCAGAGGTCGTTGCTCGGACGCATCTGGTCCATCAGCTCACGCTCCCAGGCGTTCTCGACGGTGACTCCCGCCGTGGCGCAGGCCTGCCGTGCCACGTCGGTGCCGTCCGCGAACTGGTCGGCCCACGCTCCGTCGGAACCCACGAGGACGATGCGCGCTCCGCGCTTGCCGACGTACTCGATGACCGCCTTCGCCCCGCCGTGCCCGGCGGCGAACGACTTGATGCCCGCGACCAGGCCGTTGGGGGCCTGCTCGGCGACGGTCTTGTCGGCCGTCAGCGTCGTATCGGAACCATCTGCCATGACGCGAAGCCTAAGCAGACTTCCACCCACGTGTGCGAGAACGATGAACTAATTGTGATGCCAATTACCTACGGGTTTAAGGAAGACCACAGGTGATTCGCCCCCTGTGTCCGCCTATGGCGGGGCGAAACGGACGGCCGGGATCGTCACAGTCTGTCCCACTTCGATAACCCTGCCGCGGCCCGGAAAAAATTCTGATGAATTCCGCGCGCCCGGGAAACCAGCCAGCCCCGGCGGGGCCGGCGGGGCTCACAGCAGGGCGTCGAGCGCGACGGCCGCGAACAGGATGGTGAGGTAGGTGGTGGACCAGTGGAACAGCCGCATCGGCTTGACCGCCTCGCCGCGCGTCGCGCGCCGGCACAACTTGTGCGCCTCGACCACGAAGACGCCGCCGACGACCAGCGCGGTCACCCCGTAGATCGGGCTCATGCCCAGCGGCCAGACGGCCAGCGAGGAGAGCAGGGTCAGCCAGGAGAAGGCCAGGATCTCGGCGTTGACCCGGCGGACCGAGGCCACCACCGGCAGCATCGGGATGCCGGCGCGGGCGTAGTCGGTCTTGTACTTGATCGCCAGCGCGTAGAAGTGCGGCAACTGCCAGAAGAAGACCACCAGGAACAGGCCCCACGCGGCCGGCGCCAGCGAGCCGGTGACCGCCGCCCAGCCGATCAGCACCGGCGCCGCCCCGCAGATCCCGCCCCAGAAGGTGTTCGCCGCCGTGGTCCGCTTGAGCCAGAGCGTGTAGACCAGGTCGTAGTAGGCGATCGCGGCGAGGGTGAGGCCGGCCGCCAGCCAGTTGGTGGTCGCCGCCATCAGCGCGACCGAGATCACCGCCAGCACCAGCCCGAAGATGAGCGCGCTGCGCGGCGACACGGTGTGCGCGGGCAGCGGCCGGCGCTTGGTGCGCCGCATCAACTGGTCGATGTCCCGGTCGATGTAACAGTTGAGCACGCTGGCCGCGCCGGCGGCGAGCGAGCCGCCGACCAGCACCACGGCCACCAGCCAGAGCGACGGCATCCCGCCGTCGGCGAGCATCATCGCCGGCACGGTGGTGACCAGCAGCAGCTCGACGATCCGCGGCTTGGTCAGCGCCACGTACGCGCTCACCACGGCCCGGACGTCCCGCCGGCCGGCCGCCGGCGTCTCCGTCAACGTGCTCACCGGCGGCTGCCCGGCAGAGTTGCTGACGGGGCGCTCGGTGATCATGCTCACGGATTGCCACCTTCCGGCTTCGGCGGGGGAGGTCGGGGTCGGCCCGGACCCGCCCGGCGGGCCCACACACCGCCCCACACACTACGCGTCGTCGTTTTGGCTGCCCCGGGGACCCGGCAACGGTGCGGACCGTCACACGGCGAGGTGAACGGTGGATCCGGTCGGAGCCGTACAGACGAGCATGCAGAGATCCCCGGGCGGACGTTTAGGGCCGCTCGATAGGGTCATCAGTGAGGGTTCCGCCCATCTCCCGAGGAGCACACCAATCGTGGCTGCCAACCGACCCGAGCTTCCCGCTCTCAACTGGTCCGACCTCGACCGCAGGGCCGTCGACACGGTCCGCGTGCTGGCCATGGACGCCGTGGAGAAATCCGGCAACGGCCACCCGGGTACGGCGATGAGTCTCGCCCCGGCGGCGTACCTCCTCTTCAACCGGGTGATGCGGCACAACCCGGCGGACCCGAACTGGCCCGGCCGGGACCGCTTCGTCCTCTCCGCCGGCCACTCCAGCCTCACCCTCTACATCCAGCTCTTCCTCTCCGGCTACCCGCTGGCCCTGGAGGACCTCAAGGCGCTGCGCCAGTGGGACTCGCTCACCCCGGGGCACCCGGAGCACGGTCACACCCCGGGCGTGGAGACCACCACCGGCCCGCTCGGCCAGGGTCTCGGCAACGCGGTCGGCATGGCGATGGCGGCCCGCCGCGAGCGCGGCCTGTTCGACCCGGACCCGGACTCCGGGCGGTCCCCCTTCGACCACGACATCTGGTGCATCGCCTCCGACGGCGACATCGAGGAGGGCATCAGCCACGAGGTCAGCTCCCTCGCCGGCCACCAGCAGCTCGGCAACCTCTGCGTGATCTACGACGACAACGAGATCTCGATCGAGGACGACACCCGGATCGCCAAGAGCGAGGACGTGGCGGCCCGCTACGCGGCGTACGGCTGGCACGTGCAGACCGTCGACTGGCGCCGCGGCGACGCCGACCAGGGCGACTACCACGAGGACGTCGAGGCGCTGTACGAGGCGCTGCTGGCCGCCAAGGCGGAGACCGGCCGCCCCTCCTTCATCGCGCTGCGCACCATCATCGGCTGGCCCGCGCCGCACAAGCAGAACACCGGCAAGATCCACGGTTCGGCGCTCGGCGCCGACGAGGTCAAGGCCACCAAGGAGATCCTCGGCTTCGACCCGGAGCGCACCTTCGAGGTCGACGACGAGGTGCTCAAGCACGCCCGCCAGGTGATGGAGCGCGGCGCCGAGGCGCAGGCGGAGTGGACCACCTCGTTCGACGCGTGGGCGCAGGCCAACCCGGAGCGCAAGGCGCTCTGGGACCGGATGTCGACCCGTACCCTCCCGCAGGGCTGGGCCGACGCCCTGCCGACCTTCCCGGCCGACGCCAAGGGCATCGCCACCCGGGCCGCCTCCGGCAAGGTGCTGGAGGCGCTCGCCCCGGTGCTGCCCGAGCTCTGGGGCGGCTCCGCCGACCTCGCGGAGAGCAACAACACCACCATGAAGGGCGAGCCGTCGTTCGTCCCCGCGGTGCACGCCACCAAGGACTTCCCGGGCGACGAGTACGGCCGCACCCTGCACTTCGGCATCCGCGAGCACGCCATGGGCGCGATCCTCAACGGCATCGCCCTGCACGGCGGCACCCGCCCGTACGGCGGCACCTTCCTGGTGTTCAGCGACTACATGCGCCCCTCGGTGCGGCTCGCCGCGCTGATGAAGCTGCCCGTGGTCTACGTCTGGACGCACGACTCGATCGGCCTCGGCGAGGACGGCCCGACCCACCAGCCGGTGGAGCACCTGACCGCGCTGCGCGCCATCCCCGGCCTCGACGTGGTCCGCCCCGCCGACGCCAACGAGACCGCCTGGGCGTGGCGGCAGGCCCTCGAGCACACCGACCGGCCGACCGCGCTGGCGCTGAGCCGGCAAGGGCTGCCCACCCTCGACCGCACCGAGCTGGCCGGCGCCGAGGGCGTCGCCAAGGGCGGCTACGTGCTGGCCGAGGCGTCCAACGGCAAGCCGCAGGTGATCATCGTCGGCACCGGCTCCGAGGTGCAGCTCTGCCTCACCGCGCGGGAGCGGCTGGAGGCCGACGGCACCCCCACCCGGGTCGTCTCGATGCCCTGCCAGGAATGGTTCTTCGAGCAGGACGAGGCGTACCGGGAGTCGGTGCTGCCGCGCGGGGTAAAGGCACGGGTGAGCGTGGAGGCGGGAATCGCCATGTCCTGGCGGGGCATCGTCGGGGACAGCGGCGAGAGCGTGAGCCTGGAGCACTACGGGGCGAGCGCGCCGCACACCGTGCTTTTCGAGCAGTTCGGGTTCACCCCCGACCGGATCGTGGCCGCCGCGCACGCGGCGCTGACCCGGGTGGGCGACATCACCGGTTTCACGACCGGCAACTGAGGGGAGCGGACGTCATGACGGACCGGCTGAGCGAGCTGCAGGCCACGGGGGTGGCCATCTGGCTCGATGATCTTTCCCGGGTACGACTCAGCTCCGGCGGGCTGGACCAGCTCCGCCGCGAGTCCCACGTGGCCGGCGTGACCACCAACCCGACCATCTTCGCCAAGGCGCTCGCCGACGCCGACGAGTACAACTGGCAGCTGCACGACCTGGCCATCCGAGGCGTCCAGGTGGAGGAGGCGGTCCGCCTGCTCACCACGTACGACGTGCGGTGGGCCTGCGACGTGATGCGCCCGTCGTACGACGCGAGCGCCGGGGTGGACGGCCGGGTCTCCATCGAGGTGGACCCGCGGCTGGCCCACGAGACGGACCGCACCGTCGCCGAGGCGAAGTCGCTCTGGTGGCTGGTCGACCGGCCGAACCTGTTCATCAAGATTCCGGCCACCGAGGCGGGCCTGCCGGCGATCACCGCCACGCTGGCCGAGGGGATCAGCGTGAACGTCACCCTGATCTTCGGGCTGGACCGGTACTCGCAGGTCATGGAGGCCTTCCTGGCCGGTCTGGAGCAGGCGAAGGCAAACGGCCACGACCTGTCGAAGATCGGGTCGGTGGCGTCGTTCTTCGTCTCCCGGGTCGACACCGAGGTGGACAAGCGGCTGGAGAAGATCGGCTCGGACCAGGCCAAGGCGCTGCGCGGCAAGGCCGCCGTGGCCAACGCCCGGCTGGCGTACGAGCGGTACTGCGAGGTCTTCGGCTCCGCGCGGTGGCAGCAGCTGGCCGAGGCCGGCGCCCACCCGCAGCGCCCGCTCTGGGCCTCCACGTCGACCAAGAACCCGGACTACCGGGACGTCATCTACGTCGAGGAGCTGATCGCGCCCGGCACGGTCAACACCATGCCGGAAGCGGTCATCCACGCGTACGCCGACCACGGCGAGACCCGCGACGACACCGTCACCGGCGGGTACGACGAGGCCCGCAAGGTCTTCACCGACCTGGAAGCGGTGGGCGTCGACATGGCGGACGTGATCGACACGCTGGAGCGGGAGGGCGTGGAGAAGTTCGAGGCGAGCTGGCGGGAGCTGCTCGACGGGGTGCGCAAGTCGCTCGAGGCGGCCGCCCAGGGCAGTGGGCAGCCGCGCCGCGCCGCGAAGGGCAACGCGCAGGCCGCCGCCCAGGCCGGAGGCAACGCGTGACGAACGGCGCCGGACGCGTCCCGGGGCAGCGCCCCGGGACGTGCCCCGCCGTTCCCACCCGGACCGGCCCGCACGCGGTACGGATCGCGCGCGCGAGAAATGAGCCGGTCCGGCGCGCCCCGTGGTCGCCAACCGGGGTGACCCCGTGAGCGAGCCGCTCGCCGGTCCCGCGGAGAGCGCCGGCGGGCTGGCCGTACGCGGCGCCGACGCCGTCGACCGGGCCTCGGTGCGGCAGGACCTGGTCGCCCGGGACGTCCCGGGCCGGCTCGCCGGGCAGGACCCCACCCTCTGGGGCCCGGCCGCGGCGGCCGGGGCGAAGCTCCGGCTCGGCTGGCTGGACACCCACGGCCGCAGCCGGGAACTCCTCCCCCAGCTCGCCGAGCTGACCGCCGAGCTGGAAGGGCTGGACCACGTGGTGCTCGCCGGGACGGACGGCTCGTCGCTCGCCGCGGAGGTGACCGCCCGTGCCCTCGGCCGGCCGCTGACCGTGCTGGACACCGCCGATCCCGGGCAGGTCCGCGCCGCCCTCACCGACCGGCTGGACCGGACCGTCGTGGTGGTCTCCGGCAAGTCCGGCGCGACGCTGGAGACCGACAGCCACCGGCGGGCCTACTGGCAGGCGTTCCTGGACGCCGGGATGACCGAGGCGGAGACCGCCCGGCACTTCGTGGTGGTCACCGACCCCGGCTCGGCGCTGGAGGCGACCGCGAACGAACTGGGCGTGCTGACCATCCCGGCCGACCCGCAGGTGGGCGGCGGGTACTCCGCGCTGACCGCGTTCGGGCTGGTCCCCACGGCGCTGGCCGGGGTGCCGGTGGCCGATCTCCTGGACGAGGCCGACGCGCTCGCCGGGGCGCTGGGACGCGACCGCGACAATCCCGGCCTGGCCCTCGGCGCGGCGCTGGGCGCGGCGGCCACCACGGGCCGGGCCACCGTCGCCCTGGTGCCCGACGGCACCGGTGTCGAAGGGCTCGGCGACTGGGCCGAGCAGCTGCTCGCCGAGTCCACCGGCAAGGCCGGAATGGGCCTGCTGCCGGTGGTCGTGGAGGCCCCCGACGCGCCCGGCGCCACCGGCCCGGACGTGCTCACGATCAGCTACGGCGGTGCGCTCGCCCCCGGCCGGGCGCCGGCCGTCGGCGCGGACGTGGCGGTCAACGGCCCCCTCGGCGCCCACTTCCTGACCTGGGAGTACGCCACCGCGGTGGCGGCCGTCACGCTGGGCGTCGACCCGTTCGACGAACCGGACGTCGCCGCGAGCAAGGAGCACACCGCCCGGCTGCTCGGCGCCGGGGTGCCGGCGGAGACCCCCTCGTTCACCGAGGGCGCGGTCGAGGTGCACGCGCCGGGCGGCTTCCCCACCGACCTGGCCGGGGTGCTGCGCCGGCTGCTCGACGGGCTCGGTGACGACGGGTATCTGGCCGTGACGGCGTACCTCGACCGGTCCGCCGACGCGGCGGTGGCCGGGCTGCGCGCGCTGCTGGCGGGGGCGACCGGGCGACCGGTCACCTTCGGCTGGGGCCCGCGGCACCCGCACGCCACGGGGCAGTACCACCTGGGCGGTCCCCCGGTCGGGAGCTACCTTCAGGTGACCGGCGCGGTCACCAGCGATCTGCCGGTGCCCGGCCGCCCGTACACCTTCGGGGAGCTTCAGGCGGCCCGGGCCGCCGGCGACCGGCAGGCGCTGGCCGGTCGTGGGCGCGCGGTGCTACGACTGCACCTGACCGAGCGGGCGGCGGGCGTCGCCCAGCTGCTGGATGCGGCCGGACGGACACGGACGTGACGATGAACGATGTGGATTCGGCGGAGCGAGGAGGCACCGTGAGCGCGAGGAGTGAGCCGGCCCTGCGGACCCCGCAGTCGTCAGGCGAAGCGGCCACGGGGAACCCGTTGCGCGACCCGCAGGACCGGCGGCTGCCACGGATCCCGGAGCCGTGCGCTCTGGTGATCTTCGGGGTGACCGGTGACCTGGCCCGCAAGAAGCTGTTGCCGGCGGTCTACGACCTGGCCAACCGGGGGCTGCTGCCGCCCGGTTTCGTGGTCCTGGGCTTCGCCCGGCGCGACTGGGGCGACGGTGACTTCGAAGGGCTGGCCCACGACGCGGCGAAGAAGCACGCCCGCACCCCCTGGCGGGAGGAGGTCTGGGCCCGGCTCGCCGGCAACATCAAGTTCGTCGGCGGCTCGTTCGACGACGACGCCGCGTTCGACCATCTCGCCAACACCCTCGACGAGCTGCGCGACTCGCACGGCATCACCGGCAACGCCGCCTTCTACTTCTCCATCCCCCCGGCGGCCTTCCCGGTGGTGCTCAAGCAGCTCGCCCGCACCGGCATGGCGGACAACGCCAAGTCCGGCGGCTGGCGCCGGGTGGTGGTGGAGAAGCCGTTCGGCAACGACCTGCCCTCCGCCAAGGCGCTCAACGACCTGGTCGACGACGTCTTCACCCGCCAGGACGTCTTCCGGATCGACCACTACCTGGGCAAGGAGACGGTCCAGAACATCCTGGCCCTGCGGTTCGCCAACAACCTGTTCGAGCCGCTGTGGAACTCCAAGTACGTCGACTCGGTGCAGATCACCATGGCCGAGGACGTCGGCATCGGCACCCGGGCCGCCTTCTACGACTCGGTGGGCACCGCCCGCGACGTGCTGCAGAACCACCTGCTCCAGCTGCTCGCCCTGGTCGCCATGGAGGAGCCGACCAGCTTCGACGCCGACGAGATCCGGGCCGAGAAGCTGAAGGTGCTCAAGGCGATCACCGTGCCGCAGGACGCCGCCCGGGACACCGTGCGCGGCCAGTACCTGCCCGGCTGGGTGGGCGGCGAGCGCGCCGTCGGGTACCTGGAGGAGGAGGGCGTCCCGCCGGACTCCACCACCGAGACGTACGTGGCGGTCAAGCTCGGCATCCAGAACCGGCGCTGGGCCGGGGTGCCGTTCTACATCCGGGCCGGCAAGCGGCTGCCGCGGCGGGTCACCGAGGTGGCCATCATGTTCAAGAAGGCGCCGCACCTGCCGTTCGAAGCGGCCGACATGGAGTCGCTCGGCCCCAACCAGCTCGTCATCCGGGTGCAGCCCGACGAGGGCGTGGTGCTGAAGTTCGGTTCCAAGGTGCCGGGCACCACCATGGAGGTCCGGGACATCGCGATGGACTTCCAGTACGGCGAGGCGTTCACCGAGTCCAGCCCGGAGGCGTACGAGCGGCTGGTGCTGGACGTGCTGATCGGCGACCGGACGCTCTTCCCGGACGCGGCCGAGGTGGAGCAGAGCTGGCAGGTCGTGGACCCGCTGGAGCACGCCTGGGTGGGCACCAAGCCGGAGCCGTACCGGGCCGGCGAGTGGGGACCGCGGGCCGCCGACGAGATGCTGGCCCGCGACGGCCGGGCCTGGCGGCGGGCGTGAGTGGCATGAGCGAGCGGACCAACGGGCACAGCAACGTGGCGGCGTCGCACGGCGGCGCGGGCCGACGGACCAGGAGGCTCCCGTGATCGGGCTGTGGGACACGACCGGCAACGAGGTGGTCAAGGCGCTCGCCGCCGAGCGGCGCAGCGCGGGCGGGGTGGCCAGTGGCATGGCACTCAGCCTGATCGTGGTGGTGGACGAGAAGCGGGTCCGGGAGGCGGAGGCGGCGGCGACCATCGCGGCCGCCGCGCACCCGTGCCGGCTGCTCGTGGTGGTACGCAGCGACGTCGAGCGGGAGCGCAACCGCCTCGACGCGGAGATCGTCGTCGGCGGCCGGCTGGGCCCGTGCGAGGCGGTGGTCATGCGGATGTACGGCCGGCTGGCGCTGCACGCCGAATCGGTGGTCATGCCGCTGCTGGTGCCGGACGTGCCGGTGGTGACCTGGTGGCACGGTGAGCCGCCCCAGGAGATCGCCACCGACTTCCTCGGCGTGGTGGCGGACCGGCGGATCACCGACGCGGCGCAGGCCGCCGACCCGATCGCCGCGCTGCGCCAGCGGGCCGCCGACTACGCACCGGGCGACACCGACCTGGCCTGGACCCGGATCACCCCGTGGCGCACCCTGGTGGCCGGCGCGTTCGACACCGCCCAGGCCAGGATCATCGAGGCGACCGTGGTGGCGCCCCGGAGCGACCCGACGGCGGCGCTGATGCGCGGTTGGCTCACGGCCCGGCTCGGCATCGACCCGGTCCGCAAGGACACCGACGAGTACCCCCGGATGCGGGAGGTGCAGCTGCGTTGCGCCAACGGCGACTCGCTGACCCTGACCCGGGACGACAGCGTGGCCGTCTTCCGGCGTACCGGGCAGGAGGACCGCACCCTGCCGCTGGTCCGCCGCCCGCTCGGCGACGAGCTGGCCGAGGAGCTGCGCCGCCTCGACGCCGACCAGGTGTACGCGGAGGCGCTCGGCGCCACCGCCGGCCTCTCCGGGTTGGATCAGCGGCCCAGCCAGCGGGTGCACGTGTGGAAGGATCCGGCGACCGCCGAGCGGGCCGAGGCCGGGATCTCCGCGCACGCGGGCGCGACCGCCAACGGGTGACGGGCGATGGCCCGGTCGCACCGCGGCCGGACAGCACAGGTGACCGCCGTGGGGCGGTCGGAACACGAAGGCGCGATGGATGAGTGAGGCGAGTGTCGCCGTACACGCCGATCCCGACCTGCTGGCGCAGGCCGTGGCGGCCCGGCTGGTGGTGAAGCTGCTCGACGCGCAGGCGGACCGGGGCCAGGCGTCGGTGGTGCTGACCGGCGGGCGGATCGCCGCGGCGGTCTACCGGGCGGTGGCCGCGCTGCCGGCCCGGGACGCCGTGGACTGGTCCCGGGTGGATGTCTGGTGGGGTGACGAGCGGTTCCTGCCGGCCGGCGACCCGGAGCGCAACGAGACCCAGGCCCGGGCCGCGCTGCTGGACGTGGTGCCGCTGGACCCGGCGCGGATCCACCCGATGCCGGCCTCCGACGGACCGGCCGGCAACGACCCGGAGACCGCCGCCGCCGGGTACGCCGAGGAACTGGCCCGGGCCGCCCGGCCCGGGCACGCCGCGCTCCCCCACTTCGACGTGCTCCTGCTCGGTGTCGGTGAGGACGGGCACGTCGCCTCGGTCTTCCCGGAGCACCCGGTGCACCACGACAACCGCCCGGTCAGCGCGGTCCGGGGCAGCCCGAAGCCGCCCCCGGTACGCACCACGCTCACCCTGCCGGCGATCAACACGGCCGAGGAGGTCTGGTTGGTGGCGGCGGGCAGCGACAAGGCTCGGGCGGTGGGCATGGCCCTGGCCGGGGCCGGTCCGGTGCAGCTGCCGGCGGCCGGGGCGCACGGGGTGACCCGTACCCTCTGGCTGCTGGACCGGGCCGCGGCGGCCGACGTGCCGCCCAGGTCGCGCAGCCTGCGCTGAGCATGGGCCCGGCGCGTCCGCCTTGGGGCGGCTCGGCGCGGGCTGCATCGCCCGTCGCGGCTGGACCTTGATGCACCGTGGCCCGGCTCGCTGGCGCCAGCAGGTAGGGTCTCCCGCGCTACCGACTTGATGACACAAGTGGATCGCCCCGGCGGGTCGCCCCACCACCGGCCTTGCGGTCGCCGAGCGGCGTCGCCCCCGGGGGGCTGATCCAGCTGCGTCGTCAAGTCCGTAGGCGGCTACCAGGCACCTCGGCGTCCGGTCCGCACGCTCGCGCGGGCGCTCGCGTCAGGCTCCCCGGCCCGCTCACGCCCCCCGACGGCGGCGGCGCAGCACCACACCACCGAGACGGACGCGCCGAACCGCCGAACCCACTCACGCCCCCCGACGGCGGCGGCGGTGCAGCGCGTCGAGGGCCTCGGCGAGCAGGGCCTCGGCCTGCTCGGGCGTGCGCCGCTCCTGCACGTACGCCAGATGGGTCTTGTAGGGCTCGGGGCGGGCCTGGCCCGGCGGGTTGTCGGGGTCGGGGCCGGCCGGCTCGCCGCAGCGCGGGCAGTCCCAGACCGCGGGGGCCTCGGCCTCGGCGGCGATGAGGAACTCGACCCGGTGGGCGTTGCGGCACCAGTAGGCGACCGGGCGGCGCGGGGCCGGCTCGGTGCGCTGGTCGAAGCGTTCGGGGGCGGACCCGATCCGGGAACCCCGGATGACGTTGCCACTCGGCACGGCTGCTCGCTCCTGTCGTCGGAGGGGACCACCGCCGGGGGGGTGGGCGGCGGGCGACGCGGTGCACAGCGGAAAACAAAACTGCGCGCGGTCCGTGACGGACCGCGCGCAGATTGTACGCCTCTGAGTGCCGACTCAGGTGGCGCTGTTGAGCTGGAGGCGGAGCCAGAGCCCGATCCCGACGATGCACGCGAACCAGACGATCCCGACCAGAACGGTGTAACGGTCGAGGTTCTTCTCCGCCACCGAGGAGCCGGCCAGGCTGGAGCTGACGCCGCCGCCGAACATGCTCGACAGCCCGCCACCCTTGCCGCGGTGCAGGAGGATCAGCAGGGTGAGCAGGATGCTCGTGATGACCAGCAACACGATCATCGTGTAGGCGAACCAGATCGGCATGGCGGGGGTCAGTCCTCTCGTTGCGATCACTGCCCGTCCTGTCGGGCACGGTGGCACCGACCGGTGGACGGGCAGCGTCAAGGATAGCGAGCGATCAGCGGGAGATGTGCTCCGGGAACCGGCAGATCTGCGCGAATTCCTCGGCGTCCAGGCTCGCGCCCCCGACCAGGGCGCCGTCGACGTCCGGCTGGGCCATGATCGAGGCGACGTTGGACGACTTCACCGAGCCGCCGTAGAGGATCCGGACCTGGTCCGCGGTGTCCTGGCCGAAGGTCTCCACGAGCCGCTTGCGCACCTCGCCGCAAACCTCCTGGGCGTCCTCCGGCGTCGCCGTCTTGCCCGTGCCGATCGCCCAGACCGGCTCGTACGCGACGACGACCTTGGTGACCTGCTCCCCGGTGAGCCCTCGGAGCGCGCCGTCGAGCTGGTCGCAGCAGTGCGGCACGTGCCGCAACTGCTCCCGGACCTCCAGGCCCTCACCGATGCAGAGGATCGGGGTCAGCCCGTTCGCCAGCGCGGCGGTCACCTTGTCGTTGACCAGCGCGTCGTCCTCGTGGTGGTACTGCCGCCGCTCGGAGTGGCCGACCACCACGTAGGTGCAGCCCAGCTTGGCGAGCATCGGCCCGGAGATGTCCCCGGTGTACGCGCCCGACTGGTACGGCGACAGGTCCTGCGCGCCGTAGCCGATCAGCAGCTTGTCGCCGTCCACCGCGGTCTGCACGGTGCGCAGGTCGGTGAAGGGCGGCAACACCACGCACTCGACGTCGGTGAGCTGCTTCTCGTTGAGGCTCGCGGCCAGCTTCTGCACCAGCAGGTTGGCCTCGAGGTGGTTCAAGTTCATCTTCCAGTTGCCGGCCATCAACGGCCGGCGGGTCGGGCTCGCCATTCAGTTCTCCAGGGCCGCGATGCCGGGGAGGGTCTTGCCCTCCAGGTACTCCAGGGAGGCGCCGCCGCCGGTGGAGATGTGGTCGAACGCCGACTCGTCCAGCCCGAGCGTCCGCACCGCCGCCGCGGAGTCACCGCCGCCCACGACGCTGAACGCCCCGGACTTGGCGATCGCCTCGGCCACCCCGCGGGTCCCGTTGGCGAACGCGGCCATCTCGAACACGCCCATCGGGCCGTTCCAGAAGACGGTCTTCGCCTGGGACAGCGCGGCGGCGAAGCCGGCCACCGTCTCCGGACCGATGTCCAGCCCGACCCGCTTGGACGGGATGCCGTCCGCCGGGACCGTGTGGTGCTCGGCGTCCGGCGCGAAGGCGACCGCGGCCACCACGTCGACCGGGAGCATGATCTTGCCGGGCTCGCGCTCCAGGAGGTTGCGGCAGGTCTCCACCATCTCGTCCTCGAGCAGCGAGCTGCCCACCTCGTGGCCCTGGGCCTTGAGGAAGGTGAAGCACATGCCGCCGCCGATGAGCAGCCGGTCGACCGTCGGCAGCAGGGCCTCGATCACCGCCAGCTTGTCGGAGACCTTGGACCCGCCCAGCACCACCACGTACGGCCGCTCCGGCTCGCCGGTGAGCCGGCTGAGCACCTCGACCTCGCGCAGCACCAGCCGGCCCGCCACGTGCGGCAGCCGGGCCGGCACGTCGTAGACGCTGGCGTGCTTGCGGTGCACCGCGCCGAACGCGTCGTCGACGTACGCGTCGCCGAAGGCGGCGAGCTGGTCGGCGAAGGCGCCCCGCTCGGCCTCGTCCTTGCTGGTCTCGCCCTTGTTGAAGCGCAGGTTCTCCAGCACGGCGACCTGGCCGTCGGCCAGGCCCTCCACCGTGGCGCGGGCCGAGTCGCCGACGGTGTCCTCGGCGAAGTGGACCGGCGCGCCGAGCAGCTCGCCCAGCCGCCCGGCCACCGGGCGGAGGCTGAACTGCGGGTCCGGCGCGCCCTTGGGACGGCCCAGGTGCGAGCAGACGACCACCTTGGCGCCGGCCTGGACCAGCGCGCTCAGCGTCGGCAGCACGGCCCGGATCCGGCCGTCGTCCGTGATGTCACCGGTCTGCTTGTCGAGCGGGACGTTCAGGTCGGCGCGCACCAGCACGCGCCGACCCGACACCCCCTCGCCGAGCAGGTCGTCGAGGGTGCGGATGCTCACAGAGCCAGCCCTCCGTTCGTGGCTGCGGGCGCAAGCTCGCTCCTCGCACTCACAGCGAGCTACCCACCAGCTTGACCAGGTCGACGAGGCGGTTCGAGTAGCCCCACTCGTTGTCGTACCAGCCGACGACCTTGACCTGGTTGCCGATCACCTTGGTCAGCGGCGCGTCGAAGATGCACGACGCCGGGTCGGTGACGATGTCGGCGGAGACGATCGGGTCCTCGTTGTAGACCAGGATGCCCTTGAGCGGGCCGTCCGCGGCGGCCTTCAGCGCGGCGTTGACCTCGTCCACGGTGGTCTCCCGGCCGACCTCCACGGTCAGGTCGGTGGCCGAGCCGGTCGGGATCGGCACCCGCAGCGCGTAGCCGTCCAGCTTGCCCTTGAGGTCCGGCAGCACCAGACCGATCGCCTTCGCGGCGCCGGTCGAGGTCGGCACGATGTTCAGCGCGGCGGCGCGGGCCCGGCGCAGGTCCTTGTGCGGCGCGTCCTGCAGGTTCTGGTCCTGCGTGTACGCGTGGATCGTGGTCATCAGACCCTTGGTGATGCCGAACGTGTCGTGCAGGACCTTCGCCATCGGGGCGAGGCAGTTGGTGGTGCAGGACGCGTTCGAGATGATGTTGTGCTTGGCCGGGTCGTACTGGTCCTGGTTGACGCCCATGACCACGGTGACGTCCTCGTTCTTCGCCGGCGCGGAGATGATGACCTTCTTGGCCCCGCCGTCGATGTGCGCCTTCGCCTTGGTGGCGTCGGTGAAGAAGCCGGTGGACTCGATCACGACGTCGGCGCCGACCTCGCCCCACGGCAGCTTGGCCGGGTCCTTCTCGGCGTACGCCTTGATGGTCTTGCCGCCCACGGTGATCTCGTCGGCGGTCGCCTTCACCTCGTGCGGGAGGCGGCCCAGAATGCTGTCGTACTTGACAAGGTGGGCGAGCGTCGCGTTGTCGGTCAGGTCGTTCACCGCCACGACCTCGATGTCCGCACCGGACGCCAGCACTGCCCGGAAGAAGTTACGGCCGATCCGGCCGAAGCCGTTGATGCCAACCCGGATGGTCACAGGTCCCATCTCCTCGCGTTCTGGTCCGCCGGCGTCAGACCACGGCCGGCGGAGGTGTGTGCGCCGACCGTAGGAGCCGGCCGTTGACGATGTCATCTCGGCCACCCCGCCGCGGTCTGTGGAGACCTGACCGCCCGAGGCGGTGAGTACGGCGAGGAATGCCTGTGCCGGCCCCCTTGCCGTACGCAGCGACCCTATCCGAGCGTGCGCCACCGCGCTGCGGCGGGTGGTGATCCCGCCCGCACGCGAACAGCCGCACGGTCCTATCAGACCACGAGCATGTCGGGCGTGACGGCCGCTTCGGTATCCGGGATGCCCAGGTCGCGGGCCCGCTTGTCGGCCAGCGCGAGCAGCCGGCGGATCCGGCCGGCGATGGCGTCCTTGGTCAGCGGCGGCTCCGCCAGCGCGCCCAGCTCCTCCAGCGAGGCCTGCCGGTGCTCCAGCCGCAGCTGGCCGGCCGAGGTGAGGTGGTTGGGGGCATCGTCGGCGAGGATCTCCAGCGCCCGGGTGACCCGGGCGGCGGCGGCTACCGCGGCGCGGGCCGAGCGGCGCAGGTTGGCGTCGTCGAAGTTGGCCAGCCGGTTGGCGGTCGCCCGGACCTCCCGGCGCACCCGCCGCTCCTCCCAGGCCAGCACGCTGGAGTGGGCGCCGATGCGGGTGAGCAGGGCGGCGATCGCGTCGCCGTCCTTGACCACGACCCGGTCCACCCCGCGTACCTCGCGGTTCTTCGCGGTGATGCCGATCCGGCGGGCCGCGCCGACCAGCGCCAGGGCGGACTCCGGGCCCGGGCAGGTGATCTCCAGCGCGCTGGAGCGGCCCGGCTCGGTGAGCGAGCCGTGCGCCATGAACGCGCCCCGCCAGGCGGAGACCGCGCAGCAGACGTTCGCGGCCACCACGTGCGGCGGCAGCCCGCGCACCGGACGGCCACGGACGTCGAGCAGGCCGGTCTGCCGGGCGAGGGCCTCCCCGTCCTTCACCACCCGGACGATGAAGTGGCTGCCCTTGCGCAGCCCGCCGGAGGCGAGCACGTGGATCTCGCTCGGGTAGCCGTACACCTCGGCGATCTCCCGGCGCAGCCGCCGGGCGACCGCGCCGGTGTCCAGCTCCGCCTCGACCACCACCCGGCCGGACACGATGTGCAGGCCACCCGCGAAGCGCAGCAGGGCGGCCATCTCCGCGCGCCGGCAGCACGGCTTGGGTACGTCGACCCGACTCAGCTCGTCCTTGACCGCGGCCGTCATCGCCATAGTGCGCCCCCTCACGGACCGGTACCGGCGTGTCGCCGGTGATTACGTACGTGTCTAACGATCGGCGCCCAGGACGGGCACCAGTGCGGCGCCCAGCGCGGCTGGATCATGACGGGGCGTGCCGTCGGTGACGGCGACGGGGGCGAGGACCAGCCGGGCACCCAGCGATTCTGCCGCACGTTCGACCGCCTCGGGATCACCCACCGCCGTGGAGTCCGCCAGCACCATGTCCACCTTCAGCTCGGGCAGATAGCGCCCGAGGGTGTCCAGATGGTCGGGCAGGGAGAGCCCCAGGGTCTCCTTCTCCGCCACCAGGTTGAGGGTCACCAGCCGACGGGCCGGGCTGGACACGATCGCGTCGGCCAGCCCCGGCACCAGCAGGTGGGGCAGCACACTGGTGTACCAGCTGCCCGGCCCGAAGATCAACCAGTCGGCGGCGCGGACCGCGGCGACCGCCTCCGCGCAGGCCGCCGGCGCGGCCGGGGTGAGCCGCAGCGACTCCACCCGCCCTGTGGTGACCGCCACCTGGTGCTGGCCACGCAGCACCCGTACCTCGTCGGGGTGGTCCGGGTCGGCGCCGCGCACCCGGGCCTCGATGCCCACCGGCTGGCACGACATCGGCAGCACCCGGCCGACCGCGCCGAGCATCGCCCCGGCGTGGTCGAGCGCGGCCACCGGGTCACCGAGCAGTTCCATCAGCCCGTGCAGCAGCAGGTTGCCGACCGCGTGCCCGGCGAGCGGGTCGGCCGCCGTCGCGCCGGCCCCGGCGGCCAGCGCGGCGCCGCCGGGCGGCGGCCCCACGGTGACGCCCGCCGGCCGCGCCGCGGCCGGGAAGCGGTGCTGGAACAGCGCGGCGCTGCGCCGGGTGGCCGGGTGGTCGCCGGCGAGGGCGACCAGCGCCTGCCGCAGGTCACCCGGGGGCAGGCCGCCGCGCTCGGCGCGCAGCCGCCCGCTGGAGCCGCCGTCGTCGCCCACCGTGACCACCGCGGTGATGTCCAGGTCCAGCTCGGGTACGCAGCGCCGCAGCGCGCGCAGCGACGCCGAGAGCCCGTGCCCGCCGCCGAACGCGACCACCCTGGTCGGGATCATTCCCGCCCCAGGTCCCGGTGCTGGGCGTTGGCCGCGATGCCGGACTGGCGCAGCCGGGCGGCCAGCTCCTCGGCGATGGCGACGCTGCGGTGCTTGCCGCCGGTGCAGCCGACCGCGACGGTCAGGTAGCGCTTGCCCTCCCGCTCGAAACCGGCCGTGGTGGCGTTGACCAGGTCGGCGTAGCCGGCCACGAAGCCCTCCGCGCCCTCCTGGCCCAGCACGTACGCGCTGACCGCCTCCTCCCGACCGGTGTGCTCGCGCAGCTCCGGCACCCAGTACGGGTTGGGCAGGAACCGGGCGTCCATCACGAAGTCGGCGTCCGGGGGGAGGCCGTACTTGAAGCCGAAGGAGAGCACGGTGATCCGCAGCCGGCGGGCGTCCTCGCCGCCGAAGAGCTCCTCCACCCGGCGGCGCAGCTGGTTGACGTTCAGATGGCTGGTGTCGATGATCACGTCGGCCTGGTCGCGGGCCTCCTCCAGCAGCGCCCGCTCCACCGCGATGCCGTCGGCCAGCCGTCCCTCGCCCTGCAACGGGTGGGACCGGCGGACGCTCTCGAAGCGGCGGATCAGCACCTCGTCGTCGGCGTCGACGAAGACCACCCGGGGGTGGAAGCCGCGCTCGCGCAGCTCCCGGATCGCCCCGGCCAGGTCGGTGGAGAAGGCACGGGAGCGCACGTCCAGCACCATCGCGGTACGCCGGGCCGCGCCGCCGGCCTTGAAGGCCAGCTCGGCCATGTCGAGCATCAGCGCCTGGGGCAGGTTGTCGACCACGTAGAAGCCGACGTTCTCCAACGCCCGGGCGACCGTGCTGCGGCCACCGCCGGAGAGGCCGGTGACCACCACCAACGTGGTGTCCGCCTCGGCCGGCGCCGGCCGGCCGAGGGCCGGCTCCGTGCCGGCCGTCGGCACCGGGTCTCCCGTCCGCGACTCGCTCACCCGCTACCCCCAAGCCGTGGCGCCGCGGCCGGTCGGCCGCGCATGGTCAGTCAGCGACTCTAACGGCTGCACGCCCGTCCGGGATTCCACGGGTGGGGACCCGAACAGGTACTTGTCCGGTTTGCCGGGGATCGGGGCCGGCCCGGCCGCCCGTCCGGCTTCCCGGTGTGCGTGCTGAGCGCAGTGCGCGACGACCTGGTCGGCGACGGTGGGCGGGGCGGAAGGCATGGCCGACGCATCAGGCGTGGGGGATGCCCCGACGGCGGAAGGCGACGAACCCCACCAGTGCGAGCGCGACGGCGATGACGGCCAGCGCGGCCAGCTTGCCGGCGTCGACATCGGCCAGCGGTGGTGCCCCGACATGCGTGGTGGGGGCGAGGTCGAGCACCCATCGCGCGAGTTTCAGGCCGGGGCCGAGGAGGGCGATGAAGGTCGCCACGGCGTACGCCGCCCAGCTGAGCGCGAAGCCGCGCGGCCAGCGGCCGAACACGGCCAGGGCGAGGCCGGCGAACACCAGTTCCGCCGGCAGGTAGTCCAGGCCGGCCCGCAGCACGGCGCCGGTCTCGCCGGTGCTGCCCACCGACCAGGCGGTCGACAGGGCGAGGACCGCCGACGAGCCGGCGACGATGAGCACCAGCCCGGCCGCGACGACCGCGCCGTGGGCGGCAAGCCAGCGGGTCCGGGAGAGCGTGCCGGCGAGCCGGGTCTCCAGGCGGCCCTCGGCTTCCTCGGCCCGCAGGGTGCCGATCGCCTGGGTGACGTACCCCGCGCCGAGGACGGCAAGGTAGAGCTGGGTCATGGCGATGAAGCCGTCCAACGGCCGAGGGCCGCTGATGCCCACGGCGTCGCCCAGCGCGGGATTCCCGGCCAGCGCGTCGAGAAATTGTCGGGCCAGCGCGCCCATCATCCCGGTGAGCAGGATCGCGCCCGCCAGCCAGCCCGCCGTCGCCGGGCGGTGCAGCCAGACCGCGAAGCCGATCGGCCGCCGCCGCAGCCAGGTCGCTCGGGCCGGGCCCGGGCCGCCACGCAGCAGGGCGCTGCCGACGTCCCGGCGGGCGGCCAGCCACACCGCCGCGCCGCCCGAGGCCACGCCGGCAACGGCCGGGACGGCGAGCACCCACCACCGCTGGTTCCCGAACGGCGCGGTCTTCTCCGCCCACCCGAGCGGGGACAGCCAGGTCAACCGGCTCGTAGCCGTGTCGCCGACGCCGCGCAGGACGTACGCCCCGGCGAGTGCGATCAGGCTCCACGTGTACACCCCGCGGGCGTGGCGCACGAGTTGCGCCACCAGAGCCGCGAACCCGGCGAACACGAAGGCCAGCGCGCCGAGAGCCGCGCCGTAGAGGATCGCGCCGGACGTCGGGACACCGGCGAGCACCAGGCCGGCGGCGAACAGGACCGACGTGACGACGATCGCCGCGGTCGCTACCACGAGGGCCGCCAGGACGGGCTGGTGCCGGGCGATCCGACCGCCGAGGATCGTCTCGAGCCGGCCCGACTCCTCCTCGCGTCGCGTCGACCCGGCGATCAGGCCGATTCCCAGCAGCGGAAGCAGGAACGAGGCCAGGAAGCCGAACTCGTCCTGGATCACCCCACCCAGACTGTCGATGCCCTCGACGTGGCCGTTGAGCGCGGCCAGCGCGCTGCCGGCGGTGACCGCCTCGGCATAGGTGTGGATCTTGGCCGGGGTGTCGTAGAGACCGGCGACGGCGACGGCTGTCGCGATCATGCTCGCGGCGAGAGCGAGCACCCAGACCACGATGCCGCGGCGGTGCGTACGCCAGACGATGCCCACCATGGCGCCCAGCCCGCTCCGGCCGGGAACCGCCGGTGGGTACCGGCCGCTCATCGCGCGTCCTCAGCAAGCGGTTCGCCGGTCTCCCGGGCGTCGGGAGCGTTCCCGTAGGCGCGCAGGAACAGCGCATCGAGCCTCGGCGGAGCGACGGTCAGGGTGCGGATCCGTGCGGCGTGCAGCCTGCCGATCATCTCGTCGAGGTGGTCGGCGTCGGTGGTGAACCTGACGTCGACCTGCCCGTCGAGCCGTTCGCAGGCCCAGTCGGCCACCCCATCCGCGTGGGCCAGGTCTTCGGGCTCCTCGACGGTGACGGCGTGCACCGAGGTCCGGGCGTGGCGGCCCAGGTCGGCGATGCTGCCGGTGGCGACGGTGCGGCCACGGCGAATGATGCTCACCCGGTCGGCCAGCGCTTCGACCTCGCTGAGGATGTGGCTGGAGAGCAACACGGTGACACCGTCGTTCCTCCGTTCCCGCACACACTGCTGGAAGACCTGCTCCATCAGCGGATCGAGCCCGGACGTGGGCTCGTCGAGGATGAGTAGGTCCACCTGGGCGGCCAGCGCGGCCACGAGGGCGACCTTCTGACGGTTGCCCTTGGAGTAATCCCGGATCCGCTTGGTCGGATCGAGCTCGAAGCGTTCGATCAGACGGCCCCGGCGCGTCTCGTCGACCGCGCCGTGCGTGGCCCCGATGACGTCGAGGCACTGGCCGCCGGTCAAGGCGGGCCACAGCGCGACGTCCCCGGCGACGTAGGCCAGCCGCCCGTGCAGCGTGGCGGCCGCCCGCCAGGGGTCGGCGCCGAACAACTCGACGTGACCGCGGGTCGCCCGCATCAGCCCGAGCAGGATGCGGATGGCGGTGGACTTGCCCGCCCCGTTCGGACCGAGAAAACCATGCACCTCGCCCGGCCGCACCGTGAGATCCAATCCGTCGAGGGCACGCACCTTGCCGAACGCCTTGGTGAGGTTCTGGATGTGGATGACATGGGCCGGCTGACTCACGAGGCTTCCTCCCCGGGCGGCGTCACGAACGCGCCCTCCGTGTAGACGGCGGTGGCTTCTCTGGCCCACCGGGCGATGCCCTCCGGGGTGAGCGGATCGACTCCGATCGCGGCGGCGATCTGGTTGCGCAGCAGGACCAGTGCGAGGTCATTGACCAGGAAGAACGCCGCCCGGACCGCGGGGTCCTCAGCCGGTCGAGCGGCGCCGATCTCGGTCATCGAGTCGAGCAGTTGGCGAGTGCGGGCGTGCCAGCGACCGAACAACGCCGCTCCCGCCGGGTCGTTGACGAGCAGCAGGCGGCGCAGGTACGCGGGCAACGGCGAGCCGTGCGGGAAGGCCCGGGCGAACATCTCGGCGATGGACGCGCCGCTGTCCCCGCTGATCGCCTCGGCCACGTCCCGCTCGTCCATCGAGAAGAGCGCGTCGAACGCCTGCGCGGCGTAGCCGTCCACGGCGGCCCGCAGCCCGTCCTTGCTGCCGAAGTGATGCACGACGAGCGCGGGTGACACCCCTGCCGCCGCAGCGATCTCCCGCACCGTGACGGCATCATGCCCGCGCTCGGCGAACAGGCGCAGCGCGGCGTTGCGGATGTTGGCCTTGCCAGTGAGGTCGCCATCGTCAGGAGCTGAACGCATGTTCAAAACATTAAACGCTTGTTCAGCGCGTCGTCAACACCCTCCCGCGACGGGGACGAGTCGTAGCCGTGTTGTCCGGGCCCGCTCGTAGACTGCGCGAATGGTCTCCCCCACCGATCAGCGGACCGAGGACGCGCTGCGGGTGCTCAACCGGGTGTTCGGCTACGACACCTTCCGCGGCTTCCAGCAGGAGGTCGTCGAGCACGTGGTGGCCGGCGGCGACGCGCTGGTGCTGATGCCGACCGGCGGCGGCAAGTCGCTCTGCTACCAGATCCCGGCGCTGGTCCGCGACGGCGTCGCGGTGGTCGTGTCGCCGCTCATCGCGCTCATGCAGGACCAGGTCGACGCGCTCACCGCCGTCGGCGTCCGGGCCGGCTTCCTCAACTCGACGCAGGACCTCACCGAGCGGCGCCGGGTCGAGGCCGCCTTCCTCGCCGGCGAGCTGGACCTGCTCTACCTGGCGCCGGAGGCGCTGGCGGTACGCGCCACCCTCGGCCTGCTGGAGCGAGGCCGCATCGCGCTGTTCGCGATCGACGAGGCGCACTGCGTGTCGCAGTGGGGGCACGACTTCCGCCCCGACTACCTCAACCTGTCGATGCTGCACGAACGCTGGCCGGCGGTGCCGCGCATCGCGCTGACCGCCACGGCGACCCGGGCCACCCGCACCGAGATCGCCACCCGGCTCCAACTCACCGACGCCCGCCACTTCGTGGCCAGCTTCGACCGGCCCAACATCCAGTACCGGATCGTGCCCAAGCGGGAGCCGCGCAAGCAGTTGCTCGCCCTGCTGCGCGACGAGCACCCGGGCGACGCCGGCATCGTCTACTGCCTCTCCCGCGCCTCGGTGGAGAAGACCGCCGAGTTCCTGGTCCAGCAGGGCATCCCGGCCCTGCCGTACCACGCCGGGCTGGACGCGGCGACCCGGGCGACCAACCAGCAGCGCTTCCTGCGCGAGGACGGGCTGGTCATGGTCGCCACGATCGCCTTCGGCATGGGCATCGACAAGCCCGACGTGCGCTTCGTCGCCCACCTCGACCTGCCCAAGTCGGTGGAGGGCTACTACCAGGAGACCGGCCGCGCCGGGCGCGACGGGCTGCCGTCGACCGCCTGGCTGGCGTACGGGCTGCAGGACGTGGTGCAGCAGCGCAAGATGATCGAGACGTCCGAGGGCGACCTCGCGCACCGGCGCAACCTCGCCAGCCACCTGGACGCCATGCTGGCGCTCTGCGAGACGGTCCGCTGCCGCCGGGCGCAGCTGCTCGAATACTTCGGCGAAGGCGGCACGGCCAACTGCGGCAACTGCGACACCTGCCTCGAGCCGCCGGAGTCCTGGGACGGCACGGTCGCCGCCCAGAAGCTGCTCTCCACCGTCTTCCGGCTGGACCGGGAACGCAACCAGCGCTTCGGCGCCGGGCACAGCATCGACATCCTGCTCGGCAAGCACACCGACAAGATCGACCAGTACGGTCACGACGCGCTGAGCACCTTCGGCATCGGCACCGAGCTGCGGGAGGCCGAGTGGCGAGGCGTGGTGCGGCAACTGCTCGCCGAAGGGCTGCTCGCCGTGGAGGGCGACTACGGCACCCTCGCGCTCACCGAGGCCAGCGCCGAGGTGCTGGGCCGCCGCCGTACGGTCACCCTGCGGCGGGAGCCGGAGCGGCCGGCGGCCAGCCGGTCGGCGAAGCCACGCGGGGCGGCCACCGTGGTCGCCGACCTCACCCCGGCCGCCGCGTCGGTGTTCGAACGGCTGCGCGCCTGGCGCGCGGCCACCGCCAAGGAGCAGGGCGTCCCGGCGTACGTCATCTTCCACGACGCCACCCTGCGGCAGATCGCCACGGAGGCACCCGCCTCGCTGGCCGAACTGTCCCGGATCAGCGGCGTCGGCGAGAACAAGCTGGCCAAGTACGGCGACGGGATCCTCGGCATCCTCGCCGAGTCCTGAGACCGGGTCCGTCCGCGGACACGACGAAGGGCCGACCCCTTGTGGGGGCCGGCCCTTCGTGCTCGCTCCTGTCAGCGGATAGCCGGTCAGGAGGCGCTGTAGCCGCGGGTGGCGATCCAGTCGGCGAGGTTGTCGACGCTGATGCGGTAGGAGGCGGTGTTGGGGTTGGCGCTGTCGGCGATGGTGACGGTCTTCCCGTTGTCGTGGTAGCCGACGACGCTGATGTAGTGGCCGCCTTCGAAGGAGTGGGTGTTGCCGTCGGTGTCGGTGGCGGTGCCGGCGATGTTGGCGACCACGGCGCGGCCGTCGTCGACGGTGCGCACGATGTCGGCGCGCAGGGTGTCGGTCTGCTTGTCGTCGGCCTTGCCGTCCTTGATCTCCACCGACCGGTAGGTCTTGCCGGTTTCCTTGTTCAGGACGGGGGTGATGTCGTTGATGCTGTTGGTGCCGTTCTCGGTGGTGCCCATTTCCTTGGCCATGGTGTCGACGTCGATGTTCTTGCCGAGCACGGACAGGGCGTTGCGGGTGGCGGCGGGGCCGCAGTAGTAGAAGTTGGGCTGGGCTTCGTAGCGGACGTCGAGTTCGCGCTCGCCGTGGCCCTTGCGGTCGGTGGTGACCTGCGCGGTCTTCTCGGCGGGGGCGGCGTGGGCGGCGATGGCGGGGCCGGCGATGCCACCAGCGGTGGCGGCGAAGCCGGCGGCGGTCAGAACGGTGTTACGCAGCAGAGTGGTACGCATGGTGAGTGCCTCTCTGATCGGGGGTGACGCGACAGCCACACGGGGGGTGTCTGCTGCCGCGCGCAAAAAGGGGGGGAAGTTTTTGGGGGATGCGCCCGGCGGTCAGGGGGTGACCTGCTCGGGCGTGCCCGGGGTGTAACCGTCGGTGGCGGGGAAGTGATTCCCTCGGCCTGCCGGTATCCCGGGGGTGGACCGGTGGTGCACGGTCCAGGGGGATGTAACGACCCGGGGCCGGGGATCATTCCCTCGGCCTTGGGACCGGGTGGACCGGTGGTGCACGGTCCGGGGGATGTAACGGCCCGGGGCCGGGGATCGTTCCCCTCGGCTTGACCCGGGGTGGACTGCGCGGTCCGGGGGTATAACGACGGCCGGTGGCCGATCATTCCGGCCGGGCTCCACGCACCCTGGGGCGGGGCTGCTCTACGGTCTGCCATGTTCAACGACCCCGACCCCCGCATGATTCCACCCTGCGGGTGGCCCCGACCACGGCACACCAGGCCCCAAACCACCCAACGGCCACCACCACCCACCACCCAGATCCGGGAGGACCCGGGCAGACGGCGCGGCCGGAGCCCGGGATGAGAGTTCGGCAGCGCCGCGATGCTCGGGGGTGCCGAAGCCCGGGACCGGGGGTCCGGACACTACCGACCTCGATGGCGGAAACGACCCACACCGGGGCACGGAAGGGATGATCCACTCCGGTTGCGGCGATCTGGTGCTTCCTCGACGCCGGATGGCCCCGTTTGCCGCATCCCGGCGTGGATCAGCCGCGCTGACCGGCTGGCCGCCGTGGCGGTGAGTCGTTCATGTCATCAGACCAGTAGCGAGCGGAAGGACACCGGCCCCGGGTGCCGCATCAGGCGGGAGGATGATCCACCCAGTTGCGGCGATCTGGTGCTTCCTCGGCGCCGGATGGCCCCGTTTGCCGCATCCCGGCGTGGATCAGCCGCGCTGACCGGCTGGCCGCCGTGACGGCGAGTCGTTCAGCTCAACAGACCAGTAGCGAGCGGAAGGACACCGGCCCCGGGTGCCGCATCAGGCGGGAGGATGATCGCATCGGATGGGAGGACGATCCACCCACTTGCGGCGATCCGGCCCTTCCTCGACGCCGGATAGCCCCGTTTGCCGCATCCCGGCGTGGATCAACCGCAATGAACGGCTGGCCACTCCCGGCGGACGAGGCGGGCCCGCCGGGAGCGGGTCAGGAAGGGGTCTTGGCCGAGCCGGACTCGTCGAGGGCGGCGAGAATCGCCTCGGCGGTCCGCCGGCCCACACCGGGCACCTCGGTGATCTCCTCGACGGTGGCGGCGGAGAGCCGCTTGAGCGAGCCGAAGTGCCGCAGCAGCGCCTTGCGGCGTACCTCGCCGAGGCCGGGGATGTTGTCCAGCGCCGATTCGGTCATCCGCTTCGACCGGCGCTGCCGGTGGAAGGTGATGGCGAACCGGTGCGCCTCGTCGCGTACGCGTTGCAGCAGGTAGAGCGCCTCGGAGGTGCGGGGCAGGATGACCGGGAACTCGTCGTCGGGCAGCCAGACCTCCTCCAGCCGCTTGGCCAGGCCGCAGAGCGCCACGTCGTCGATGCCCAGCTCGGCGAGGGCCTGCGCGGCGGCGGCCACCTGCGGCGCGCCGCCGTCGACCACGACCAGCTGCGGCGGGTACGCGAACTTGCGCGGCCGCCCGGTGGTCGGGTCGATGCCGGGCCGGTCGGGGTCCCCGGCGGTCTCCTCACCGATCTCTCCGGTCTCGGCGCGGGCATCGAGGTAGCGGGCGAAGCGCCGGCGCAGCACCTCGGACATGGCGGAGAGGTCGTCGGTGGCGCCGCGGACGATGAACCGCCGGTATTCGCTCTTGCGGGGCAGCCCGTCCTCGAAGACGACCATGCTGGCCACCACGTCGGTGCCCTGGATCTGGGACACGTCGAAACACTCGATCCGCAGCGGCGAGGTACGCATGCCGAGCGCCTCGGCGATCTCGTCGAGCGCCTGGCTGCGGGTGGTGAGGTCGCCCGCCCGCTTGAGCTTGTGTCGGGCGAGCGCGTCCTTGGCGTTGCGCTCGACGGTCTCCAGCAGCGCGCGCTTGTCGCCGCGTTGCGGCACCCGCAGGGACACCCGGCTGCCCCGCCGGGTGGAGAGCCAGTCGGCGAGCGCGTCGGCGTCGCCGGGCAGCTCGGGGACGAGCAGCTCGCGGGGCACGTCGGCCTCGCCCTGCTCGCCGCCGTAGACCTGGGTGCAGAAGTGGTGCACCAGGTCACCGGTGGTCAGCTCCTCGGTCTTCTCCACCACCCAGCCGCGCTGGCCGCGGACCCGACCGCCGCGGACGTGGAAGACCTGGACGGCGGCTTCGAGGGGGTCGTCGGCGAAGGCCACCACGTCGGCGTCGGTGCCGTCGCCGAGCACCACGGTCTGCTTCTCCATGGCTCGCCGCAGCGCGGCCACGTCGTCGCGCAGCCGGGCGGCCCGCTCGAACTCCAGCTGCTCGCTGGCCTCCAGCATGTCCTTCTCCAGCCGCCGGACCATCGTGTCGGTGCGGCCGGCCATGAAGTCGCAGAAGCTGTTGACGATCTCCCGGTGCCGTTCGGCGGTGACGCTGCCGACGCAGGGCGCGGAGCACTTGCCGATGTAACCGAGCAGGCAGGGCCGGCCGACCTGGCCGGCCCGCTTGAACACCCCGGACGAGCAGGTCCGCGCCGGGAAGACCCGCAGCAGCAGGTCCAGCGTCTCGCGGATCGCCCAGGCGTGGGAGTACGGCCCGAAGTAGCGCACCCCCTTGCGCTTGGCGCCGCGCATCACCTGCAGGCGCGGGTATTCCTCGTCGAGGGTGACCGCGAGATAGGGGTACGACTTGTCGTCACGGTAGCGGACGTTGAACCGGGGGTCGTACTGCTTGATCCAGGTGTATTCCTGCTGGAGCGCCTCGACCTCGGTGGCCACGGTGATCCAGTCCACCGACTCGGCGGTGAAGACCATCTGCCGGGTGCGCTGGTGCAGGTTGACCGGGTCGGCGAAATAGGAGTTGAGCCGGCTGCGCAGGTTGCGCGCCTTGCCGACGTAGATCACCCGGCCGGTGCCGTCCCGGAAGCGGTAGACCCCTGGCGACTCCGGGATGGTGCCGGTCGCGGGACGGTAGGTCGAGGGGTCAGCCACGCCGCAAGCCTAGCCAGGGCCTGTGTCAAAAAGCCCGCGCAGGTCGGCCAGCGCCGCGGACGCGTCCCGGCGTGCGAGCGTCCGCGATCAGAATTGACGGATCGTGAAACGGCAGGGGTCAATGCGTGGTCGCCCCTGCTAGCTTGCGGCATGGCTGGTTTCGCCGTCGATCCCGAAGAGGTCGCCGGCTTCGCGGGGCGGATGCTCACCGCCTCGCAGGAGTTCGGCGACGGGATGCTGCTGGCGCAGGAGCACTTTCCGGCTCCGCTGATCGCCTTCGGCGACACCCTGGCCGCGGAGCCGGCCCATGCCGCCTGCCAGACCGCGACGGAGGCGGCGATGACCGCCGCCGGCGTGCTGCAGGCGGTCCTGGAAGGTGACGTCGACCGTCTCTACCTGGTCGCGTTCTCGATTCAGCAGACCGACGACGACGCCGGTGGGCTCATGGGTGGCCTACTCGGCGGCGGTTGACATGACCATCCCCGGAGCACCCGTCACATCGGCGCAGCCCGCCCCGATCGTCTCGGACGATCTGTGGTCACTGGGAGCCGATCCGGAGCGGCTCCTGGCCACGGCCAAGGCGTGGCGCAGCCTCGCCCACGCCGCTCGCGACAGCGCGGCGGACGCCCGGAACGGGGCGAACGCGCTGTTCAACAGCGGGTGGAGTGGCGACGTCGCGGAGGCGTACGCCGAGCATGGCCGCAAGCTGGTGGTGGATCTCGAGGAGTTCGCCGCGCTGGCCGAGCGCGGTGCCCGGGCGGTCGACGACCTGGCGGACGCGCTGGGCCGCGCCCAACTGCTGCTCGACCAGGAGTGGAAGGCGTTGACCGGGGCCGTGCGGGTGGCCCGGTCGGCCGACGGGGTCATCTTCACCCCGACGGATGCGGCCGGCGTGGCGGTCGTGGGTGCCGCCGTCGCGGCCGCTGAGGCGATCCGCCGGCCGGCCGTGGACGTGCAGCAGGACTCGGCGGCGGACCTGCGGGCGGTCAGTGCGGCCCTGGAGACCATCAAGGACGCATGGTGGCGATTCACCGCCGGGGCGACCCCGTTCACACTGCCCAACGAGCCGCCCGGGCCCGGAGTGATCTTCGTCGGCGGCCGGATGATCATCAACGCCGGCGGCGGCGACAATGACGTCCGGGTGGTCCGCGACCCGTTCACCGGCAAGCTCAGGGTGGAGATCGTGGCCGGGTCGTTCGTGCTCTGGAGCGAGACGGTGCCGGACGGCTTCGCGTTGACGGTCCGCGGCGGGGCCGGTGACGACCATGTGGAGGCCGGCGAGGGTGTCGGCGCGCTGACCGTGCTCGGCGGCTCGGGGGACGACCGCATCCACACCGGCTCCGGCGATGACGTCGTGCTCGGCGGCTACGGCGCGGACACCATCGAGTCCGGCGCCGGTGCCGACTACGTCAGTGGCGGCGCGGGTCAGGACTACCTGGCGACCTTCACCGGTCAGGACCGCCTCATCGGCGGGTCGGGCGAGGACACCCTCTACGGCGGGTCGGGCGCCGACCGCCTCTCCGGCGGCGACGGCTACGACTATCTCGAGGGCGGCCGGGGCGACGACAGCCTCGACGGCGGCCAGGGCTACGACGTGCTCTCGGGCGGACGCGGCAACGACACGATCGCCGGTGGCGCCGGCGACGACACCATCTACACCGGTCAGGGCACCGACACCGTCTCGGGCGGCACCGACGGTGTCGACGGCGATCTGGTGTACGGGCAGCGGCAGACCGAGACCGGCACGGCCGGCACCGAGAGGCCCGACGCCTTCGACGACACCGAGCGGGTCCACCACGTCGACGTCTCCAACGACCTCGCCTCCGACCTGGAGATCGAGGGCTCGGACGAGTTCACCGAGCGGGTGCAGGACGACCTGGACATGCTCCGGTCCTCGCCGAACGGGCAGCTGATGCTGGCGGAGATGGACGGGGCCCAGCACGGCGACCCGGACCGCTTCCGGATCGAGGAGTTCGACGAGCAGAGCGCCGAGGCACACTGGAACACGGACAGTGACGACTACTGGATCCAGTACAACCCCGACTTCGACAGCTTCGAGGGCGCGCCGCCGTCGGCCGTGCTGTTCCATGAGATGGCGCATGTCTACGACTTCGACAACGACACCCGTCTCGACGGACGCTACGTGAATCCCGACGATCCGGACACCCAGACGGTCCCGGTCTTCGGTGACCTTGAGGTCCGGGCCGGCACGGAGAACGTGGAACGCCAGGCCGCCGGCCTGCCTGTCGACACGGACGGCGACGGCGACTTCGAGATCGATCCCCGCCACCCGATCGAGTACACCGAGAACGGACTGCGCGCCGAGATGCGCGTGCCCGACCGGGAGGTCTACGGCGAGGCGGTGCCGTACGACGAACCCCCCGGAGACTGACCCCCGTTCGACACCCCGCCGCCGCGCGTCCCCCGCCACGACGGGGGACGCGGCGGTACGGCTCAGGCCAGGGTGATCTGCTCCCCGGTGACCTTGATGTTCTTCGGCGCCAGTGGCCTGGTCGCCGGGCCCTGCTTCACCGAGCCGTCGGTAATCGAGAAGCGGCTGTTGTGGCAGGTGCAGTTGATCGTGCCGCCGTCGACGTTCGACACCGGACAGCCCTGGTGGGTGCAGATCGGGTCGAAGGCCTTGAACTGGCCGGCCGCCGGTTGGGTGATCACGACGCCCTTGGTGGCGAACACGGCCCCGCCGCCGACCGGGATGTCGGTGGTCCGGGCGAGCGGGCCGCTGCTGTCCCGCTCGCCGCCCTCCGGATCGCCGGCGTTGGTGGCGCCGGGAGGACCGGCGCTGGTCGGCGCCGAACCGCCGGCGGTGTCCCCCGCGTCGTCGCCACAGCCCGCCAGCACCACTGCGGCCCCGACCGCGCCGGCGCCCGCCAGCAGGGTGCGCCGGGTCTGGCCACCCGGTCCGGTCAGCACCTGATCGTCACTCATGTCCGGCCCTTCTCTCGGCTGCCGCCACTCGCCATGATCCCGTGGCCCCGCTTCGCAACACGGACCAGGGTGCCGCACGGTTCATACCGGCGCGTCACCAATGGGATATCCGAGCAGATATCGCACCGACGTGGACCCCGAGCTGCGGCCGGCGTGAAGCGAGCGCGGCGTGGAGCGAGCGCGGCGTGGAGCGAGCGCGGCGTGAAGCGAGCGCGGCGTGGAGCGAGCGCGGCGTGAAGCGAGCGCGGCGTGAAGCGAGCGCGGCGTGAAGCGAGCGCGGCGTGAAGCGAGCGCGGCACGGGCGGACCGCTCCTGCGGCCCGCCCGTCGTACGCCCGGGTCAGCGCGCCCCGGCGGGAACCTTGCGGCTGGCCCGCGGCCGCGTGGCGCCGTTGGCCTTGGCCGCCCGCGAGGTGGCCGCCGCGGCGCCCTTGGCCGCGCCGTCGAGCTTGAGCATCGGGCGCAGGAACTGGCCGGTGTGGCTCTCCGGCACCTCGGCGACCTCCTCCGGCGTGCCGGTGGCGAGCACGGTGCCGCCCCGGTGGCCACCCTCCGGACCCATGTCGATGATCCAGTCGGCCGACTTGATCACGTCGAGGTTGTGCTCGATGGTGATCACCGTGTTGCCCTTGTCGACCAGACCCTCGAGGACCATGAGCAGCTTGCGGATGTCCTCGAAGTGCAGGCCGGTGGTCGGCTCGTCGAGCACGTAGACGGTCCGGCCGGTGGACCGCTTCTGCAGCTCGGAGGCGAGCTTGACGCGCTGCGCCTCACCGCCGGAGAGGGTCGGGGCGGGTTGGCCGAGACGGACGTAGCCGAGGCCCACGTCGACCAGCGTCTTGAGGTGCCGGTGGATGGCCGGGATCGCGGAGAAGAACTCGGCGGCCTCCTCGATCGGCATGTCCAGCACCTCGGCGACCGTGCGGCCCTTGTAGTGCACCTCCAGGGTCTCCCGGTTGTACCGGGCGCCCTTGCACACCTCGCACGGCACGTAGACGTCGGGCAGGAAGTTCATCTCGATCTTGATGGTGCCGTCACCGGAGCACGCCTCGCAGCGGCCACCCTTGACGTTGAAGGAGAACCGGCCCGGACCGTACCCCCGGACCTTGGCCTCGGTGGTCTCGGCGAAGAGCTTGCGGACGTGGTCCCAGACGCCGGTGTAGGTGGCCGGGTTCGACCGGGGCGTGCGGCCGATCGGCGACTGGTCCACGCCGACGACCTTGTCCACGTTCTCCAGGCCGGTGATCCGGGTGTGCCGGCCGGGGACCAGCCGGGCGCCGTTGATCTGGTTGGCGAGCACCGCGTAGAGGATGTCGTTGACCAGGGTCGACTTGCCGGAGCCGCTGACCCCGGTGACCGCGATGAGCTGGCCCAGCGGGAAGCTGACGGTGAGGTTGCGCAGGTTGTGCTCGCGCGCCCCGTGCACCACCAGCTCCCGTTCCGCGGTCTGCGGCCGGCGGACGGCCGGCGTCGGGATCTGCCGGCGCCCCGACAGGTACGCCCCGGTGACCGACTCCTCGTTCTCCAGCAGCGCCGGCACCGACCCGCTGTGCACGATCTTGCCGCCGTGCTCGCCGGCGCCGGGGCCGATGTCGACGATCCAGTCGGCGACCCGGATGGTGTCCTCGTCGTGCTCGACCACGATCAGGGTGTTGCCGAGCCCGCGCAGCCGCAGCAGCGTCTCGATCAGCCGGTGGTTGTCCCGCTGGTGCAGGCCGATCGACGGCTCGTCCAGCACGTAGAGCACCCCGACCAGGCCGGAGCCGATCTGGGTGGCGAGCCGGATGCGCTGCGCCTCGCCGCCGGAGAGGGTGCCCGCCGGCCGGTCCAGGGAGAGGTAGTCCAGCCCGACGTCGAGCAGGAACTTCAGCCGGGCGTTGATCTCCTTGAGCACCCGCTCGGCGATCATCTTCTGCCGGTCGGTCAGCTCGATGCCGGCGAGCAGGTCGGCCGCCTCGCCGACGGAGAGGTTGCAGACCTCGGCGATGCTCTTGCCGGCCAGGGTGACCGCGAGCACCTCCGGCTTGAGCCGGGCGCCACCGCAGGCCGCGCAGGGCACGTCGCGCATGTAGCCCTCGTACTTGTCCCGCGACCACTCCGACTCGGTGTCGCCGTGCCGGCGCTCGATCCACTGCATCACGCCCTCGAAGCCCGTGTAGTAGGAGCGCTCGCGGCCGTACTTGTTGCGGTAGCGGACGTGCACCTGGTCGTCGGAGCCGTGCAGGATCGTCTTCTGTGCCCGCGACGGCAACGCCCGCCACGGGGTGTCCACGTCGAAGTGCTCGGCCTCGCCGAGGGCCTCCAGCAGGCGCAGGAAGTATTCCAGGTTGTGCCCGGTGGCCCAGGGCTGGATGGCGCCCTCGCGCAGGGTCCGCTCCGGGTCCGGGATGACCAGCTCCGGGTCGACCTCCTTCTTGGTGCCCAGGCCGGTGCACTCGGGGCAGGCGCCGTACGGGGCGTTGAAGGAGAAGACCCGGGGCTCCAGGTCCTCGATCGCGAGCGGGTGGTCGTTGGGGCAGGCCAGGTGCTCGGAGTAGCGGCGCTCCCGGTCCGGGTCGTCCTCGGCCAGGTCGACGAAGTCGAGCAGCACGATGCCGCCGGAGAGACCGAGCGCGGCCTCGACCGAGTCGGTCAGCCGCCGCTTGGCGCCGGGCTTGACGCTGAGCCGGTCGATCACCACCTCGATGGTGTGCTTCTCCTGCTTCTTGAGCTTCGGCGGCTCGGTCAGCGGGTGCACCACGCCGTCGACCCGGGCCCGCGCGTAGCCCTTGGCCTGGAGTTCGGCGAAGAGGTCGACGTACTCGCCCTTGCGGCCGCGCACCACCGGGGCGAGCACCATGAACCGGGTGCCCTCGGCCATCGCGAGCACCCGGTCGACGATCTGCTGCGGGCTCTGCTTGGAGATCCGCTCGCCGCAGATCGGGCAGTGCGGCTCGCCGACGCGGGCGAAGAGCAGCCGGAGGTAGTCGTAGACCTCGGTGATGGTGCCGACGGTGGAGCGCGGGTTGCGCGAGGTGGACTTCTGGTCGATGGAGACCGCGGGGCTGAGGCCCTCGATGAAGTCGACGTCGGGCTTGTCCATCTGGCCGAGGAACTGCCGGGCGTACGAGGACAGCGACTCGACGTAGCGCCGCTGGCCCTCGGCGAAGATGGTGTCGAACGCCAGGCTCGACTTGCCCGAACCGGAGAGCCCGGTGAAGACGATCAGGGCGTCCCGGGGCAGGTCGAGACTGACGTCACGCAGGTTGTGCTCGCGCGCGCCACGGATGATCAGTCGGTCGGCCACAGTGCCTGTGCTCCCGGAGAAAGAATGGAGGCGGATCTGTCCGCTCGGAGCGTGGTCTGAGCGGTTTTCGAGGGTTGTCGAGGCGCACGGAAGACGCCCGGGCAACTCTAGCCCCGAGGTATGACAAGTTTCCGCGCGCGCACATTCCCCCAGGTCAGCTCGGTCGGGCGGGGCGCGCTCGCCCCACCCGACCGCCGCCGTCCTCCGGTCAGAATCCGCCCGGCGCCGGCGGTGCCGTCGGACGCCCCGTCCGCCGCCGGCCACCCCGCCAGCCGCCCCGCCGCTCGGCCGCGAGCCGGGCCTCCCGGCGGCCGCTCTCGTAGGCCACCTCGCGCTGCAGCCGGCGCCAGCTCTCCCAGCGCCGGGGCGGCAGCTCCCCGCTGTCCAGCGCGGCGCGCACCGCGCACGCCGGCTCGGCGTCGTGCGCGCAGTCGGCGTACCGGCAGCCGCTGGCCAGCTCGGCGATGTCCGCGAAGGCCCGGTCCAGACCGGCCGTGCCGTCGAGCAGGCCGACGGCCCGTACGCCGGGGGTGTCCAGCACCGCGCCGCCGCCGGGGATCGGCACCAGGGCCCGCCAGGTGGTGGTGTGCCGGCCCTTGCCGTCGGAGCGGCGGATCGCCTGGGTACGCATCACGTCCGCCCCGGCCAGGGCGTTGACCAGGCTCGACTTGCCCGCGCCGGAGGGCCCGAGCAGCCCGAGCGTCCGCCCCGGGGCGACGTGGCGGCGCAGCGGGTCCAGCCCGGTGCCCCGCTCGGCGCTGACCGGCAGCACCGGCACCCCGGGGGCGAGCGCGGTGAGTTGCCGGGCCACCGCCGCCGGGTCGGCGGCCAGGTCCGCCTTGGTGAGCACGAGCAGCGGCTCGGCCCCGGACTCGTGGGCCAGGGAGAGCAGTCGCTCGATCCGCTCGGCGTCCGGCGCGGGGTGCACCGGCTCGACCACCGCGGCGGCGTCGAGGTTGGCGGCGAGCACCTGCCCGCTGGCGTCCTTGCCGGCGGTGCGCCGGATCAGGGCGGTACGCCGGGGCAGCACCGTCTCGACCGTCACCGGCCCGTCCGGCCAGGTGGCGAGCAGCACCCAGTCGCCGGCGCAGGGCAGCGCGGTCAGGTCGCGGGCGGCGGCGGCCAGCACAGCCCCGCCCAGGCTGGCCCGGACCGGGCCGTCCGGGCAGAGCACGGTGCAGACGCCACGGTCGACGCGGGCCACCCGGCCCGGCCGGCGGTCGGCGTGCCGCGGTACGTGGGCCGCCCGGTCGGCGTCCCAGCCGAGGGCGGTCAGATCCAGTGTCATGGTGTCCTCATCGGTGTCGAGGGGGTTCAGGGCGGAACACGGGTGCTGCGACCGGCATGCTCACCACCTCCCCTCCGACTCCCGGCTGCCGTGTCCGGCGACGACACCGACCCGGCGCGTCCGAACCAGCGCCGCGACCGAAGCCGTCGACCAGACGGTAGGGGGCGCGCCGGCGCGCCGAAAGCTATTTCCCCGGCGACGTTGCCAGGCCGTACCGCTAGGGTCGTTTCGTGACCAGCGATCCCCTCCTGCTGACCGGCGAGCTGGACGAGGCCATGGCGCGGCTGCTGCGTACCGTGTCCGGTTTCGGCCCGGCGGACGTCGCCGCCGCGTCCCTGCTGCCGGGCTGGACCCGCGGCCACGTGCTGACCCACCTGGCCCGCAACGCCGACGGCTTCGTCAACCTGCTCACCGCCGCGCGCACCGGCGAGCCGATCCCGATGTACGCCAGCCCACAGGCCCGCTCCGCCGACATCGAGACCGGGTCGGGGCGGCCGGCCGCCGACCTGCTGGCCGACCTGCGGCACAGCGCCGAGCGGTTCACCGCGGCGGTGGCGGCCATGCCGGTCGAGGCGTGGGCGGCCACGGTGCAGACCCGGCGCGGCCCGTGGCCGGCCGCGATGCTGGTCTGGGGGCGGCTGCGGGAGATCGAGGTGCACCACGTGGACCTCGCCGCCGGCTACCGGCCGGCGGACTGGCCGGACGCGTTCGCCCAGCGGTTGCTGCACGAGGTGGCCACCGGCCTGGCCGGCAACCCGGCGGCGCCGGCCATGGTGCTGCGCTTCGACGGCGTCCGGTCCGAACTCGTCGTGGGTGACCCCGAGGGGGCGCCCACGATCACCGGCCCCGCGCCGGAACTCGCCGCCTGGCTGACCGGGCGCAGCGCCGGCGAGGTGCTCACCGTCACGCCCGACGGTCCCCTGCCGATCCCACCGGAATGGATATAGAAGCCGCATGACCTACACCGGAGACGTCACGCCCGGCGGCACGCCGGACGTCCGCGACCTCGACCGGCTCACCATCACCAAGGTTTCGGTGGGGCCGATGGACAACAACGCGTACCTGCTGCGCTGCCGGGAGACCGGCGAGCAGGTGCTGATCGACGCCGCCAACGAGGCGCCGCGGCTGCTCGAGCTGATCGGCGACGGTGGACTGGCCAGCGTGGTCACCACCCACCAGCACATGGACCACTGGGTGGCGCTGGAGGAGGTGGTGGCGAAGACCGGCGCCCGCCCGCTGGTGGGCGCCGAGGACGCCGAGGGCCTGCCGATCGAGGCCGCCCCGCTGCGCGAGGGGGACACCGTGCCGGTCGGCTCCTGCGCCCTGGAGGTGATCCACCTGCGGGGGCACACCCCGGGCTCGATCGCGCTGCTCTACCGCGACCCGTCCGGCGTGCCGCACCTGTGGACCGGCGACTCACTTTTTCCCGGCGGGGTGGGGAACACCAACCAGGACCCGGAGCGGTTCGGCCATTCAGGCCGGTCGGGTCGCTGTAGGTGCCCGGGTTGTTGTTGCTGTAGCCGTACGCGTTCCACTGCTGCGGGTCGCTGGCGTCCATCACGGGGTC
>NZ_JBFAJK010000022.1:0-104666 GCF_040655175.1 Micromonospora sp. NPDC050495 | reverse complement strand
GCCAGGTCGCCCCGACCGACCCCGAGCACGCCGCCCGTTACGGCTACCCCACCGCCGACTGATCCCCCCGCGCCCCCCCCCCCCCCGGCCGCCCGCGCCCCCCCCCCGCCCCCCCGGGCGGGGGCCCGCGTCCCGCGGCTCGGCCCCGCCGGGCGAGAGGTCAACTCCACCCGGTACGGCCTAGCGCAGCTCGCCGGCAATCCTCGGCGAGCTGCCACCATGTCGGCCCCGTACCGCCACCGGCGGCACGGGGCCGATCCAGCGGTACGACACACCGGCCACCGCCCGTGGTCCGGCGCTCCCGGCGGACCTGGTCCGCAACGCGCCGCGCGGGCGGTCGGTGTCCCGGCCGCCCGCGCCGTGCAGCGTCCGGCAGCCCGCCGATACCCGGCGACACCTTCCGGAAAGTATCGCGACACATCGGCCCAGGGCGATGAGGTGTCAGCGCGCGGCGCGCAGGGTAGCCCCGCAGGCACAGTGTCGAAGGAGGAAGCCATGACCGACCCCCGATACGCCCCGCTCGGCCTCGTCGCCGCCGCCGACCTCGTCGAGGACTCCGGAGAGCACGGCGACGGCCCGATCGTGGGCGCGGACGACGCCCGGGCCGACGCGGCGCGCGCCGGCGCGGAGACCGACCTGACCGAGGCCGACCGCGACACGGACGGGACGCCCGTGGGCGCCGCCGACGCCGAGGCGGACCGCGCCCGGGCGGCCGGCGCGGACACCGAGCCGCGCCCCTGAACCGACGCCGGGACCGGTCACCGACGCCCGGCCCCGGCGTTACCCCGCCCGCCGGCGCGGTTCCGCACACCGCCGGGCGGGCAGCGCTACCGGACGCCCTGGGACGCCTGAAGCAGCGCGGCGACCACGGCCACGGCGTCACCGAGCGAGTCGACCAGTACCCGGCGGACGGTCCGCGCACCGGGCGGCCGCCCGCCGCCCACCACCGACCGCGCCCACCGGCGCATCCGGTCACCGACCGGACGCAGCAGGGCACCCAGTGCCGGACCGGACAGCCGGGCCCGGCCGGACAGCGCGCGGAGCAGACGCCTCAGCCGGCACCGGGACCGCCGGTACGTCGCGCGGAACGCCCGCCGCAGCGGTCGTGACAGCGGGCTCCCCCGCCCCGACCGGCCGCACACGCCACCCGCCTCCGGCCGCCGAATCGGCCCGGCGGCCGTCTCGTGATGACCGGCGCCGGCGCGCCCGGTGTCCACCCCGACGCTTACCCGGGACTCCATGCCGCGGCGGTTACCCAGGGTCGCGGGATCCACGCCGCCGGCGCGGTCAGGCGCGCCGTCGACCCACCCGGCGGGTGCGGTTGCGGCGGGCGACCAGGGCCGTGACGAGCCCTCCGACGGTCAGCGCGAGCAGGCCGGAGACCGGCAGGATCACCTTCCAGTCGCCGTCGGCCATCCGGCGCAGCGCGACGCCGGCCGGGCCCTGCCACTGCGGGGGCGGGGCCGGGGCGGGTGGGCTCGGTGACCCGCTCGGGGCCGCCTGCGCGGCGTCCAGTTCGCCGGGCTCGACCAGCCGGCCCACCGAGGCGTCCCGGGGCAGGGCGAAGCCCCAGTCGAGCAGTTGCGCGCCCTGCTGCCAGCCGCGTATCGGGCGGGCCTCGGCACCGAGCAGGGTCACCACCAGGCGCCGGCCGCCCCGCTGGGCCGCGCCGACGTAGCTGTGCCGGGCCAGCTCGGTGAAGCCGGTCTTGCCGCCGAGCGCGCCCGGGTAGCGGTAGATGAGCTGGTTCTCGTTCTGGATCTGGAAACCGCCGGCCTTCAGCTTCGGCTGGGCGGGGATCTGGGTGCGCTCGGTGCGGGTGTAGCGGCGGAACAGCGGGTTGCCGAAGCAGGCGCGGGCGATCAGCGCGAGATCGTACGCGCTGGTGAACTGCCCCTTGCCGTCCAGCCCGGAGGGCGTCACCGCGTGGGTCTGCCGGGCGCCGAGGCGGCGGGCCTCGTCGTTCATCGCCCGCACGCCGCCGGCCACGCCGTCCGGGCCGCCGCCGAGCCGGGCCAGCACGTTGGCCGCCTCGTTGCCGGAGTTGAGCAGCAGCCCCAACCAGACCGTCTCCACCGGGTACCGGCCGCCGACGAGCAGGCCGACCGCGGAGCTGCCGGGGACGATGTCGAGGTCGCCGCGGGTCACCGTGACCACCTGCTTCGGGTCGATCCTGGGCAGCATGGTCGCCGCCAGCAGCAGCTTCTGGGTACTGGCCGGGGTGCCGTACTCGTGCGGGCCGCACGCCCCCAGCACGGCGCCGGAGTCCAGGTCGGCGACCAGCCACGTGGTTGCGGTGACCGCCGGTGGCGCGGGCGCACCCGCGGGCGTCACCAGTCCCGCGCTGTCCAGCCGCTCGCCGCCGACGACCCGGTCGGCCGGCACGGCGGGCGGCGGCACCGGCCGGGGCGGCCGGGACACCTTCGGGGCCGGCGCCCGCGGGCAGGGCACCGGCGCGGCGGCCGGCGCCGCCGCCCGGCCCCGGGCGGCCGCGTGACCGGCCGGGACGGCGGGGACGGTGGCGGTGCTCAGGAGGACGGCGGCGGCGACGGCCAGGGCCCGAACTCTCATGACCACGCAGACTAACCCGCAAGATCGCCGACGGGTGGCAGCGGCCGGCCCTCGCCACGCCGCGTCCACCGGCCGACCGCGCTCCGTGCGGTGGGACGCCGCGAAACCCGCCGCCGGGCTGCGACCGGAACCCGCGGCGGGGAGCGCGAGGCCTGGGACGACCGGTCCCGGGCCGCAACGCTGGCGGCGCGCGAAACCCCGTTGGCCGGCAACCCGGCCGGCCGGGTTCTACCGGCGTCGCTGGTCGGGTCCGCCCGGCACCCGGCGCAGCCAGCGCCGCTGCCAGGGGGTCTCCACCGCGCCCGGATGGTGGTGGGCGCGCACCCAGGCCACCGCCCGCTCCGGCGTCAGGCCGTCGAGGATGGCCAGCGCGGCCAGCGCGGTGCCGGTCCGGCCGACGCCGCCGCGGCAGGCCACCTCGACCCGCTGCCCGGCGTAGGCCCGCCGCCACGCCTCACGCAGGGCGTCCAGCGCGTCCGCCGGATCTCGCGGCACCCAGAAGTCGGGCCAGCGGAGCCGGCGGTACGGCCAGGGCGGAACCGGGCCGGGTGCCAGCAGGAGGGCGAAGTCGGCGGGTGCGGGCGGCGGCACGCCGATCCGCCGGCCGCGCACCAGGGCGCCGCCGGGCAGTACCACGAGACCGGTTCGCTCGGCCCAACCCGCCGCCACGCCCATCCCGCCATTGTGCGGTGCCGGCCGGTCGCGGCGCACGCCGGCCGCCCGCCCACGCCCGGCCGCGACAAGTCCCGCACCCGCGACGCCCCGGCCGTGAGGACGACCGGGACCCAGATACGGGCCGGACTCGAGGCCGGGCCGGATGCAAGCACGGTCCCGGACGCGAGGGTGCCCGCCGGACGGTTCGTCCGGCGGGCACCTACTCCGACATCCGGGCCCTGCCCGGCGTGGCTACGGTCAGCGCGAGCCCAGCCCGAACCGGTCGCGGCGCCGCCAGGCCAGGGAGAGCAGCACGAGCACCGCGCCCGCGCCCGCCAGGCCGCCGCCGACCTTCATCGGCGTGCTGAGGCTGCTGCCGGTGACCGGCAGGTGGCCGCCCCCGTGCGGCGGCGGGCCCACCCGCGGCGGCCGCACCGTGAGCACCGCGTCGTCGGTGCGCCCCGTCGTCTGCCCGGTGGCCGTGAAGGTGTGCACGCCGACCCGGGTGGGCCGGTAGTCCACGGTGAAGTTTCCGGCGCCGTCGGGGACCACGCTGAAGTCCCGGGGCGCGGGCTGGGGTGCCTGCGCGTACGAGACGTTGGCCAGGTCGACGGAGGTGCCGTCGCTGAGCCGCGCGGGTGCCGCCTGCGGCAGCGCCCGGATGGCGACCGTGATGCGCACGGTCTCGCCCAGGCCGAAGCCCTGGCCGTGCAGTGTCGCGGTCTCGCCGAGCCGGATGCTGGTCGGATCGACCGTCAGCTGGGCGATCTGCGGCGTGTACGGTGGCTGCGGTGTGCTGGCCGAAGGCTGCGGCTGCGGCTGCGCCGCCCCCGCCGCGGTCGGCACGGCCGCCACGGCCACACCGACCGTGAGCGCCATGATCATGCGGGATAGCCGCATAGTGGATTCCCTCCTACTGTTCACAGCTTGGTGCGGAAACAACTTGGGTGGTCCATGGGGTGACGGTGGGGGTGGTCACCAGCTCGGCCGTACCGGCGCTGGTCGTCTGGGTGAGCAGCGTGACGTCGAGGGTCCGGGTCCCGCCGGGCCGGACCTCCACGGTCGCCACGGTGACCTGGCGGCGACGGTCCATCCCGCTGCCCATCGCCGTGGCCTTTCCGTCCAGCCGGCCGCCGAGCACCGACCCCCCGGCGGGGCTGTACACCGACACGAAGGTGCGGGCGGTGTACGGATCCCCGGAGAGGGCGAGACCGGTGACCGACTCGCTCAGGCCGGACCGCGGCACGGTGGAGTGCACCACCAGCCGCAGCCGCAGCTCCCGGCGCCCGTCCGGCTGGCAGTCGCCGACCGTCACGGTGGCCGAGAATCTGAGGTAGTAGCCGAGCTTCGCGCCGCTGCCGTCGTTGAGGAACACGCCGACGGTCGGCACGGTGTCCTTCTCGGGGAGCTGTCCGGCCAACCGGCTGTCGGCCAGGACGCGCTGCTCCTCGGGACGGGCACTCCAGAACAATATCCGACGTTCAGTAATGGAACGGCTTAAAACGGATAAAACGGCCCTCGGGTTCACGCTTCTGGTGAAGAGCGCGTCGAAGACCCCCGAGGCGGCCGCCGCGAAGAAGTCGTCCTGGCCCCGGCCGTTCAGCTCCCGGTACGAGTCGCTGAGCAGCGTGCGGACCGCGGTGCTGCCCGCCAACGCGGGCTGGCCGGGCACGGAGACCGGGCCGATGACCCCGAGCAGGTACGACAGCACCACCGGGTCGACGGCGAGGACGCCGTCCACGGTCGTCCCGGTGCGCCGCCGCACCATTTCCCGGTAGAGCGTCGCCGCGGTCGGGAAGTCCGGGCTGAGGTTCACGTCCGCCGGGTAGATCCCGGGCAGGTCGTGCCAGAGCCGGCGCAGTTCTGGGCTGAGCCGCAGCGGTGGGTCGAACCGGCCCAGGCTGGAACTCGCTCCCTGGGCCGTCATCTTGACCCGGCCCCCCTCGGCCCGCAGCACCGCGTACGCGCCGACCATGCCGCCGGTGGCGCGCAGCTCGGCCGGGTTCTGCGAGACGAGCAGGTAGCTGCGGGAGCCGTCGGCACCCAGCAGCGGCGGGAGCAGCCGGGCCCCCCGGTCGGCGGCGGACGTCAACTCGCCGAGCCGGTCCAGTTCGGCCCGCAACCCCACCAGCGCCGTACGGACCTGACCGACGAGGTCCCCGGTCGGCACCGCGGCCAACCGGGTGGTGGTGTCCCGGACCGCGCGGTCGGCGGTGGCGACCTCGCCGGAGACCGACCGCAGTCGGGCCAGGTCCAGCCGCCCCTCCCGGGGCACCAGCGAGGCCAGATCGATCCGGAGCAGGGTCGGGAAGGCGAGCCGGGCCAGGTCGTCCACGGCCACCGCGATCTGCCGCACCGCGGCGAGGTCGTCACCGACGTACGGGGTCCGGCGGCCGACCCACCAGCCGGGGTCGTCGGTCGCGCTCCGGGCGGCCCCGGCCTGCTCCTGGAGGGCGGCCAGCGTACGACGGGCCCGGTCGGCGTCCCCGCCGACCACCTCGGTGCTGAGTTCCTTGGCCAGGCCGGCCGCGTTGAGCAGGTGCGTCCGCGCCTGCCAACCACGGAAGGCGACCCAGCCGCCGGTGGTCAGCAGCAGCGAGACGACCACCAGCGCGGTCAGGAGCATCCGCCGTACGCGGGCCCGACGCTGCCGTCGGGAACCACGCCGCCGGCGGGAAATGCCGCTCTCCGTCACGCCACTCTCCCCGGGACCGAATCGGACACTAAACCTATTGATCGCTTTCTAGCACGAAACAGACGGAGAGGTGGCTGCTATGACGTATTACGCGCCCGTCGGCTCTTCGGCGCGCCCGGTTCGCCGGGGCGGTCCGGCGGCACCCCGCGTCACCTCGACGAGCAGTTGTTCGATCCGATCCACGCCGGCGCGCTGCGACATCTCGCGCAGGTAGGCGTCCCGCCCGCGCCGGCCCATCTCCACCCGTGCCGGCGGCGGGATCGCCGAGGCCAACCAGAAGCGGTCGGCGAGCGCCGCCCAGTCCTCCGGCGGGCAGGACAGCCCCGCCCGGGCCCGCTCGACCAGCTCCGTCGTGTCCCCGCCCGCGGCGGCGATCACCGGCGCCGCGCAGGAGAGCGCGGCCTGGAGCTTGCCGGGCACGGTCCCGCGCAGCTCCGGCAGGTTCCGCAGCATGACCAACTGGTAGTCCGCCGCTGCGTACAGCTCGGGCATGTCCAGCGGTGAGCGCCGGTCGACGAACCGGACGTTCTCCGCCCGCAGCTCGGCGGCGAGCCCCCGCACCCGCCGCTCCTCGGCCCCCGAGCCCACCAGGACCAGGTCCATCCGGTCGTCCAGCGCGGCCGCCGCGCGCACCGCGGTCTCCAGCCCCTGGCGGACCCCGATGGTGCCGGCGTGCATCACCACGCACCGGCCGTCCCGGCGGATCAGCCGCTGCGCGGCCGGGCTCGGCTCGGTGGGCCGGAAGATCCGCTCGTCGGTCCAGTTGAGCACCACCCGCACCCGCCGCGGGTCGGCGCCGCCCGCGACCACCAGGTCGCGCATCGACGGCGCGGCGACCGCGACCGCCTCGGCCTCCCGGTAGATCCGGCGCGTGGTGGCGTCGAGCCGCCCGGACCAGCGCCGGGCCTCGCCGGCCCGGTCCGCCTCGGCCCACACGTCCTGCACGTGCAGCACGGTGGGCACCCGGCCGAGCAGCCGCAGCAGGCCGGCGGCGGCGAAGGTGACCGCCGGGAGCTGGAAGACGTAGAGGGCGTCGACGTCGCCGAGGAACCGGCGGCCGGTCAGCGCCGCACTGCCGGCGAAGGAGAGCCAGCTCGCCATCCGCGCGCCCGCGGACCGGTCGCCGCCGGCGTACCGGGGCACCCGCCGGACGGTCAGCCGGTCGCTGTGCGTCTGGTGTCGCCAGCGCTGCCGCCAGCCCGGATAGACCTGCCCGCCCGGATAGTCCGGGAAGCCGGTGAGCACCCGCACCTCGTGGCCCCGGGCGGCCAGTTCCTCGGCCAGGCTGCCCGGGATGAACGCCGGCTCCGGCGGGAAGTGGTACGACAGGATTCCGATCTTCATGCGCGCGCTCCCGGCGCGGCATCGCGCCCGGCGGCCACGGCCACCCCGTACGATGCCGGCATCCCCTCCACGTCCGCCCACACCGGCCGGACGAGCGTTCTCGCGGCGCACCGCGCCGCGATCCTGACGAGAGGGGTGCAGATGGTCGACGAGGTGCTCTTCGTCTGCCACGCCAACATGTGCCGGTCGCCGATGGCGGAGTTCATCGCGCGCCGGCTGCTCGCCGACCGTCCCGTCACCGTGACCAGCGCGGGCACGGACGCCCTCGACGGGGCACCCATGCACCCGTACGCGGTCGAGGTGGCCGCCGGGACCGGCGCGGACGCGGCGGCGTTCCGCACCCGCCGGCTGCGCGCGGAGCACCTGGCCGGGGCCGGCCTGGTGCTGACCGCGACCCGGCGGCAGCGCTCCGTCTGCACCGCACTGGCCCCGGCCGCGCTGCACCGCACCTTCACGCTCCGCCAGTTCGCCCGGCTGGCCGCCGCCGCCGAGCCCGCACCGACCGGCGCCGGGTCCCCGCTGCGGGCCGCGGTCGAGGCGGCCGCCCGCGCCCGGGCGGGGCTGCAACCCGCCGCCGCGGACGCGGACGACCTGCGCGACCCGATCGGTGGCTCGCCCGCCGACTTCCGGCGCTGCGCCGAGGAGATCGAGCGGTCGATCCGGCCCGTGCTGGCCCTCATCGGGACAGCCGGGTGAGTTCCTGGGTACGGTCGCCGACGCCCTCGGCGGCGTGCCCGCCGCGGCGCGCGACACCGGCCCGGTCGGTCGGCACCGCCGGCGCCGCCGGCACGACCACCTTGTACGCCTCGTACTGGTAGGCGTCCGCCTTGGCCACCTTGGCCATGTTGAGCACGCAGCCGAGCAGCCGCACCGAGACCGAGTGCAGGGCGCGGGCCGCCGCCGCCACCTGGCTGCGGGAGGTACGCCCCTGCTGGGTGACCAGCAGCGCGCCGTCGGCCTGCACGGCCACCACCACGCCGTCGGTGACCGCGAGCAGCGGGGCGGTGTCGATGACCACGATGTCCGCCGACTCGCGCAGCGCCACCAGCAGGTCGGCCATCGCCTTCGAGCCGAGCAGCTCGCTGGGGTTGGGCGGGGTGGACCCGCTCGGCAGCACCAGCAGCGACTTGTCGCCCCAGCGCTGCACCACGTCGCCGACCTGGACGTCGCCGACCAGCACGTCGGTGAGGCCGACCCCGCCGTCCAGACCCAGGTAGTCGGCCACCTTCGGCCGGCGCAGGTCGGCGTCGATGAGCAGCACCCGCCAGCCGGCCTCGGCCAGCGCGATGGCGGTGTTGCAGGCCATCGTGGTCTTCCCCTCGCCCTGCAGGGCGCTGGTGACCGCGATGACCCGGGCCGGCTCGTGCACGTCGACGAAGCGCAGGTTGGTCCGGAGCTTGCGGACCGCCTCGGCGCGGGGCGAGTTGGCCGCCTCGCCGACGATCAGCGGGGCCGACTTCGCACCGGCCTCAAACGGGATCTCGCCGAGCAGCGGGCTGCCGGTGACCCGCTGCAACGCGGCCGCGTCGCGCATCCGCACGTCCGCCAGCCCACGCAGCACGGCCAGCCCGGCACCGAGCAGCAGGCCCAGCAGCGCGCCGATGATCAGGTTCCGGACCGGCTGCGGGGAGACCGGGCTGGAGCTGACCCGGGGCCCGCTGACCAGTTCGAGCTTGATCGGGGGCGCCTTGCCGTCCGGCGGCGTCTCCACCTTCTGCACCAGCTCGACGAACTTGGCCGAGAGCGTCTCGGTGGTCTTCAGCGCCCGGGTCTGGTCGGTGTCGGTGAAGGTGGCCCGCAGCAGCACCGTACCGGCCTCGGTGGTGGTGCTGATCCGGCGCTGCACCTGGTCCGCGGTGAGCCCGAGCGGGTTCTCCGCCACCACGCTCTGCGCCAGCCGGTCGCTGCTGAGCAGGTCGGCGTAGGACTTGACCCGCTGTTGGAGGAAGAGTCCGCCCTGGTAGGCGTCGGTGACGCCCTGGCTCGGCGTGGTGACGAAGAAGGTCACCGAAGCCTCGTAGCGGGGCGCGGTCCGGACCGTGATCAGGGCGGCGGTGCCGAGCGCCGCCATCAGCGTCACCAGCACGATCCACCAGTGGCGCCGGACGAGGCGCAGGTAGCCGAGAACGTCCATCAGGACCTCCGTCGCGTCGGGCCCGTTGGCCGATCGAACTGCACGTAAACCCCCTAGGAGCGATCAAAGCCTGATTCGTGTATCAAACAGTCATAAGTCACTCGAAAATGACTTAGTGACTGTAGACGATTTGCACTTCGCCGAAGGCACAAACCGCTAGGTGGGTGCCGAACCGCCCGCACCCTCCCGTCTCGGATAACGCCCGACCGCCCGGTGTGATGCGAGGTTCGGTCCCTTTGACCCTGGAACCGGCCGTACGGAGGAACGCCGGGCCGGTTGGTGGGCAGGCCCGGTGACGTCGTCGCCGGGTACGGCGCGGGATAGGGTTGCTCGCGGTGTGCCGGGAAGTCTGGTCGGCGACGTCTTCGCCGACCCCGGACCCCGAGGTGGACACCGCATGACCGACCCTGCCCCGCGCACCCCGCCGCCGTACCGTCTGCTCTCCCGCCGCTCCTGGCCGGAGGCCCGCTTCCTGGCCGACGTGCTGCGCACCGAGACCGTCGGCGGCGGCCTGCTGCTGCTCGGCGCGGTGATCGCGCTGGCCTGGGCGAACTCGCCCTGGCGGTCGGCCTACGCCGACCTCGGCGACTGGGTGCCGTGGCCCGGCGGGCACGCCCTGCACCTCGACCTGGACCTGGCGACCTGGGCCGCCGACGGCCTGCTGGCGATCTTCTTCTTCGTGGTGGGGCTGGAACTCAAGCGCGAGTTCGTCGCCGGGGACCTGCGCGACCCGCGGCGGGCCGTGCTGCCCGTGGTGGCCGCCCTGGGCGGCATGCTGCTGCCGGCGCTGTGCTACCTGACGGTGACCCTGGCGGCCGGCGGCACCGGCCTACGGGGCTGGGCCATCCCCACGGCCACCGACATCGCCTTCGCGCTGGCCGTGCTCGCCGTGGTCAGCTCCCACCTGCCGCAGGGCCTGCGCGCCTTCCTGCTCACCCTCGCGGTGGTGGACGACCTGTTCGCCATCCTCATCATCGCGGTCTTCTACACCGCCGACTTCCACCCGCTGCCGCTGCTCGGCGCGCTCGTCGCGGTCGCCGCGTTCGCCCTGCTGGTGCAGCGGCGGCGGACCTGGTGGTGGGCGCTGCTCCCGCTCGCCGGGACGGCCTGGGCGCTGATGCACGCCTCCGGCGTGCACGCCACCGTCGCCGGGGTGCTGCTCGGCTTCACCGTCCCGGTGCTGCCCTCGCGCACCGGCGCCGCCGGACTGGCCGAACGGCTGGAGCACCGCTGGCGTCCCATCTCCGCCGGCCTGGCGGTGCCGGTCTTCGCGTTCTTCGCCGCCGGCGTCTCGCTGGTCGACGCGGACCTGGCCGGCCTGCTCACCGACCCGGTGGTGATCGGGGTGGCCCTCGGCCTCGTGGTCGGCAAGACGGTCGGGGTGTTCGGCTCGACCTACCTGCTCGCCCGCTTCACCGGGGCCGAACTGGACGAGGAGATCACCTGGTCGGACCTGTTCGGCCTGGCGATGCTGGCCGGCATCGGGTTCACCGTCTCACTGCTCATCGGCGAGCTGGCCTTCGGGGCCGGCAGCGCCGAGGACGAGCGGGTCAAGGCGGCCGTCCTGATCGGCTCGCTGGTCGCGGCCGGTCTCGCCACCGCCGTGCTGACCCGGCGCAATCGGGTCTACCGGCGGATCTTCGAACGGGAGAACCGGGACAGCGACGGCGACGGGGTGCCCGACGTCTACCAGGAGGAGACCGCCTGAGCGGGCCGCCTGGTCCGCCACGGCCGTCAGCGCAGCCGTTCGGCGCGCTCCTCCTCGGTGCCGTCGGTCTCCTCCTCCAGCGCGTCGGCGACCGGCTCGGTGAGGTCGTCGCCCGGCACCGCGACCTGCTCGGCCCGGTCCTGCTCGTCGGCGCGGCCGCCGGCCGGCGGCTCCGGAGCGGTGGCGCCCCCGGCGAAGCCGTACTCGTTGGGCTCGTCGTGCCTGCTCATGCGCTGGACCTCCGGTCTGACGGGTTCCTCTGGTGGCTCACGCTAGGCGCTGCCGGGCAGCCGCCGCAGCGTCGCCCGGATGTTCATACCCCGAGAACCGGCCCCTCGATCATCCCGGCCGGTCCCGCCGCCGGGCCCGTTCGGCACGGGGGCGGGACCGGCCGCCCGGCTCAGGTCAGCTCGCTGAGCGCCTCGAAGATCAGCCAGAGGCCGCAGATGGCGAAGAGCACGGCCGCGCCGTACCGGATGGCCTTCTCCGGCAGGTGCCGGCCGAGCATCCGGCCGACCATGATGGCGAGCGCGTCGGCGGCGACCATGCCGAGCGTCGAGCCCAGCCAGGTGCCGAACCAGCCGTACTTGGTGGCCAGGGTGATGGTGGCGAGCATCGTCTTGTCGCCCAGTTCGGCCAGGAAGAACGCGACACCGACCGCCAGCACGGCACTGCGGCCGCTCTTCTCCGCCTTGCGCTTCTCCTCCTCGGTCAGCTTGTCGCCCCGCAGGGTCCACGCGCCGAAGCCCAGGAACGCCAGGCCGGCGACGAGCGAGATCCACCCGGTGGGCAGCGCCGCGTTGAGGCCGTACCCGATCGCCACGGACGCCAGGTGCACGATCGCGGTGGCCACGGTGATGCCGATCAACACCGGCAGCGGCCGGAACCGGGTGGCGAACGTCAGCGCCATGAGCTGGGACTTGTCGCCCAGCTCGGCGACGAAGATGACGCCGAAGCTGATCACCAGCGCGACGAGGAAACCGTCCATGTGAACCTTCCCGATCAAGCCGGGAGGAGGTACGGGGGCGCCCTCGACCCGGCTGCGACAGCCTGAGTCGAAGGTCTCGCCCGCCCTGGCAGGACCGGGGCCGCGTGGCCGGACGCGGAACGCGTCAGCATGTCGACCACGACATTGGGGGCTACTCCCCTTCGCGCCGCCCAGCCTAACCGATCAACTCGGCGCGGCCCCTCCCCGGGTGAACCACCTCACCGCCACCGCCCCCGGCCGGCTCAGTCGGCCCGGGCGAGGGTGACCCCGAAGAGCCCGTCCGGGTCGGTCCAGAACGCCTCCCGGGCGAACCCCGCGTCGGCCAGCTCCGCCGCGATCCCGTCGGGCCGGAACTTCGCGGAGACCTCGGTACGCAGCTCCTCACCGGCGGCGAACTCGACGTCCAGGTCCAGGACGTGCACCCGGAGCGGCCGCTCGGCGCGCAGCCGCATCTCGATCCACTCGTGCTCCGGGTCCCAGACCGCCACGTGGGCGAACGCCTCCGGATCGAAGTCCGCCCCCAGCTCCCGGTTGATCACCCGGAGCACGTTGCGGTTGAAGTCGGCGGTCACCCCGGCCGCGTCGTCGTACGCCGGCACGATCACCCCGGGGTCCTTGACCAGGTCGGTGCCGATCAGCAGCCAGTCGCCGGACTCCAGGGCGGCGCGCATCGCGGTGAGGAACTCGGCCCGCTCCACCGGGAGCAGGTTGCCGACCGTGCCGCCGAGGAACACCACCAGCCGCCGGCCGCCGGTGGGCAACCGGTCGAGTTGCCGGGTGAAGTCGCCGACGATGCCGCGCACCCGCAGCGCCGGATACTCGGCGGCGATCTGCCGGGTGGACCGGCGCAGGGCGCTGGCCGAGACGTCCAGCGGCACGAAGGTACCCAGGTCGCCGTGGCGGGTGAAGGCGTCCAGCAGCAGCCGGGTCTTCTCCGACGAGCCGGAGCCGAGCTCGATCAGCGTCTTCGCGCCGGTCAGCGCCGCGATGTCGGCGGCATGCGCGGCCAGCACGGCCCGCTCCGCCCGGGTCGGGTAGTACTCCGGAAGGCGGGTGATCTCCTCGAACAGCTCGCTGCCCCGGCTGTCGTAGAACCACTTCGGCGGCAGCCACTTCGGCGTGGCGGTCAGCCCGAACCGGACGTCCTCGCACAGGCTGCGCCGGACGTCCCGCTCCTCCAGGTAGATCTCCAACGGCTCCGCGCCCATGTCCCGCCCCTTCCTGTCCCATCTGCCCGGACGTCGATGTCAGGCGGCCGCCAGCGCCCGGGTGCGCAGCCCGGACGCGGTGGCCACCACCAGCTGCCCGTCCGGCACCGCCTGCCAGCCGGGGTCGTCGTCGAAGGGCTCGGAGGCCAGCAGCACCGAGTCCCGGTCACGGCGCACCGACAGGGCGTGGCCGGCCACGCTCGCCACCACCGTGGCCCCGTCGGTGAGCAGCAGGTTCAGCCGCGAGCCGGGCGCCGCGGCGAGCACCCCGGCGACCGTGCCGGCGACCGCGTCGGCCGGCTCGGCCCCGGCCCGCAGCCGGTCCCGCACCAGCGCCCAGAGCACCGCCGAGTCGGTCGGCACGTCCAGGGTGATCAGGTCGCGGACCGGCAGCCCGGCGGCCAGCGGCACCAGCGCGTCGGGCCAGCCGCGCACCACGCCGTTGTGACTGAACAGCCAGCGCCCCTCGGCGAACGGGGCGGCGGCGGTCTCGTGCAGCGGCATGCCCACCGTGGCGGAGCGGACCGCCGCCAGCACCGCGCCGGCCGTGGTGACCGCCGCCAGTTCGGGCAGCGTGGTGTCGCTCCACATCGGCTGCGCCCGGCGGTAGCGGACCGGCTCGCCGGCCGCCGGGTACCAGCCGACGCCGAAGCCGTCGGCGTTGATCGTGCCGCCACCGCGCATGTCGCGCGGCGCCCAGGACTGGCGCAGCAGCCCGTACGGCGGGTCGTAGAGCAGGCTGCGCAGGCTGACCGGTGGCCCCAGGTAGGCCAGATGACGACACATCAGGCCGGGCCGCCCGGCACACCGGAGGTCGCGGACCGACCGGTCACGCCGCCGCCTCCTCGGGGTCGGCGTCGCGGGCGCAGCGGAAGCCGCTGAAGATCTGCCGCCGGATCGGGTAGTCCCAGTTGCGGAAGGTGCCCCGGCAGGCGGCCCGGTCGGTGCCGAAGGAACCGCCGCGCAGCACCCGGTAGTCGGCGCCGAAGAAGACCTCCGAGTACTCCCGGTAGGGGAACGCCAGAAAGCCGGGGTGGCCGCGGAACGTGCTCGACGTCCACTCCCAGACGTCGCCGATGAGCTGGTGCACGCCCAGCGGCGAGGCGCCCGCCGGGTACGCCCCCACCGGCGCCGGCCACAGGTGCCGCTGCCCGAGGTTGGCGTGCTCGGCGGTCGGGTCCCCGTCGCCCCACGGATAGCGGCGGGACCGGCCGGACCCCGGATCCCAGCGGGCCGCCTTCTCCCACTCCGCCTCGGTGGGCAGCCGCCGGCCCGCCCACGCCGCGTACGCCTCCGCCTCGTACCAGCAGACGTGCACGACCGGCTCGTCGTCGCGCACCGGCGACCAGCGGCCGAACCGCCGGTACGCCCAGCCGTCGCCGTCACGGCGCCAGTGCATCGGGGCGCTCAGCCCGGCCTCGACCCGGTGCCGCCAGCCCGCCGGGCTCCACCAGCGCGGCTCGTCGTACCCGCCGTCGGCGATGAAGGCCCGGTACCGGCCGTTGGTGACCGGGGCCGCGTCGATGGCGTACGCCGGCAGGTCGACGGTGTGCGCGGGACGCTCGTTGTCCAGCGCCCACGGGTCGGTGGAGGTGCCCATGGTGAACGGCCCGGCCGGCACCAGCACCTCGCCGCCGACCCGGCCGCGCGGCTCGGGCGGCGCGGGCGCGGCCAGCGCCGGGGCCCCGGCGCGCAGCTGGTGGGTGGCGAGCATGGTCTCGTCGTGCTGCTGCTCGTGCTGGACGATCATCCCGAACGCGAAGCCGTCCTCGACCAGCGGGCGATCGGCGAACCGGATGCCGTCGAGCAGGTCGTACACCTTGTCGCGGACCGTGCTCAGGTAGGCGCGGGCCTCGGCCGGACGCAGCAGGGGCAGCGCGGGGCGGTCCCTGCGCGGCTGCTTGAACGCGTCGTACAGGTCGTCGATGTCCCGGCGCACCGGCTCGCGGCCGCCGACGTCGCGGACCAGCCAGAGCTCCTCCTGGTTGCCCACGTGCGCGAGGTCCCAGACCAGCGGGGACATCAGGGTGGAGTGCTGGCGCATCAGGTCGTCGTCGTCCACCGCGTCGGTCAGCTGCGCGGTCCGGGCCCGGGTGCGTTCCAGCTCCGCGGCGATCAGGCTGCGCAGCCGCTCGCTCCCGGTCCCCGGCCGCTCGATCGTGGTCACCGGTGACTCCTCTCCGCGGCGGCGCGGCGCCGCCGGATCTCTCGGCTCGTCTCGGTCTGCTTCCCGGGTGGCAGGTCCAGCCGGGGCAGGGCCGCCAGAGCCAGGTCGAACAGGGCGCTGGCGGTGGTGGCCAGGCGCCGGTCGGCCAGCCCGTGCCGGGCGGCGACGGTCCACCGGTCGGCGACCGGCGCCGCGACCGCGAGCGCGTCGGCGGTGGTGGCCGGGTCGGCGAAGAGCGCGGCGAGCACCACGAGCGGCAGCGTCCAGTCCCGGCCCGGCTGCGCGTCCAGGTAGCGCAGCTCCAGGTAGCCGCGCGGGCGTACCGGCGGGAAGAGCGTGCTGAGGTGGTACTCCAGGTCGTCGGTGGTGGGCGGGCGGGGCAGCGCGCCGGCCAGCCAGTCGGCGAAGGTGACCCCGGGCGGCGGCGTCCAGTCCGGTCCGTCGTTGCGCACGCAGAGCAGCGGCGCGGCGAGCGCGTACCCGGTCCAGGCGGCGACCGGATCGCCGTCGGGCCGGTCCGGGGACCAGGCCGGCCGGGTCCGCGCCGGGTCGATGGCGAGCCAGGCCGCCATCCGGGCGGAGGCCCATCCGGTACGCCGGCCGGCGTGCCGCCGCGCGGTGGCGAACGCGGCCAGCAGCGGCGGTCCGACCGCGTGGGCGGCGGCCCACCGCTCCGCCTGCCGGGGCGGCTCTCCGGCGTCCAGGCAGACCTGGAGGCCGGCGGTGCTGTCCATCATGAGGCGACCGGCCGGGCCGTGCCGGTCGAAGACGCGGCGCATCGCCTGGTAGCGCGGGGTCTCCACGACCGGGCGGGGTGCCCGCCAGGGGTCGATGCCGCACCGGCCGAGGACCAGGCCGGCCGCCTCGAGCAGGTCGGTGAGCTGGGCGATCTCGGCTTCGGTGGCCAGGATCAGGGCGGCGACCGAGGGTTGCGGGGCGGCGGAGATCTCCACCTGCCCGCCCGGCTCCACGGTCACGGCGCCGCCGTGCCGGAGCCCGTCGGCGGGGCTCGTCGGATCGATGGTGACGGGGCTGTGCCGCCCCAGGGCCCGGCACAGCCGTTCGCGGTCGACCGGGCGGGTCGGGTCTCCGGCGTCGTGCACGGTCCATTCCAGCTCGACGCCGGTGAGCGTGGGCGGGCCGGTCTTGAAGCAGATCCTGCCGATGTGCCGGGCGGCCCCGGCCTCGTCCCGAAGGACGGTGGTCCGGTCCAGCTCCGGTGACATCACCAAGAGACGGCTCCTCTCCCCCCGCCGGCGCCCGAGCGCGCCCGTCTCGGGCGTCCGCCGGGCGGACGCACCCCGGTCGCACCATCCTCTGTCTAGCAGACGGAATCCGCACCCCCGGGAGAGATGAACTTTTGTCCGGAATCCCGGCCGCGCCGCTGGCCGGTCGGCGTCAGCTACCGGCGGCCGGCCCCGTTGGCCGCCGTGTCGGCCGCCGGTCCGCCGCCGGGCTCGGTCGACCGGCGGCCAGGGGCGCCCGGCGAGGCCTTCGGCTCGGACTTCGGCGACGCCTTCGGGTCGGGCTTGGGTGAGGCCTTCGGGCCCGGCGCCGGAACCAGCCGGGTGCAGTACGCGGTCACCTGGTCGGCCCCGCCCGCGGCGACCACCAACGTGCCGAAGGCCGGTGTCTCCAGCGCCTCGGCCCGCTGCCCCGCCGACTTGGCCAGGTACGCCCGGCACAGGCCGGTGAGCTGCGGCGTCCTCGCCGGTCGGCCGGGCAGGCCGGTGGCGGTCGGCGCGGCGCTGGCCGGGGTCGGTGCCGGGCTGCCGGCGGTCGGGTCCGCGCTGCCGGACCGGGTGGGCCCGACCGGGCCACCGGTCGAGGCCGTGCTCGGCGCCGGCACCGGGGCCGGCGCCCGGTCGAGGCGTACGGCGGCGAAGGCGACCCCGGCGGTGGCGGTGGCGGCGAGCCCGGCCGCCCAGGCCGCCGCGCCGAGACGCAGCCGGCGCCGGGACGCCCGCGCGGGGGCGGGCGCCGGCTCGGCGCGGGCCGCCCGGAAGGCGGCGAGCGCCTGTTCCTCGCCGCCGAGTTCACCGGGCTCGGCCGGGGCGGCCGCCGCGGCGAGCAGGCGGGCCAGCGGATCGGCGTCGGGGCCCGGGGGACGGCCGGCGCGGGCCGCGTCGAGCAGGCGGTCGGTCTCCGCCCGGTCGGCCGGTCCCTCCCCGCGGTGGAAGCTCATCCAGATTCCCCCCATGTCATCCGTCCGCCGGTTCGGCCGTCGGCGTGCCCGGCGCCGGAAGTTCCCGGCCGCCGCGCGGGCGGGGTGCCGGCGTCTCCTGGGCCGCCGGCTGCCCCGCCTCGGAGCGTTCCAGCAGCGCGGCCAGCCGACGCAGCCCGCGGTGCGCGGCGGTCCGGACGGCACCGGCCCGGCGGCCGAGCACCCGGCCGGCGGTCTCGGCGTCCAACCCGATCACGGCGCGCAGCAGCACCGCCTCGGCCTCCCGCGGCGGCAGGGTGGCGATCAGCGCCAAGGCGCTCTCGGTGGCGATCGTCTCACCGGCCCGTTCGGCGGTGTCCGCGTCACCGGCCAGTTCGCTGAGCGCCTGCACGGGAACCGGCAGAGAGGGCCGCCGTCGCTGCCGGCGGAGGTGGTCCATGGCGCGGTTGCGGGCGATGGTGACGGTCCAGGCGCGGAACTCACCCCCAGTGAAGTTGGGCAGGTCGCGGGAGATCTGCAACCAGGTCTCGGAGGCCACGTCCTCGGCGTCGGCCCCCACCAGCGCGGTGAGGTAGCGCAGCAGCCCGGGTTGCAGGCTGCGGTAGAGGAACCGGAAGGCCTCCTCGTCGCCCGCCTGCGCGGCGACCACCGCCTCGCTCAGCTCACCGGTCATGGGTGTGCCGTTCCCGCGGTCTCCCCGCGCGGCCGGCGCCGGTGCCCCGGCTGACGTCCGTCGGGCCGGCTGGCCGGTACCTCACCCGCACCATCAGCCCCCCACTGCCCTGTTCCCTGCGCCGGACGCCGGAGCGGGCGCGCCCCTGTGTATATGTGCTGTCGGGTACGGCCGTCGGCGCGACCTACCGTACCGGCGTCATGGGGCCCCCCGGAGCCGGGCCAACGCTAGGAGCGGCCGATCAGCCGGGCAAGCCGCCGCCCGGGCGGAAAAAAGTGACGATTGTCTACCGACGAGCGCGGCGAGTCGGTGTAACGGAGAACACCGTCGCGACGCTGCGACCGGTCGGTCGCCGAAACCGCCGTCCGGAATCCGGACATACGAACCCTGGGGCGCACGTTGTTGGCCGATCGTACCGGGTCCGTCACCGTCGGCCGATCAGCATCGGGCCCGCTGACCGTTCGGCGGCGCGGAGCGAGCCGCACGCCGGTCCCGACGGGAGATATCGCGGGAAATACTTCGCGCCTGCTCTGGGTACGGTATTGGCGTGTTGTCTTCGGAGGTCGTGCTCAGCGGTCGGTACCGCCTGGATGACCGTGTCGCCACCGGCGGCATGGGGGACGTCTGGCGCGCCACCGACCTGGTGCTGGGGCGTCAGGTCGCGGTGAAGGTCCTCCTTCCCGCGCTCGTCTCCGACCCCGACTTCATCGCCCGCTTCCGCTCCGAGGCGCGGATCATGGCGTCGCTGCGCAGTCCGGGCATCGTCCAGGTCTTCGACTGCGGCGAGGACCAGCTCGCCGACGGGAGCCGGGCCGACTACCTGGTGATGGAGTTCGTCGACGGCGACCCGCTGTCGAAGCGGATCGAGGCCGCCGGCCGGCTCGAGGTCGCCGAGACGATGTCGATCGTCGCGCAGGTGGCGCAGGCGCTGCACGCCGCGCACGCCCGGGGCATCGTGCACCGCGACGTCAAGCCGAGCAACCTGCTGGTGCAGGCGGACGGCACCGTGGTGCTCGTCGACTTCGGGGTGGCCCGGTCGACGAACGTCACCAGCATCACCAGCGCGAACGCGGTGCCGGGCACCGCCCTCTACATGGCGCCCGAGCAGGCCGCCGGCCGTCCCGTCTCGGGCGCCACCGACATCTACGCGCTCGGCGCGGTGGCCTACTGCTGCCTCACCGGCACGCCGCCGTTCACCGGTGACAGCCCATTGCAGGTGGCCGTGCGGCATCTCGACGACGAGCCGCCGGAGCTGCCGGCGGAGATCCCGCCCGCGGTCCGCCAGCTGGTGGCCCGGGCGCTGGCCAAGGACCCGGCCGAACGCTTCCCGACCGGCGGGGCGATGGCCCACGCCGCCCGGGCGGCGGTCGCCGAGTCGACCACCGCCATGGTGCCGGTGGCGCTGCGCGGCGCGGCCGATCCGGCCATGACCGGCACCCGGGACGACCTCGCCGCCGCGGCGGCGCTCAGCCGCTCGACCGGCCGGCGCCGCCGGCGGGGGACCCTGGTGGGCGCGCTCGCCGCCGTCATGGTGGCGCTGGCGGCGCTCGGCGCGGCGCTCGGTGCGGCGAAGAGCGCGGGCGAGCCGGCGACCACCATCGCCACGACGCCTCCGGCGGCGGCGCCCAGCGGTTCGGTCGCCGACACCGCCGAGACCGTGGCGCCGCCCACCGACGCCGGTGGCCGGCCCAGCCGTCCGGCGGGTCCGGCGCGGCCGTCCGGGACGACGACCGCGACGCCCACCCCGTCGCCGAGCGCGCCCGCGCAGACGACCTCGCCGGCGGAGCCGTCCAGCAGCCCGACCGCACCGGCCACCACGCCGCCCGATTCGCCCGAGCCGACGCAGGCCACGACCCCGCCCACCGACACGCCCACCACCGAGGTGCCGGTCGGCGGCGGCGGCGACGGGGCGCAGCCGGCCCGGCTCCGCGACTGACCGCACGGGCCGGACCGGACCCGCGGCGGCGCCGGCTCGGTGTGCTCGGCGAACCAGCGGCGGTCACTCCCCGCCGAGGGCGGCCACCACCGGGCGGGACAGCGCCCGCCGGGCCGGCAGCACCGAGGCGGCCAACGCCGCCCCGACCGCCACCGCGACGACCAGGCCGAGCCGGCCCCAGGGCAGGACCAGGGTGAAATCGCCACCGATCCGGGCCAGCACCGCCATCGCCGCGGCCGCGACCCCGATGCCCAGCGCGACGCCCAGCACCGTGCCGACCAGCGCGGTGAGCAGCGCCTCGACCGCGAGCACGGCCCGCATCCCGCCCCGGGTCAGGCCGACCGCCCGCAGCACCGCGTTCTCCCGGGTGCGCTCCACCACCGACAGGCTCAGCGTGTTGGCCACGCCGACCAGCGAGATCACCACCGCCAGGCCGAGCAACGCGGTGACGAAGGCCAGCACGAGGTCCACCGTGCCGGTGAGCATCCGCTTGTACGCGGCCTGGTCCAGCAGGTTGGCCGTCGGATAGTCGGCGAGCACCGCCTCGAGGACCGTACGGGCCGCCGCCGGGGAGACGCCCTCGGCGGGCTCCACCTCGGCCAGGTGACCCCGCTCGGCCGGGAAGAGCCGCCCGAAATCGGCGTCGACCAGGTCAACCTCGTGCCCGGCCGGCACCGGGCCGGCGGCCAGGGCCGGCTCCCGCGCGGCGACCACCGCCGCCACCCGGAACGGGTGACCGGCCAGGGTGACCGTGCTGCCGACCCGCCAGCCCCGGGCGGCGGCCAGTTCCCGGTGCACCAGCACCGATCCCGGCGCCAGCCCGGCCGGGTCGCCGGCGTCGACCGCGGTGAGCGTCCGGCCAACCAGGGCCGGATGGGCGGCGCGCAGCTCGATCCCGTCGACCACCCGGCTGCGCTGCTCGTGCACCACGCCCAGCTCGGGGCGGGCGGCCAGCTCGTCCACCAGCGGCGCGGGCAGGTCGACGCCGATCCCGGTGACCAGGAAGTCCACCCCGAGTTCCCGGTCCACCGCGGCCTCGATGCCGGCCTTGGCGCTGCCGGCGCCCACCACGAAGGCGGAGACCAGGCCGATCCCGATCACCATGGCGGTGGCGGTCGCCGCGACCCGGCGCGGGTTTCGCACCGCGTTGGCCACCGCCAGCGCGGCGGTCACGCCGAGCAGCCGCCGCGCCGGCCGGCCGAACAGCCGGACCAGCGCCGGCACCAGCACCGGACCGAACAGCACGACGCCCAGGAAGGCCAGCACCCCGCCCAGCGCGACCAGGGGCACCTGAGCGGTGGCGCCGGCGCCGACCAGTGCCGCCACCCCGGCGGCGAGGACCAGGGCGCCGGCCGCAAGCCGGAGCCGCCCGGCCGGGCGGGCGGGCCGCACGGCGGCGTCGGTGAGCGCGGCGACCGGCGCGATCCGGCTGCCCTGCCAGGCGGGCAGCGCGGCGGCGAGCACGGTCAGCGCGGTGCCGAGACCGAGGCAGAGCAGCACCGTGCCGGCGGTCACGGTGAGCGTGCCGGCGACCGGCACGTCCAGGGCGGGCAGCAGCGCGCCAAGGCCGGCGGCCAGCCCGACCCCGGCCAGCACGCCCACCGCCGAGGCGAGCAGCCCGGTCAGCGCCGCCTCCCCGAGGGCGGCCCGGAAGACCTGGCCGCGGGTCGCGCCGACCAGCCGCAGCAGCGCGGTCCGCCGGGCCCGCTGGGCGAGCACGATGGCGAAGGTGTTGGCGATGACGAAGCCCGCCACCACCACGGCGACCGCGGCGAAGGTCAGCAGGAACAGCCCGAACTGCCGGCCGTCGCGGACCGCGTCCTCGACCGCCTCGTCCAGGATCACCCGCCGGTCCTTGACCGGCACACCCGGGCCGACCACCGCGCGGACCCGCTCGGCCAGCGCCTGCCGGTCCACCCCGGGGCCGGCCGCCAGCATGATCCGGTCGTACCCGGCCACGCCGGCGACCCGCAGCGCGTCCGCGCCGACCAACCCGAGGTACGGCCCGCCGACGTCCCGGGTCGAGCCGGCCACGTCGACGGTGCCGACCAGGGTGTACGGCCGCGCCGCCGCGGTGGCGCCGCCGACCCGGACCCGGTCGCCCAGGTCGAAGCCCTGCGCGGCGGCGGTGGGCGCGTCGAGCACCAGTTCGCCGGGGCGCGCCGGCAGCCGCCCGGCGACCACGTCGTACGACCGCAGGGCCGGGTCGGTGGGGACGGCGGCCAGCACCGCGTAGCCGAGCACCGGCCGCCCGTCGGCGCCGACCACCCCGGCGGTGCCGATCAGTTCCCCCTCGGCCGCGGCCACCCCGTCGACCGCGCGGACCCGGTCGACCAGCGCGGGCGGCAACGGCGTCGACCCGGCGTACGCGGCCAGGTCGGTGTGCCGGTCGAAGGCCCCGGCCCGCTCCTCCGCGCCCGCCCGGATGCCGTCGGTGAAGATCAGGGTGCCGGCCACGAAGGCGACGCCGAGGACGACGGCCAGGGTGGAGAGGAGCAGGCGCAGCCCGTCCGAGCGGACCTGGCGCAGGGTGAGGCGCAGCATCCCGCTCACCGCCCCGCCGCCGGCGCCGGCTCGAGCCGGGCGAGCGTGTCGAGAACCTGCCCGGCGGTCGGCGTACGCAGCTCGTCGACCAGCCGGCCGTCGGCCATGAAGATCACCCGGTCGGCGTGCGCGGCGGCCACCGGATCGTGGGTCACCATGACCACGGTCTGGCCGAGGTTGTCCACGGCCTCCCGGAGCAGGCGCAGCACCTCGGCGCCGGAGCGGGAGTCGAGGTTGCCGGTCGGCTCGTCGGCGAAGACCACCCAGGGGCGGGTGATCAGGGCCCGGGCCACGGCCACCCGCTGCTGCTGGCCGCCGGAGAGCTCGGCCGGCCGATGGCCGAGCCGGTCGGTGAGGCCGACCGCGGCCACCACCTGCCGCAGCCAGTCCGGGTCGGGCCGCCGGCCGGCGATGGCCAGCGGCAGCACGATGTTCTCCTCGGCGGTGAGGGTGGGCAGCAGGTTGAACCGCTGGAAGACGAAGCCGACCCGGTCCCGCCGGAGCAGGGTCAGCCGGCGGTCGTCGAGCCGGGCCAGCTCGGCCGCGCCGATCCGGACCGTGCCGGCGGAGGGCCGGTCCAGGCCGGCCAGGCAGTGCAGCAGGGTGGACTTGCCGGACCCGGACGGGCCCATCACGGCGGTGAACCGGCCGGCGGCCAGGTCCAGGTCGACGCCGGCGAGGGCGACGACCGGCTGGGGCCCGACGCCGTACTCCTTGCGCAGCTCGCGGGCGCTGACGGCGACGCCGGTGGTCGGGGTTGCGGACACGGTGGTGCTCCTGTCGGGCTGGTCAACGGACCTTTCCGACGCTATGCGCGGCACCGGCGTGTCGATCTCCACCTGGGCGCTCGACCTGAGTACGCCCTGGGTCGCCCCGGACCGGGTGGACCCGTACGACCCAGGTCGTACCCGCCGGTCAGCCGCCGGGGGTGACCAGCCCGCTCTCGTACGCCAGCACCACCGCCTGCACCCGGTCGCGGAGCTGGAGCTTGGCCAGGATCCGGCCGACGTGCGTCTTCACCGTCGCCTCGGCCACGTGCACCCGGGCGGCGATCTCGGCGTTGGACAGGCCCTGCGCGACCAGCAGCAGCACCTCCCGCTCCCGCTCGGTGAGCTGCGCCAACCGGGGGTCCTCGGTGGGCCCGGGACCGAGCTGGCCGGCGAACCGGTCCAGCAGCCGCCGGGTGATCGACGGGGCCACCACCGAGTCGCCCTCGGCGACCACCCGGATGGCGGCGAGCAGGTCCTCCGGCGGCACGTTCTTGAGCAGGAAGCCGCTGGCGCCGACGCGCAGCGCGGCGAACGCGTCGGCCTCGGTGTCGAAGGTGGTGAGGACCAGCACCCGGGGGCGTCGGTCGGCCGGGCGGCCGACGATGCGGCGGGTCGCCTCGACCCCGTCCATGGTCGGCATGCGCAGGTCCATCACGACCACGTCGGCCGCCACCCGGTCCAGCACCCGGAGCGCGTCGGCGCCGTCGATCGCCTCGCCGACCACCTCCAGGTCGGGCTGCGAGTCGAGCACCATCCGGAACCCGGCGCGGACCAGCGCCTGGTCGTCGACGATCACCACGCGGACGGTCATGCGGCCTCCTCCTCCGTCTCCGGCGCCGACGGCAGCGGCAGCCGCACCTCGACCCGCCAGCCGCCGCCGAGGGTGGGGCCGGCGGTGAGGCTCCCGTCGTACACCCCGACGCGTTCGCGCATGCCGACCAGGCCGTGCCCGCCGGACGGCGCGGGCCGGACCGCCGGGCGGCCCCGCCCGTCGTCGACGGCCCGGACCACGACGGCGTCCGGGGTCCAGCGCAGGTCCAGCTCGACCGAGGCGCCCACCCCGGCGTGCTTGAGCACGTTGGTCAGCGACTCCTGCACCACCCGGTAGAGGGTCAGCTCCAGCCCGGGTGGCAGGGCCGGCGGCCGGCCGGCCGTGGCGCAGCCGACGGTGAGGCCGGCCGCGCGGAACCGGTCCAGCAGTTCGGGCAGCTCGACCAGCGCCGGTCGCCGGTGCGCCGGCTCGGCGGAGAGCCCGTCGTCGGGCCCGGCCGCCGGCTCCGGCCGGCTCGGCTCGCGCAGTACGCCCACCAGCCGGCGCATCTCCTCCAACGCCTGCCGCCCGGTGTCGGCCACCACCTTGGCCGCCTCGCGGGCGGTCGCCGGGTCCCGGTCGATGGTGAACCGCACCCCGTCGGCCTGCACGATCATCACGGCCATGCTGTGCGCCACCACGTCGTGCAGCTCGCGGGCGATGCGGGTGCGCTCCTCGGCGACCGCGGCCCGGGCCTCGGCCTCCCGCTCGCGTTCCAGGGTGGCGGCCCGCTCCTCCAGGCTGAGCACGTAGAGCCGGCGGGTCCGCACGTTCAGCCCGACCAGCCAGACCGCGCCGGTGATGGTGCCGAACCAGATCGCGCTGGCCCACCAGGTGGCCGGTCCGGGCACCTGGAGCGCGGCCAGCACCACCCCGACCCCGGCGACGCCGCCGGCGATCACCCCGTCCCGCAGCCGGTCGGCGTACTTGACCACGCTGTAGAGGGCGATCAGCACGGCGATGTCGTAGCCGAGCGGGCCCCACCCGGCGAGCACCTGGGTCAGGGCGAGCGCGGCCACCACGGCGGCGACGGCCGACGGGTGGGTCCGCCGGAAGAGCAGGGTCAGCCCCATCACCAGCCCGACGACGGTGGCCGGCCAGCCGCCGGGCTGGGCCACGACCCCGGCGACGGCGAAGAGCGCCACCAGCCCCGCGACGGCGACGTCGAAGGCGACGCTGCGCAGCGGACGGCCGAAGATCATGCGCTCCACGGTCACCCAGCGTACGGGGTGCCGGGTCCGTCGCCGCCGGCCCGGACACCGCCGGGGTCAGGAGGACGGCAGCAGTTCGCCGAGCCGGCCGATCTCCACGGTCTGCTCGGCGGCGACCGAGTTGGCGAACTCCTGCATGGTCTGGTCCACGCCGACCTTGAGCAGGTCGGTGGCCATGGTGACGGCGCCCTGGTGGTGGTCGGTCATCATCCGCACGAAGCGCCGGTCGAACTCGGCGCCCCGGGCGGCGGCGAGTTGCCGCATCGCCTCGGCGGACTGCATGCCGCGCATCGTGCCGTGGTCGTGGCCGGGGACCTCGGCGGGCAGGCCACGGGTGGTGAGCCAGGCCCGCATGACGCCGATCTCGGGCTGTTGGGCGGCCCGGATCCGGTCGGCGACGGCGCGTACCCGGGGGTCGGCGGCCCGGTCGGGGGCGAGCGCGGCCATCTCCAGGGCCTGCTGGTGGTGCGGGATCATCATCCGGACGAACCAGACGTCGAGGCTGTTGTAGCGGGGCGGCGCGGCGTCGCGGACCTCCTGCCCGGCGCGCAGGCTGGCCGGCTCGCCCGGCCGGCCCGGCACGATCACCGGCGGCGCGGCACCGCCCGCGGCGGTGGGGCCGGGGGTGGGGGTGGCGGTGACCGGTCGGGCGACCGGCGTCGCCGGCTCGGCGCGCCGGGCCAGCGCGATGCCCAGCACGAGCAGGAGTACGGCTGCCAGTGTGACGGCGGCCCACGTCCGCGCCTGCCGGGTGGTCATACGCCACTCCCTCCGGTCGAGGTCGCAGCGATCCTATCCATAGATGACCGTTCTCGAATGTGACGCAGAACACATTGATGTCGGTCAGCAGCCGGTAAGGTGTGGGCAATCGTCATCCCCTTTCGAAGGGTGTCGCCGATGCACCGATCCCCCACGTCCCGCATCCGGATCGTCAGCCTGGCCGCCGCCGCCCTGCTCGTCGCCGGCGTGGCCGCCGCCCCACCCAGCAGCGCCCAGGAGACCTCCCGGCTCAGCGCCGAGCCGACCACCGTGGACGCCGGCCTCGGCGTCGACGAGATCTCCAGCAGCCCGAACCTCCGTCAGATCGCCAGCCTGCCCAAACAGGCGCCGTTCGACACCGAGTCGGCGTACGGCACGGACATGGCCTTCCAGGGCCGGTACGCCTTCGTCGGCAACTACAACGGCTTCGTCATCTACGACATCGCCCGGCCGAGCGCGCCGTCGATCCTGTCCCAGGTGCTCTGCCCCGGGTCGCAGAACGACATCTCGGTCCACGGCAACCTGCTCTTCCTCTCCACCGACTCCTCGCGCAGCGACGACTCCTGCTCCAGCGTCGGGCAGCCCGCGTCGGTCAAGGAGTCCTGGGAGGGCATCAAGATCTTCGACATCTCCAACAAGCGGAACCCGCGCTACATCAAGTCGGTGGAGACCGCCTGCGGCTCGCACACCCACACCCTGGTGCCGGGCAAGGACCGCCGGACCGTCTACCTGTACGTCTCGTCGTACAGCCCGCGGGCCGAGTTCCCGGACTGCCAGCCGCCGCACGACTCCATCTCCATCGTGAAGGTGCCGCTGAACAAGCCGACCACGGCCGCCGTGGTGGCCACGCCGAACCTCTTCCCCGACGGCGGGTACGAGGGCCGGCCCGGCGGCTCCGCCACCACCGGCTGCCACGACATCACCGCCTACCCGGCGCGCGACCTGGCCGCCGGCGCCTGCATGGGTGACGGCGTGCTGATGGACATCGCCAACCGAGAGGCGCCCCGGGTGATCAACCGCGTCCGGGACACCGTCAACTTCGCCTTCTGGCACTCGGCGACGTTCAACAACGCCGGGACCAAGGTGGTCTTCACCGACGAGCTGGGCGGCGGCGGCGCGGCGACCTGCAACGAGGCCACCGGCCCGCAGCGCGGCGCGGACGCCATCTACGACATCACCGGCCGGGGCGACGCCCGCACGTTGACCTTCGGCGGCTACTACAAGATCCCCCGGGCCAACGCCGACACCGAGAACTGCGTGGCGCACAACGGCTCGCTGATCCCGGTGCTCGGCCGCGACATCATGGTCCAGGCCTGGTACCAGGGCGGCGTCTCGGTCTGGGACTTCACCGACTCGCGGCACCCGGTGGAGATCGGCTACTGGGAGCGCGGCCCGCTCTCGGACGCCACCCTCACCCTGGGCGGCTCCTGGTCCGCGTACTGGTACAACGGCCACATCTACTCCAGCGACATCCAGAAGGGGCTGGACGTGCTGGAGCTGAAGGACCCGCGGACCTGGACGGCGAAGCTCACCCGGGTACAGGAGCTGAACGTGCAGACCCAGGCGGGCTACCTGAGCTGGTGACCGCCCGGTCCGGGCCTGGCCGCCACCACGGGGCCGGGCCCGGGCCACGCTCCGGGCCGCCGGAAGCCGGCGTCCACCCGGGCCGTGCCGCCGTACCGCCGCTCGCGGCCCGGCCGTCACGGCCCGGCCGTCACGGCCCGGCCCGTGCGCCCGGGGCCGGCGCGGCCCCACGGCCGGGCCCGACGCCGCCGGCTCAGCCCGGCGGGAGGCGGGCCAGCTGGGCGTCGATCGCCGCCGGCGTGAGGGCCGGCCGGCCCCCGGGGTGGCCCACCGTCGCGCCGGCCGCGGCGACCGCGTAGCGGGCGGCCCGTGGGTACGGCTCGCCGCGCAGCAGGCCGGCGGTGAGCGCGGCGACGAACGCGTCCCCGGCGCCCGTGCTGTCCACCGTGGCCGTGTCGGTCAGCGGCAGGAAGACCGCGCCGTCCGGCCAGACGACCGCGTTGCCCTGCCCCACCACCTCGACCACCACCAGCGCCGGGCCCCGGGCCCGCAGCTCCCGGCCCGCCCGCAGGCCCGCGTCGGCGTCGGCCGGCGGGACGCCCACCATCCGCCCCGCCTCCCGGGCGTCGGCCCGCAGCACGTCGGCCAGGGCGAACAGCTCCGCCCCGCCGGCCGGGTCGGCCGGCGCGCCGTCGAGGACCACCAGCCGGCCGGCGTCGCGGGCGCAGCGGGCCGCCGCGAGCGCCGCGGGCAGCGGCTGCTGCAACTGGACCACCACGGCGCGGGCGGCCCGCAGCATCGCCGCGGCCCCGACCACGTCCGCCTCGGAGAGCAGGGTCGCCTCGGGAATGTCCTCCAGGTAACGCCAGCGCGCCCCGGCGTCGACCACGTCGACGATCAGCGCGCTGGGCGTGCCGGCCCGGCGCAGCACCGGGGCCACGTCGATGCCGTCACTGCGGGCCTGGCCCAGCAGCCGGTCGGCGACCTCGTCCTCACCGACCACCCCGAGCAGCCCGACCCGGGCGCCGAGCTGGGCGAGCCCGACGGCCTGGTTGGCGCCCTTGCCGCCGAGCAGCTCCCGGCGGCGGCGCACCGGCACCGCACCGGACGGGCCGGGCACCTCGTCCACCAGCAGCACCAGGTCCCGCGCCACCTGCCCGACCACGATCGCGTCCAGTCCGGCCATGCCGGGTGATACCCCGGCCGCCGCCGCTCACGCCCGACTCAGCCCCGCACCACGGTGAACATGAAGCAGCCGTACACCACGTTGCGGCTGTGCAGCTGCGCCACCGCCGGGTCGGCGAGCAGCTCGGCGATCACCGCCTCCGGGTCGTCGCCGTCGTGCCGCCGGCCGCCGACGATCCGCCCCGCGCCGTCGTACGCCCGCAGCACCTGAGGCCGGCCCCGCCAGTCGGCCGGGTAGCCGCCGGGCGCCGCCGGGCCGGCGCAGTCGGCGTCGTGGGCGAAGATCGGCCCGAGTTCCCGGTACGGGCCGGCCGGGATCGGCGGGGCGTAGCCGAAGAGCAGCAGCAGGTCCCCCGGCGTGGCGTCGCGCAGGCAGCAGCGCAGCGGCTCGCCGCCCTCGGCGCGACGGCGCTCGACCGGCTGGCCGGCGGCGTCGAGACCGGTGCGCCGCACCTCGGCCAGCACCGGAGCGGGCAGGGATCGGACCAGGTAACGGAGGCGCGTCGTCGTCATGATCCCAGCCTGGCGCTCGGCGGAGCCGTCGGCTGGCGGGAATGCGACCTCGCGTTGCCGCCGGCCGGTGGCGCGGGCGACACTCCGCGCCCGCGGCGGCTCCCGCCGCTCAGCGCCGCAGACCGGCCGCGCCGCCCGGCCGTCGCCGGTCAGCGCCGGGAGACGGGGATCTGGAGCTCGGTCACGCCCTTCTCCGGCGCGTCGGGGCGGTAGTCGAGGTAGACCTCCCGGGCGTACCCCTCGGCCCGCCAGCCGTTCTCCTCGCTCCATCGGGCGAGCACCCGCATGCTCGCCTCGACCGCGTCCATCGGCCCGTGGTGCAGCACCGTCGCGGCGGCCGGCAGGGCCGGCAGGTCGACGACGGCGAAGTCCCGGGCGGCCGACGGGTCGGCGCCGACGGTGACCCCGGCGTGCACGACCACGGCCTCCCCGTCGTCCCGCCGCTCGTACCAGGCGATGCCCGGTCCGGTGGGCTGGACGTCCGCCGGGTCGAGCCGGCGGAACAGCTCCGGGTAGAGCGGCTGGATCACCGGGCCGATGTCCGGCCCCTCGTAGCTGGCGGCGACGGCGGTCAGCTCCGCGACCCGGACCGGCGGGATCTCCTTGAGCACGACGTTTCCCTCGGTCATCCGGCCCTCCGTCTCGAGCATCCGGAGTCTCGCCTCGATCGCCGCCAGGCGGGCGGTGTCCGCGGCCACCTGCGCGGCGAGCTGGGCGCGGCGCAGCCGCAGCATGCCGCGCAGCTCGGCGACGTCCAGGTCGTCGTCCAGGACCGCCCGGACCTGGTCCAGCGTGAGCCCCAGCTCCTTCAGGGCGATCACCTGGTTCAGCCGGCCCAGTTGCGCGGCCTGGTAGTGGCGGTAGCCGGTGCGCGGGTCGACGGCGGCCGGGCGGAGCAGCCCGATGCGGTCGTAGTGCCGCAGCATCCGCACCGAGACCCGGCCGAGCGCGGCGAATTCTCCGATGGTGAACATGGCCCCCTCACGCTGCACCCTGACCCCGTGTCAAAGTCAAGCGGCTTGACCCGGACACGGTGTCAGGGTGGAGGCTGCCGGCATGGACATCGACGACTACCGGGCCCACTCCCCCTACAGCGATCCGGGCCGGCACGCCCCGCTGCTCGACGCGGTGCCCGCCGACATCGCCGCGGTCGCGGCAACCGTCCGCAACGTGATCATCCACTACCGCGCCGGCGGAGTGGAGCTGCCCGCGGCCCGGCTGGACGAGGTGAACAGCCGTTGGCTGGACCGGATCCTGGACACCGACCAGTCGCGCTTCCCCGGGCCGCTGAGCGCCGCGCGGCCCGCCGCGGAGCGGGTCGCCGGCTGCTGCCGGGACCACACCCTGCTCGCCGTCGCGGCGCTGCGCCAGCACGGCGTTCCGGCTCGCAGCCGGGTCGGCTTCGCCAGCTATTTCCAGACCGGCTGGCACCACGATCACGTGCTGGTGGAGTACTGGAACGGCGAGCGCTGGGTCTGGGCGGACCCGGAGCTCGATCCCGCCGCCGACCGGCCCTTCGACGGCTACGACATCGACCCGGCGGCGGGGCTCTTCGACTCGGCGGCCCGGGTGTGGTCGGCGTACCGGGCCGGGCAGCTCGACCCCGACCGCTACGGCGTCCAGCCCGACCTGCCGATCCGCGGTCCGTGGTTCATCCACGACTACGTGCTGCACGAGCTCGCCCACCGGCAGAAGGACGAGCTGCTGCTCTGGGACAGATTCGGTGCGATGACCGACGATCTCGCGGACGCCGACGTCGCGTTCGCCGACGAGATCGCGGCGCTGCTGCTCGCCGCGGACGGCGGCGACGACGCCGCGGAGAAGGAGCTCAACGACCGGTACGCGAGGGACACCCGCCTGCGTCCCGCCGCCGTGATCAGCAGCATCGACCCGAACACCGGTGCCGTCCCCCCGGTGGACCTGCGCCGCTGATCCCGGGCGACCCGCTCAGCCCGGCAGCGGCGCCCCGTCCCCGCCCCGGGTCCGACGCGGGCCGACCAGCCGGCGGACCATCGGCACGGCGTTCCACTTCGCCGCGCCGACCAGGTCCCGGGCGTGCTCCAGCACGGTGTAGTCGGGGCGGGCCAGCCCGTCGGCGATCGCCCGGTCCAGGTCGTTGCCGCAGCGGGTGAGCACGCTGTCGAAGTCGCGGCGGACCGGTTCGAGCAGGTCGTAGCCGAAGGAGCGGTGCAGCCGGGCGAAGAGCGGCTTGTACAGGCGGGCCCGCTCGTGCAGGCCGGACGAGTACGACATCGGGTTCTTCGGGCGTCGGCGGACGTAGTCGGGCAGCACGTCGGCGAAGGCCCGCCGGACGATCCACTTCTCCTGCCCGTCGCGCACCTTGAGGTCGAGCGGCAGCCGCATGGCCAGCTCCACCAGGCTCAGGTCGAGGAAGGGGACCCGCGCCTCCACCCGGTGCGCCATGCTCACCCGGTCGACCCGCTGCAACTCGGTGCGGCACAGGTTGCGGATCTTGTGCAGGAAGAGCCGGCGGGACCGCTCCGGGCCGGCGCGGTGATACATCGGGTAGCCGCCGAACAGCTCGTCCGAGCCGTCCCCGGTGAGCACCACCTTGACGCCCAGCTCGCGCAGCCGGCGGAAGAGGGGCACCGAGACGACCGCGTTGATGATGTCGCCGTACTCGGTCAGCTCGGAGATCCGGATCGCCTCCCGGACGTCGGCCAGCCGGATGTCGCGCGGGCGTAGCTCGACGACCTCGTGCGGCACGCCGAGGTCGGCGGCGAGCCGCCGCGCGTACGCCACGTCGGGGCTGTCCGGCACGCCGACGGTGACCGCCACGCAGTCCGGGTGCAGCTGCCGGGTGTGCAGCAGCGCCAGCGAGCTGTCCAGGCCGCCGGAGAGGATCACCCCGACGGTGAGGTCGGTGTCCAGCCGCGCCCGGATGCTGTCGGTGAGCGCGGCCCGGACCAGCCGGGCCGCCTCGTCCGGGTCGTCGATCACCGGCCGCCCCGCGCCGAGGGCGAGCAGGTCCACGTGGGGGCGCACCCGGACCCGGCCGTCGGGCTCGGCCCAGCCGTGGTGCCCGGGCGGCACCTCACTGATCGGCGCGCCGTGCCCGACCAGTGCCTTCACCTCGGAGGCGAGGTGCACGCAGCCCGGGCCGCGGGACCAGTAGAGCGGCTTGACCCCGAGCGGGTCGCGGGCCAGGTAGGCCCGCCCGCCGGCCCGCTCGACCACGACGAAGGCGTACTCCCCGCGCAGCCGGTGCACCGCCTCCTCGCCCCACTGCCGGAAGGCGGCCAGCACCACCTCGGTGTCGCTGGCACTTTGGAACGGGTACCCGAGCCGCGTCAGCTCCCCGCGCAACTCGTGGTGGTTGAAGATCTCGCCGTTGTAGCAGAGCAGGTGCCGCTCGTCGGGCGAGAGCCACGGCTGGCCCGCCCGGTCCGGATCCACCACCCGCAGCCGGCGTACGCCGGCCAGCAGACCGTTCTCCTGCCGGGTCTCGGTCACCTCGCCGCGCGGCGCGAGGACGGCGAGCATCCGGCGAAAGGTCGCCGGGTCGGCCTCGGGACCGAGGCTGAGCGCGATGCCGCACATCGCCTCACACCCCCATCTCGGCCTCGTACGCCCGGCGGAACCGGCGGCGCGCGTCGGGCGCGAGACAGATGTGCCAGGCCTGGCCCTCGTCGACCACGTTGATCTCCCCGGCCTCCTGCCGGGCCAGCAGCAGCTCGGTCAGCGTGTCCCGGACGCCGAACCGCTGGTACCACGCCACCTCCACGTCGGCGGCCCAGCCGAGGCAGTGCCCGCTGGGCACCATCGCGGCGTACCCGAGGCGGCGCAGCCGGTACTGGTGTTCGGCGCTGCGGGCCAGGCTGGTGGCCCAGAGCGGTGGTGTGCCGGGCGGGCAGGCCAGGGCGAACTGCCGGCCGATGTCGTTGAGCAGGGCCACGATCTCGCGCCGGGCCCGGCGGAACCGCAGCCCGGCGGTGCGCGGGGTGGCGTCGGGCCGCAGCCGTCGGCCGACCGCCCGCAGTCCCCGGCCGAACACGCCGACGGGCTGCTCCTGATAGCGGAAGGCGAGCAGCCCGCGCCGGCGCAGCCACTCCAGGTCGACCAGGTCGGTGCTGGTGTCGACCTGGCTGTCGGTGAGCAGGGTCGGGGTGTCCCGCCACCACATCACGTCGATGCGGGACAGCAGGTAGATCCGGACCAGGGCGGTGAGGTCCTGCGCGGAGCTGCGGGCGTTGGGCTGGTAGCGGGCCATCTCCAGCAGCAGGGTCTCCCGGGCGCCGACGAATCCCTGCGGGGTGGCGTCGAGGACCGCGGCGATGGCCGGTTCCCGCAGCCGCTGGTCCAGCAGCACCTGCCGGGCGGCGGTCGACGGAGCGTCGGCGAGGGCGCCCACCTCGACCAGCAGCTCGGCCACCGCGGCCCGGTACGCGGCCAGGTCCGGCCGCCGCCCCGGGGCGGGGCGGCGGCCGGTGGCGGGCGGCAGGCGGCGGGCGGGAGCGGCGGGCGCGACGGCGGGCCCGGGCTGCGGCCCGGGGCTTCGGCTGGGCACTCGCATGGTCGGGTCCCCTCTCCGGGCATCACACGGCGTGGTCGAACCTGAAACACACCGTAATCGCAGCAAGAGGGCGATCCCCGAACAATCCTCCTATCCCCCCTTAAGGGCGATGAGTGGCTGAATTCGGCACGGACAGCTCAGCGACCCAGTCATAGGCCGGCACGTCCGGCAGGTCGGCCTCCCGGTCCCCCCGGGCCGCGTCCGCCAGGTGCAGCGCCGCGCCCAGGGCGGCCCGAAACAGCAGCGACCCGGTGCTGACCCGGGCCACGCCGAGCCGGCCGAGGGCGGCCATGCCCGGCCCACCGGGCCGGTACAGCACGTTCAGCGGTAGCCCCGCGTGCGCCGCCAGCCGGGGCACGAGGTCGTCCGGCACGGCCGGCGCGAAGAAGCCGTCGGCCCCGGCCTCCCGGTACACCCGGGCCCGGTCCAGCGCCTCGGGCAGCGGCTCGGGCACGCCCAGCCACCAGGCGTCGGTGCGGGCGTTGACGAACACCTCCGGCGCGGCGGCCCGGACGGCGGCGATCTTGGCGGCCATCAGGTCGGTTGGCGCCAGGGTGCCGTCCGGGCGGCCGTCCTCCAGGTTCACCCCGGCCACGCCGAGCGCGGCCAGTTCCGCGACGTGCTCGGCGACGGCCGCCGGCTCGTCGCTGCCCCCGCCCTCGATGTCCACGCTGACCAGCGCCGGCAGGTCGCGCAGCCGCCGGGCCAGCGCGACGTTCTCGGCCCGGATGGCGCCGGCCGCGTCCGGCTTGCCGGCGGCCGCGGCGACGCCCAGGCTGGTGGTGCCGACGGCCGGGTGGCCCCGGGCCGCGAGGGCCGCCGCGGAGGCGTGGTCCCAGGCGTTCGGCAGCAGCAGCGGCCGGCCGGGCCGGTGCAGGTCACGGAAGGCGGCACGGGCGTTCATCGGACGCTCACCTCGATCTGGGTCGGGACGTGCAGGGTGGGGTGCGGCTCGTGGGTCACCGGGCCGCCGGTGGCGGCGCACCGACGGCGCACCTCGCCGACCACCCCCTCGGCCAGGGCCAACGCGTGCCGCTCCCCCGGGCAGCCGCGCGGCCCGGCGCCGAAGGTCAGTGACCCGCGGCCCGGCCGGAACCGGTCCGGCTCCGGATGCGCAGCCGGGTCCCGGTTGGCCGCGTCGAAGCGCAGCAGCAGCGGGGTGTCCGGGCCGATCGTCCGGCCGCCGAGGCGCAGCGCCACGGTGGTGACCCGGCGGGTGGCCCGCACCGGCGGCGCCAGGCGCAGCACCTCGGCCAGCAGGTCGGCGGTGGGGACGGCGGCCGGCGCCGCGAGCCCCCACCGCACGGCCGCGCCGATCAGCCCGGCGGTCGCGTCGCAGGCCTGCACCAGCAGCCCGATCCGGTTCGCGGCCACCTCCGGCGGGGCCGGCGGCGACAGCGCCAGCAGCGCGGCCACCGCCCGGTCGGCGGCGGCCACCGCCGCCGGGTCCGCACCCGGGTGGTACGCGGCCGCCACCGCCGCCACCGCCGGAGCGGCCGCCACCGGATCGGCCAGGCCGAGCCCGGCCGCCAGCACCTCCACCGGTACGCGCCGGGCCAGCAGCGCCATCACGTCGACCCGCCCTGCACCAGGGTCGTCACCCGGCCCGCCGGCGGCCGGCGGCATACCGGCCCGTGCCGCCGGCGCACCTGCACCGGACCCGTCGACGTCCGCCCGGCCCGGCAGGATCGCCGGGTGCGGCGGCACGGTGGCGGGCGCGGCGGCGTCCGCCGGGCCGGCCGGGGCGGCCACCACGTCGAGCAGCGCGGCGGTGGCCCGGGCGGCGGTCGTGCGCAGCTCGTCCGGGTCGAGGTCGGCCAGCGCCGCGACCCCGACCGCACGGCGGGCGGGATGCTGCTCAGGCGGGCTGAACCGGCTGACGGCGCCGCGCAGCCAGGCCAGGGTGCCGCCCGCCGGACCGGGGGCGGCCGCGGGCACGACGCACCGGGGGTCGGTCAGCACGGCGAGCACGTCGACATGCCGGGTGACGATCCACCCGTCGGTGCCGGGAGTGGGCGGTCCGCAGGGTGGCGTACCAGGGGCGGGGGCGATGATCGACCAGCTCATGTTCCGACCGTAGGTGCCCCACCGTTCGGCCCGGACCGAACGATTCCCCACCTCCCACCGGACCGCAGCCCCATTCGGCCGGTGGAACGCCATGGGTGTGTCCGCACCCCGGAGACACCCATGGCGCTCCACTCAGCGGCGTGTCCGGCGGTGCGCGACGGCCTGGCGAATCGCGACCTGGCTTCCCGCGCGGTCTCACGCCCCGTTCCTCCGCACACCGCAGGACCGGCCGTCCCGCGTGCCCATCCTTCACGGGGATATCGAAAAGCGGCAACGAGCCGAGCCGGGGCGCGGCGTAGACGCAATGACGAAGAGATCTTGGTAAGAATCGGCCCCCCTGGGGGACTGAATAGCCCCCTGGGGGCCATTTCCTACCAAGTCACCCGGTCTCTTCGGGACCCCACGCAAGCGTGAAAATGGTGGTCGGGTCGCCCGCCGACGTCGATCGATCTTGGGATGTTGTAGCCCGTTACCAAGTCTGACGCCGGGGCCCCGCCCTGAAGGGTCACGCACTGTTGCTTCGAGCACGCCGGTCAGAATTTCGGTTCCCGACCGAGGCCCCCGGGCGGGCGCGCCCACAACCCGTCGGGGTGCAGGTCATTTACCGGTCAGATCTCTCAGGCTCGGGGTCGACCTGGCGGTGTGGCTGCGCGGGGGTCGGGCCCGGAACGCGTCGGCGCGGTGGAGCGCGGGAAACGTCGGCCCGGGTGGGGCGCGGAAAACGTCGGCGCGGGTCGGACGCGGAGAATGTCGGGGCGGAGGGGAAGCGCTGGGGGCGGGCCCGGCGGAGGAAGCCCGCTGCGGCGGACCCGGCGGAGGAAGCGCTGGGGGCGGGTCGGGGGCGGTGGGGCGGGTCAGGCGCGGGCGGGTGCGGTGTCGCGGGAGGCGGGTGCGGCCAGGGCGTCGGGGGCGACGCCGAGGGCGGTGGCCAGGGCGGGCCGGCCGGCCGGGGTGAGGCGGACCGCCCGGCCGGTGCCCCGGACGGTCCAGCCGAGGTCGAGGAAGCGGCGGCACAGCGCCGCCCCGAGCGCGCCGGCCAGGTGCGGGCGGCGCTCGGTCCAGTCCAGGCAGTCGCGGACCAGCGGCCGGCGGCCGGCGCGCAGCGGCTCGACCGGTACGCCCAGCTCGGCCAGCCACCCGACGCCCGCCGGGGTGAGCGCCAGGCCGCCGGCGCGGTCCAGCACGCCCCGGTCGAGCAGGGCGTCGTGCAGCACCACGCCGAGCCGGCCGGCGAGATGGTCGTAGCAGGTCCGGGCGTACGCGAGGGCGACGCCGGCCGACGCGGCGCGCAGGCCTCGGGGCGGGGCGGGTGGGGTGGGCGCGTGGCCGGCCAGGTCCTCGACGAGCTGGGCCACTGCCGGGCCGGCGAGGCGCACGTACCGGTGCCGGCCCTGCCGTTCCTCGACCAGCAGCCCGCCCTGCACCAGCCGGGTGAGGTGATCGCTGGCGGTGGACGGGGCCACCCCCGCGGTCCGGGCCAGCTCGCCGGCCGTCCAGGCCCGCCCGTCGAGCAGGGCCAGGCAGAAGCTGGCCCGGGTGGAATCGGCGAGCAGCGCGGCGAGGCCGGCCAGCGCGCGGCCGTCGGTACCGGTCGTGGTCATGCCCTCCATGCTGGCACGGCCACGGTTCGGTCCCGGTCGACAGGTGCGGCGGCCTTTACATCGTTGTATCCAACGTTGTAGAAACGGCAGACCGACGTCCGTCCATACCCGAGGCAGGTCTGATGGGACGACACCTCCACCGCGCCGGCGTGCTCGCCGCCGTCCTCGCGCTCGCCCTGAGCGGCACGGGCCGCCGCGCCGGCCGCCGGCACCGCCCCCGACCGCTACCGCAACCCGATCTCCGCCGGGTTCGCCGACACCTTCGCCGACCCGGTGGTCGTGCGCGGCGACGACGGCCTCTGGTACGCCTTCGGCACCTCCGACCCCCTCCGCGAGGGCGAACGGCAGGCCCACCGGGTGCCGATCGCCCGCTCGGCCGACCTGGCCGACTGGACGTACGTCGGGGACGCCTTCGCCCCCGAGCAGCGCCCGTCCTGGGCCGCGCCGGGGGCGGCGTTCTGGGCGCCCGACGTGCGCCGGGTCGCGGGCCGCTGGGTCATGTACGTGACGGTCACCGACACCACCGTCTCCGGCGACACCTTCGACACCGCGGTCGGTGCGGCCACCGCACCCACCCCGGCCGGCCCGTGGACCTTCGCCGAGGAGCCGGTGGTGGCCCCGCGACCCGGCGGGGGCGGCGGCTACCTCTGGACCATCGACCCCAGCCAGGTCACCGACCCGGCGGGCCGGCACTGGCTCTACTACGGCAGCTACTACGGGGGCATCTCGGTCACCGAACTCTCCCCGGACGGGCTGCGCGCGGTCGGCACACCGACGCTGGTGGCGATCGACAACAAGTTCGAGGGCGGCTACGTGGTCCGCCACGACGGCTGGTACTACCTCTTCGCCTCCACCGCGAACTGCTGCGCCGGCCCGGCCACCGGCTACTCCGTCCAGGTGGGACGGGCACGCGAGCCGCGCGGGCCGTTCGTGGACCGGGACGGGCAGCGGCTGGACGTCTCCCGGGCCGGCGGCACCCCGGTGCTCACCCAGAACGGCAACCGGTGGATCGGCACCGGGCACAACGGGGTCCTGACCGACCTGTCCGGGCAGGACTGGATCGTCTACCACGCGATCGACCGGGCCGACCCGTACCTGGACGAGCCGTTCGGCATCAACGAGCGGCCGATGCTGCTGGACCGCCTGGACTGGGTGGACGGCTGGCCGACCGTGAACGCCGGCGCCGGCCCGTCCGAGGGCACCCGGGCCGCTCCGGTCACCACCGGGGCGCTCGACGCCCGCTTCGACACGGCCGACCTCACCGGCTGGCGGGCCGCCGGCAGCTGGCGGGTGGACGCCGGACAGGTCACCGGCACCGGCGCCCTGACCAGCCGTACCGTCGCCGGCGGGGACGTGCGGGCGGAGGCCGACCTGCGGCTGTCCGGGGCGACCACCGCCGGCCTGCGCCTCGGCCGGGTGGACGTCCGGGTCGGTGCCGGCCGGCTGACCGTCCGGCAGGCCGGCGGCGCGAGCGCGCAGGCCGCGCTGCCCGCCGGCCTCGACCTCGCCGACCCGCACAACCTGGCCGTCGAGGTACGCGGTCGGGACCTCGTCGCCGAGCTGAGCCCGGCCCGCCTCGGCGACCAGCTCGCCGTGGTGACCCTGCGGCTGGCCCGCCCGGCGGCCGGCCCGCTCGCCCTGCTCGCCGACGGCGGCCCGGCCCGGTTCGACAACGTCAGCGTGGCCCGGCTGTACCGGCCGGTCCGGCACGCCGTCGCCCCGCCCGCCGTGGGCCGGCTGCTGCCCGGCTGGTCCGACGAGTTCGCCGACGGGCTCGACCCGGCCTGGCAGTGGATCCGGCGCAACCCGGCGGCCGCCGTGTCCGGCGGCGCGCTGCGCTGGCCGGTGGAGTCGACGGACCTGGTCGGCACCGGCAACACGGCCGGGGTGCTGCTGCGGGCCGCGCCGGCCGGCGACTACGTGGCGGAGACGAAGGTGACCCTCGACCTCGGCGAGGACACCGTCCGCAACTACCAGCAGGCCGGTCTGGTCGCGTACGTCGACGACGACCGGTTCGCCCGGCTGGCCCAGGTGGCCATCTGGAACACCCGCCAGGTCGAGTACGGCTACGAACTGCCCTTCGCCGGCCAGCCGGTGTACGGCGGCAGCATCATCGGCACCCCGGCCACCACGACCTGGCTGCGGCTGGCCCACCACGTCGACCCGGCCAGCGGTGAGCACGAGTTCCGGGCCGGCTCCAGCCGGGACGGGACGCACTGGACGTGGGGCGCGGTCTGGACCTTCCCGGCCGACACCACGCCCCGGATCGGGCTGGTCGCACACGGCGGCGCGGAGCCGCCGGTCACCGCCGAGTTCGACTACCTGCGCCTCTACCGCTGAGCCTCGGGTCGGGGCCGCCGCCCGGCGGCCCCGACCCGGGTCGCCCGCGAGCCGGCGCGGGCCCGCCGGGGTGCGGTGTGGCGCAGCCGGTGAGCGGGGCGGGGCCTGGCGCGGGCCCGTCGGGGTGCGGTGTGGCGCAGCCGGTGAGGTGCGCGGGCCGGCACGGGCCCGTCGGGGGTGCGGTATGGGGCAGCCCGTGCGCGGCGGGGCCGGCACGGGCCCGTCCGTCGCACGGCGGCACGGCCGCTCAGGAGCGCGGGCAGGTGGACGCCAGCTCGCTGACCGTCCGGGACTCGCTGTCGTAGCTGCGCGCGGCGACGAACTCCCCCCGGGGACGCTCGACCCCGGCCAGCGCCCGGGCCCGGCGCCGGTCGGCGTCGCGGAACCGCAGCGCCAGGCTCAGGTGCGGCACCCACCGGCCGGGAACGTGCCACGGTTGCGGGCCGGGGGCGGTGGCGAGCACGTCCCAGACCGCGCCGTGCAGGGCGACCAGTTGCGGCGCGGGCCGGACCAGCCAGACCAGCGGGGCGCTGCCGTCGAGCACCTCCACCCGGTCCAGGCGGGCCGGCAGGGGCAGCGCCGCGTCGCAGAGGTCGGCGAGCCGCTGCTCGGCCCCGGGCGGGAACTCGTCGACCGCGGCGAGGGTCAGGTGCGGCCGATTGGTGGCGTGCGTGTTCCGCGCCAGGCTGGGCAGGCCCGCGGCGGCCAGCCGGTCCCAGGCCGCCCGTACCGCCTCCTCCAGCTCCGGGGAACAGAGCAGTTCGACCGTACGCACGCCGTCAGGCTAGCCGCCGGCGGTGTGCCGCGCCGTCCCGTGGGGAATGCGCGCCGGATGAGCGTGCTGACCGAGACCGACGAACGCCACCTGCGCCGGGCCGTCGCGCTGGCCGTCACCGCCCGGGACGCCGGGGACGGCCCGTTCGGCTCGTTGCTGGTGGACGCCGACGGGCGGGTGGTGGCCGAGGAGGTCAACACCGAGCGGACCGACGACGACATCACCGCGCACCCGGAGCTGAAGCTGGCCCGCTGGGCGGCCCGGAACCTCGGCGCGGACGCGGCCGCGGTGGCCACCCTGTACACCAGTTGCCAGCCGTGCGCGATGTGCGCCACCGCGATCGAGCGCGCCGGCCTGGGCCGGGTGGTGTACGCGCTCAGCACCGACCAGTTGGCCGCGCTGCGCCCGATGCCGCCGTACGCCCCGGTGGCGTACGCCGGTCCGGCGCTGCTCGCGGAGGCCCGGATCGCGGTCGAGGCGACCTGACCGCGACCCCGGCGCGGGCACCCCCGCCGGCTGGCCGGACGTGGCGGAACTGACGGTTGTGCCGGTCGCCGCGACGGGCCGCCGGGGGTGATGAAAGGCTTGTCGCATGAGTTCCGCACCGACCGCGACCGATCCCACCGCCGACGAGACGCCCGCCTTCGCGGATCTCGGGCTGCGCACCGAACTGCTGGGGGCGCTGGCCGCCCTCGGCTACGAGGAGCCGACCCCGATCCAGCGCGAGGCGATCCCGCCGCTGCTGGCCGGTGGGGACCTGCTGGGTCAGGCGGCCACCGGCACCGGCAAGACGGCCGCGTTCGCGCTGCCGCTGCTGCACCGGATGCCCGACCGGCGCGACGGCGGCGACCCGGTGTCGCTGGTGCTGGTGCCCACCCGCGAGCTGGCCGTGCAGGTCTCCGAGGCGTTCCACCGGTACGGCAAGGACCTGGGCGCCCGGGTGCTGCCGATCTACGGCGGCCAGCCGATCGGCCGCCAGCTGCGCGCCCTCGACGCCGGCGTGGACGTGGTGGTGGCCACCCCGGGCCGGGCGCTGGACCACATCGCCCGCGGCACGCTGCGGCTGGGTTCCCTGGCCACCGTGGTGCTGGACGAGGCGGACGAGATGCTCGACATGGGCTTCGCCGAGGACATCGAGGCGATCCTGGAGCACGCCCCGGCGCAGCGGCAGACGGTGCTCTTCTCCGCCACCATGCCGGCGCGCATCGACGGGCTGGCCCGCCAGCACCTGACCGATCCGGTCCGCATCCAGATCGAGCGGGAACGGCCGGTGGCCGGCGAGGCGCCCCGGGTGCGGCAGAGCGCGTACATCGTGGCCCGGGCGCACAAGCCGGCCGCGCTGGGCCGGGTGCTGGACGTGGAGTCGCCCACCGCGGCGATCGTGTTCTGCCGCAGCCGCGAGGAGGTGGACCGGCTCACCGAGACGATGAACGGCCGGGGTTACCGGGCCGAGGCGCTGCACGGCGGGATGAGCCAGGAGCAGCGGGACCGGGTGATGGGCCGGCTGCGGGCGGGCACCGCCGACCTGCTGGTGGCCACCGACGTGGCGGCGCGCGGGCTCGACGTCGAGCAGCTCACCCACGTGGTCAACTACGACGTCCCGTCGGCGCCGGAGTCGTACGTGCACCGCATCGGGCGGGTGGGCCGGGCGGGTCGGGAGGGGGTGGCGATCACCCTCGCCGAGCCGCGCGAGCACCGGATGCTCAAGACCATCGAGCGGGTCACCGGCCAGCGGATGACCGTCGACAAGATCCCCACGGTGGCGGACCTGCGGACCCGGCGCCTGGAGCTGACCCAGGCGGCGCTGCGCGAGTCGCTGCTGGAGGACGACCTGGAGCCGTTCCGGGCGATCGTGGAGTCGCTGACGGACGAGTTCGACATGATGGAGGTCGCGCTGGCCGCGGTGAAGCTGGCGCACGAGGCCGCGCTGCCCGGCAGCGCGGACGAGGAGGAGGAGATCCCGCAGGTCGCGGTCCGCCCGCCGCGGGAGACCCGGACCGGGTACGACCGGCGCGGCGACGGCCGCTCCCGCCCGGGCGGCACCACGCAGGTCTTCATCGGGCTGGGCCGGCGTGCCGGGGTCCGGCCGCAGGATCTGGTCGGGGCGATCACCGGGGAGACCCGGGTCAGTGGCCGGGACATCGGCTCGATCGAGATCGCCGACCGGTTCTCCCTGGTGGAGGTGCCGTCCGCGCTGGCCGACGAGGTGATCCGGGGGTTGCGCGGCAGCACCATCAAGGGCCGCAAGGCGACGGTCCGGATGGACCGCGACGGGAGCGGCGGCGATGACCGCGGCGAGCGCCCGTTCGACGCCGCCCGCCGCGGCCGCCGCTGACCGCGCCCGGTCGCGGCCGCTCGGGCGCGGGCGCGCCGACCCGTCCGGGGTCGCCGAGCGTGCCCTCATCCGGTCCGCGCACCCGCCGCGGCTGCCCTCATCCGCCCCGGGTACCCGCCGTGCGGGTCATCAGCCGTCCCATGAGGCTGCGCGACCACGGGCGGTACCGGGTGTTCTGGAAGGCCGTCACGGGCCACCGGTCCCCCTGCCGGACGAGGACGAACGTGACCGCCGACAGCCGCTTGGCCGACGATTCGGTCCGGCCCCGCTGCCAGCGCATGATGATCCCGCCCAACGCGGACACGACGGCGACGTCGGGGGTGACGAATCGGATGCGCGGCTCCCGCATGGTCATCCGTGAGCCGCGCATGATGCCCGCGAACAGCGCCCGGTGGCCGTCGGCGATCGCCCGCCGGCCGGGCATCCGGGTGCCGTCGAAGGCGGTGTAGTCGGCGTCCTCGGTGAACAGGGCCGCGTACCCCTCGGGGTCGCCCTCGCCCCAGGCGTCGGCGACCCGGGACAGGGTGCGCCGGACGTCGGCGTCAGCAGATTCTTTCAGCATGCTAAACAGTTTAGCACGCTGAAAGACTTTTCTCAGGTGCCGTCGGTGGACGCGGCGGTGACCCGGGCGGTCTGCTCCTCGAGGATGGCCACCACGTGGCGGACGAAGTGCGCGACGGTGGCCCGCTCCGCCGCGGTGTAGCCGCTCGTCAGGTCGGTGATCGCCGCCCGCATCGGCGCGAAGACCGGCCCCAGCTCGGCGTCGAGCCGCTCCACCTCGGCGACCACGAAGGTCTTGCGCCGGTCGGCGGCGTCCGGAACGCGCCGCGCGTACCCGGCGCGGGCCAGCCGGTCCACCAGGCCGGTGACCGCGCCCGGGGTCAGCCCGAGCTGGCGGGCCAGCTCACCCGAGGTGAGCGGGCCGCGCCGGGCCAGCAGGTCCAGCGCCTTGTTCTCGGTGGCCGTCAGGCCGCGCCTGGCGGCGACCGCCTCGTGGAACAGCACCACGGCCGTACTCAGCTCCCGACCCAGCAGGTCACCGAGGTCCGCGGTGTCGCGTGCCGGTGCGCCCCCGTCGCCTGCCCTGTGCGCCACCTGAGCTGCCTCCCTCCGCGCGGCCTCCGCCGGGGTCCCGACCGTACGCCGGCCAGTATGCCGGCCCCGGCGGCGATCGCGACCCTCCGGCCGGCGTGCCGCGCGCCGCGGCGACGCGCCGGACGGGGCCCGGACCCGACGGCGGCGGGACCCCGGTGGGTCACCGGGGTCCCGCCGTCCGGTCAGGCCGCGGCGAGCGGCTGGCCGCCGAGGGCCTGCGCGTCGACGTCGGCCGGGCGCAACGCCAGGGCGAGCACGTCGGCCACGTCGGCGAGGGTGTGGATGGTCAGCGCCTCGCGGACCTCGGCGGGCAGGTCGTCCAGGTCCGGCTCGTTGCGCTTCGGGATGATCACCTCGGTCAGGCCGGCCCGGTGGGCGGCGAGCAGCTTCTGCTTCACGCCACCGATCGGCAGCACCCGGCCGGAGAGGGTCACCTCGCCGGTCATCCCGAACTCCGGGCGGACCGGCCGGCCGGTCGCCAGCGAGGCCAGCGCCGTGACCATGGTGATGCCGGCGCTCGGGCCGTCCTTGGGCACCGCGCCCGCCGGGAAGTGCACGTGGATCCGCCGCCCGGCCAGGGCGTTCGGGTCGATGCCGAGGCGTCGCCCGTTGGAGCGCAGGTACGACAGCGCGATGTGCGCGGACTCCTTCATCACGTCGCCGAGCTGGCCGGTCAGGGTCAGCCCCGGCTCGCCCTCCATGCTGGTGGCCTCGATGAAGAGCACGTCGCCGCCGGCGCCGGTGACGGCCAGGCCGGTGGCCACGCCGGGCACCGCGGTCCGCTCCGCCGACTCCGGGGTGAACTTGGGCCGGCCCAGGTAGCGGGCCAGGTTGTTCCCGTCCACCCGGACCGGCGCCGGGTCGGACGCCAGCGCGACGGCGACCTTGCGGAGGATCTTGGCGAGGGCCCGTTCGAGCTGCCGGACGCCGGCCTCCCGGGTGTACTCGCCGGCGATCAGCGCGAGGGCCTCGTCGGCGACGGTCACCTCGTCGGCGGTCAACCCGGCCCGCTCCCGCTGGCGCGGCAGCAGGTGGTCGCGGGCGATGGCGACCTTCTCGTCCTCGGTGTAGCCGTCCAGGGTGACCAGCTCCATCCGGTCCAGCAGCGGGCCGGGGATGGTCTCCACCACGTTGGCGGTGGCCAGGAAGAGCACGTCGGACAGGTCGAGGTCGACCTCCAGGTAGTGGTCCCGGAAGGTGTGGTTCTGGGCCGGGTCGAGCACCTCCAGCAGGGCCGCGGCCGGGTCGCCGGCGTAGCCGACGGCCAGCTTGTCGACCTCGTCGAGGAGCACGACCGGGTTCATCGAACCGGCCTCGCGCAGGGCGCGGACGATCCGGCCGGGCAGCGCGCCGACGTACGTGCGGCGGTGGCCACGGATCTCGGCCTCGTCCCGGACGCCGCCGAGGGAGACCCGGACGAAGGTGCGGCCGAGCGCGCGGGCCACCGACTCGCCGAGGCTGGTCTTGCCGACGCCGGGCGGGCCGGCGAGGGCGAGCACCGCTCCGGAGCCGCGGCCGCCGACCACGCCGAGGTTGCGCTCGGCGCGCCGGTTGCGCACCGCCAGGTACTCCAGGATGCGGTCCTTCACGTCGGCGAGGCCGGCGTGGTCCGCGTCGAGCACCGCGCGCGCCGCCGCCAGGTCGGTGTTGTCCTCGGTACGCGTGTTCCACGGCATCTCGAGGACGGTGTCCAGCCAGGTACGGATCCAGCCCGCCTCCGGGGAGGCGTCGCTGGCCCGCTCGAGCTTGCCGACCTCGCGCAGGGCCGCCTCGCGGACCTTCTCCGGCAGGTCGGCGGACTCCACCCGGGACCGGTAGTCGGCGGAGCCGTCGGGCTCGTCCTCGCCGAGTTCCTTGCGGATGGCGGCGAGCTGCTGGCGGAGCAGGAATTCCCGCTGGGACTTCTCCAGCCCCTCGCGGACGTCGCTGTTGATCTGCTCGGTCACCTCCTGCTCAGCGAGGTGGTCCTTCACCCAGCCGACCAGCAGCTCGAGCCGGGCGGTGACGTCCGGGGCGGCGAGCAGTTCGGTCTTCTGCGCCAGGCTGAGCCAGGGCGCGTAGCCGGCCGCGTCGGCCAGCTCGGAGAGGTCGGTCATCCGCTCCATCGCGTCGATGACCTGCCAGGCGCCGCGCTGCTGGAGGACCGAGGTCATCAGCGCGCGGTACTCGCGGGCGAGTTCCCGGGCCTTGCCAGCCGGGGCGGGTTCGTCGAGCGCGGTGGCCTCCACCCAGAGGGCGGCGCCCGGTCCGGGCACGCCGGAGCCGATCCGGGCCCGGGTGAGGCCGCGGACCACGGCGGCGGGTTCGCCGCTGGGCAGCCGGCCCACCTTCTCGATGGTGGCGACCACGCCGACGGAGCCGTACTCGCCGTCGAGGCGGGGCACGGCCAGCAGCGTCTTGTCGCCGGTGGCGCGGGCCGCGTCGACCGCGGCCTGGGTGGTCGGGTCGAGGGTCACCGGGATGACCATGCCGGGCAGCAGGACGGCGTCGGTCAGGGGCAGTACCGGAAGAGTTGCCATCGAACACCTGCTATCACGTTGGGTTGAGCGTGTCAGACTCAAGTAACAAAGCGTTCCCCTTGTTCCTGGCTGTGACCCACGCCACGCTCCACCCCCGGCTCCGGAGCCCCGCCCCGCATGGCGCGGCACGATTCGGCCGACGGATATGCCGACCCGCCGAATGGCGAACGGCAAGTATTGTTGCGAATTCGCCGCGAGATACGTCAAACTCGTACTCACACCCCGCCCGACACAGGGAGTAATGGCGATGGCAAGGAAAGTAATCACCGTTCTGACCGACGACCTGGACGGCGGAAAGGCCGACCGGACCGTCGAGTTCAGCCTGGACGGCGTGGCGTACACGATCGACGTCTCGGACGAGAACGCCGGGGTCCTGCGCAAGGCCCTGGACCCGTACATCAACGCTGGCCGGCGGATCGGGCGCGGGCCGGTGGAGACCGGGCGGGCGACCCGCCGGGCCACCTCCGCCACCTCCGGAATGGATCGCGAGCAGAACCGCGCCATCCGGGAATGGGCCGTCAAGAACGGCTACGAGATTTCCGAGCGGGGCCGGATCCCGGTCTCCGTGGTGGAGGCGTACAAGAACCGCTGAGGTCCCGGCTCACCGTCGGGCGTCCCGGGGTCACGCTGAGAAATCGGCGTGGCCCCGTCGGCTTTCCGGCCACCCGACAATTTGTGCCCGGCGGCGGGACCGGCACCGGCGGGCGGTCTCCGGCGGGCACCGGCAACGGCGCGGCCGGGGCCGTCCGGGTCTCGCCCGGACGGCCCCGGCCGTCGTGCCAGGTCAGTTGACCCGGATCCGCACCACGTCGATGGCGGGGGTCTGGTTGGCCCGCTCCATCATCGGAATGCGGTGCGAGCCGTCACCGGCCCAGACCGCGCACTGGGCGATCCCGGCCTGGGCCAGGCCGGGCACCTGGATGAGCACGTCGTCCGCCTGGTCGCTGCCCCGGCCGTCCTCGGTGGCCACGAAGAACGCCGGCACGTCCTGCGGGTTCGGGGGCTGGCGGGTGCTGCTCAGCATCCGGCAGGCGGTGTGGAAGTGGCCGCGCACCAGGCCCTGGTCGTTGAGCAGCGAGCTCTCCAGGTAGTAGCCGCCCTGGCCGGCGGCAAGGAACCGGTCGCGGATCAGGTTGCGGGTGGTGACCCGGAGCGTGAACGGCTGGTTGCGCTGGACCCGGTTCGGGAACTGGGTGATGAGCAGCGAGGGATTGTTCTCCGCCGCGCCGACCTCACCGAACGCGGTGCTCACGCAGCGGTTCCCGGCCTGGAAACCGTTGTGCGCCTCGAGTTGGCTGTTGGCGCAGTCCTTGGCCAGAACCTCCAGCCCGTTGTTGCCGCCGCCGTTCTGGCCGCCGCCATTGTTGCCACCCGGCTGACCGCCGTTCTGGCCACCCGTCTGGCCGCCATTCTGGCCACCGTTCTGGGCGTTGTCCGCGATGGCGCACTGGGCGAGCTGGTCCAGTCCCTGCGGGCGCTGGGCGACCCGGCCGATCGCCGTGGCGATCCGGTTGAGGGTCGCCGTCCGCCGGTCGGCGAGGGGCCGCAGGATGGTGTTGTTGATGACGTCGCCGCCGTTGCGGGCGTTCGCCGCGAGCCGCCGGTTGGCGTCGGCGATCTGGCTGTCCAGCAGCGCCAGGTTGCGGTCCACCTCGGCGCGCGCCTGGGCGGGCACCTCGGGCAGCTTGGCGCGGACGTCCGGGCAGGCCACCGTCGGAGTACCGGCGCCCGCGCCGCCCCCCTTGGTCTGCTGGCACTCGGCGACCGACATCTGCCCGTCACCCCAGTGGTTGCGGACCCAGCGGCCGTTCTGCCAGGTACGGGTGGTGCTGCCCTGCTGGCCCGGCGCGGTGGAGCCCGGGCTCGGGGCGGTGCACGACGCCGAGGCCGACCGGAGGTTCGTCCGCCGGTCCTGGGCGGACGAGATCTGGGTGACGGCGACGATTCCGCCGAAGACCGCGAGCGTGCCGACCACGGCCAGCAGCCGCTTGCTCCGCGCGTTACCGGATGACCGGCGCGCCCGTGTGGACCTGCGCATCGAATTGCTCTCCTTCTCGATCCGGTAGCTGATTCGTGACCCTGGCGGACCGACGGAATTCGGGGTGAGGATCACTGCGACGTTCCGGTTGCACGTCGATGAGCGACGATGCCCTTTCCGCACCGTCACCGCGCCTGTGCCGCGCGGTCGGGAAGATCTCGTCCATTCCCGCTTAGGTACGGAGCGACGGCGGCGATGGTTCAACCGGCGATCGGGAGATTTTTCGGCGAAGTCCGTCCGGTCCCGGACCGGGCCGGGACCTCAGTCGGCGTAGAGGTGGTCGAAGGCGAAGCCGCCGTCGGCCTCGTCCCGCCGGGCGGCCAGCCCCCGGATCTCGCGGCGCACCTCGTCGCGCGCCACCAGCGGCGGTTCCCCGGCCGCGAGGTCACGCAGCCGCTCCCCCACCGCCAGCGCGGCCAGGTCCTCGGCGAGCCGACCCGGGTCGATCCCGCAGGAGAACCGCCCGACGTCGAGCCGGACCCGCTCCACCAGGCACCGGCCGGGCCGCACCTCGACCCAGCCCCATCCCTCGGCGGGGCCGCCGGTCCAGCGCACGTGCAGCCCGCGCAGGATCGGGTCGGCGAGGGCACGGTCCACGTACCCGGCGACGGCCGCCGCCCGGGCCAGCGCGCCCAGGTCGTTGACCGGACCACGGCGGCCGTCGGGCAACCGGCCCAGGATGTCCCGGAAGCCCACCGCGTCGCCGCCGTCCGGGCCGGTGCCGGCCGCGTAGGCCCGCGCGTCGATGACGTACTCGACGAGGCGGCGCCCGTGGTCCGCGCCGCGCAGGGTGGCCGACTCGACCCGCAGCAACGGCAGGCCGACGGCCGCACAGACCGTGCCGGTCAGCCGCTCGGCCCGCCGGGCCGGCGAGCCGGGCTCCGCCGGCGGGGCGAACGCGACGGCGAACAGCGGCCATCCGGTGTCGGCCCCGCAGACCACCTGGTCGAGGAGTTCGCGGATGGCGGTGCTCCACTGGTGGCCGGTGATGCCCGGAGGTCGGCCCTGCACCAGCTCGCTGAGCCGGCGGGCGGGGTGGACGACCAGACCGGAGCGGGTGGACGAGGTCGGGCCCGCGGCCGTGACCGCACGCAGCCAGGAGGCCGCCTCGGTGCGGGTACTCGTCATCTTCGCCAGATCCATCCGTCGGTCGGTCGACCGGAGCGAGTCTAGGTCCTGCCCGAACCGGACGAACGGCAGGCGGCGGCCGGCGCGGGCGACGAACCGGGCGGCGCGCCGCCCGGGTCCGTTCGGCGCCGTCCCCCGGGCGCCCGCCGGTGGCGCCCGGTCCTCAGGAGGAGCCCGCCACGACTGCCCGGCGCGGAAACGGGTACGCCCCCGCCGGTCCGGTCGGTCGGTGGAGCGGAGGCGGACATGACGCGCCAGCAGTTCGGGTTCCTCGCCGGGTTCCTCCTGGTCGCGGTCTGGGCGCTGGGCGGGCCCGGCGCCGCCGCGGCCGCCACGCTGGCCGGGTTGGTCGGCTGGCTGCTGGTCCGGCTCGTCGACGGCGACGTCACCGTCCCCGGCCTCGCCGACCGGGTGACCGCGGGCCGGCGCCGCTGAGCCGGGCGCCCGGATGACCGGCACCCTGCCCCGGCGCGGCGACGCACCCGCGCGCGCCCGAGCCGCGCCCGCCGCCCGCTGGGCCGAACGGCGGATCGCCCGCCTCGCCGAGGACGCGGCGGCCCGTACGCCGGCCGCCTCCGCGCCGGCCGCGACCGTCCGGGTGGCCGGGAACGTGGCCCGCGTCGATCTCGATCTCGTGGTGGACCACGGCGCGCACCTGCCGGCGGTCGCCGAGGCGGTACGCCGACGGATCGCGGACCGGGTCGAGGCGGGCACCGGACTCACCGTCGAGTCCGTCACCGTCACCGTGGTGGACCTGCGGCTGCCCGGCGAGCACCGCAGGACGGCGGGCGACCGGACCGCCCGCCCGACGGCCGGGGGCTGACGTGCGTACCGTCAACCGGATCGCCACCCTGCTGCTCGCCGTCGCCCTGCTCGTCGGCGGGGTGCTGGTCGCCGTCGAAGGGCTGCTCGCGGCACTGGGCCGTCCCGGCCCGCTGCTCGGCCGCTGGTCCGCCCCGCTGACCGGGGCACGGTGGCAGGACCCGCCGGTACGCGCCGTCGCCGCCGGCCTGGCCCTGCTCGGCCTGGTGGTGCTCGCCGCCCAGCTGCGCCGGTGGCGTCCGGTCCGGCTGCCGGCCGCCGGCCACGACGGCTGGCACCTGCACCGCCGCGACGTGGAGCGGCGGCTGGCCCGGACGGTCCGGTCGGTGCCGAGCATCCGGCGGGCGCGGGTGCGGGTGCGCCGGCGTGGCGAAGCCTGGCGGCCCCGGGTCACCGCGACCGGCGACCCGGCGGCCCGTGCCGACGTCGAGTTCGCCCTGCGCCGGGAACTCGAACGGCTGGCCGCGCCGGGTCCCGGCCGGATCGAGGTCCGGCTCGTGCCGTCCCGGCGGGCGACGTGAGCAACGCCGCGCACCGGCTGCTCTGGACGGCGCTCGCCCTGCTGCTGGTGGCCGGCGGCGGGGCCGCCCTCGCGGTGGGCGCCGGCGGGGACGCGCCGCTGCTCGGCGCCGCCCTGCTGCGCTGGTGGCGGGCCGGTACGCCGTGGAGCGCGCTGGCGGTGACGGTCGGCGGGCTGCTGCTGGCCCTGGCCGGGCGGCGGCTGCTGGTCGCCGCCCTGCGGGTGCCCGACCGGTTGGACGGCACCCTGGCGCAGCCGGCGGACGGCGGCGGGCGGACCCGGGTGGCGGGTGCCGTGCTGACCGGCGCGCTGGAACGGGACCTGCTGCGGGCGCCCGGGGCGCGGCACGCCCGGGTGGTGCTCACCGGACCGGTGGCCCGGCCGGACGTCTGGGTCGAGGTGCGGCTGGCCCCATACGCGGAACTGGCCGCCGTCCGCGACCACGTCGACGCCGCCGTGCGGCGCTTCGCGGCGACGGTGGGCTGCCGCCCCGCGCACCTGGACGTCACCGCGCTGCTCGACGAGTCCGCCCGCTGAGCGCCGGCGCCCCGAGCACCACCGCCGGAGCCGGTACGCGAGGATGGGCGCAGCCGAGCGAGGGAGCGGTCGTGCGGGTGGTGTCGCTGGTGCCGTCATTGACCGAGGCGGTCGCGCTGACCTGCCCGGAGGTGCTGGTCGGCGCCACCGACTGGTGCACCCATCCGGCCGGGCTCGACGTCGCCCGGGTCGGCGGCAGCAAGTACCCGGACCTGGACCGGGTGCTGGCCCTGCGGCCCGATCTGGTGCTGCTCAACGAGGAGGAGAACCGGCGCACCGACGCGGACGCCCTCGCGGCGGCCGGCGTGCCGGTGCGGGTCACCTTTCCGCGTACTGTGCCCGAGGCGCTCACCCAGCTCGGCGAGCTGGTCGCCGCGCTGGGCGTACCCACCGAACCGGAGTGGCTGCGCGTGGCCCGCCGCGCCTGGGCGGAGCTGCCCGTACCGGTGGCGCCGCGCGCCGCCGTGGTGCCGGTGTGGCGGCGGCCCTGGGTGGTGCTCGGCCGGGACACGTTCGCCGGGGACGTGCTGCGCCGCCTCGGCGTCGCCAACCAGTGGGCGGGGCACGACGAGCGGTACCCGCGCCCGAGCCTGGCCGAGCTGCGGGCCCGGCGGCCCGACCTGGTGGTGCTGCCGGACGAGCCGTACCGGTTCACCGCCGGGGACGGGCCGGAGGCCTTTCCGGGCGTGCCGGCCGCGCTGATCTCCGGCCGCCACCTGACCTGGTACGGGCCGTCGCTCGCCGCGGCGCCCCGGCTGCTGGCGGCCCAGCTGACCGGGGCGGCGTGACCCGGGGCGGGACGTCCCGCCCGCCCCGGACGCCGGCTCAGGCGATCGGCGTGGCGTGCACCGGGTCCAGCTCGCGCAGGGTGGTGTCGTCCACGTCGTACCCGATCGCGTTGTGCACCTGGACCACACCGCCGACGTGGGCGGCGAGCCGCCCGGCGAGTTCGACGGCGCTGCGCCGGTCCAGCCGGCCGTCGAGGGTGACCTCGCCGTCGCGGACCTGGACGGTGACCAGGCCGTCCCGGACGGCGAGCACCCGGCGCAGCACCTCCTGCACCACGTCCTCGCGGATCTCCGCGTCGGTGCGCAGGTGCACCCGGAGCAGGTCGCTGCGGGTCACGATGCCCACCAGCCGGCCCAGGTCGTCCAGCACCGGCAGCCGCTTGACCACCTCACGGTCCATCAGCCGGGCCGCCGCCGGCAGCGAGGCCCGCGCCGTGGTGGTCACCGCCGGGCTGGTCATCAGGTCCTTGGCGACCAGCGCGCCTGCCTTCTCCCGGGCGGTGCGCCGGCGCCGTCCCTCGAAGACCCGGCGCTCGTCCGGGTGACCCGCGCGCTCCACCCGGTGCAGCAGGTCGGCCTCGGAGACCACGCCCAGCACCCGGCCGAACGAGTCCACCACGGGCACGGCGCTGATGCCACGCCGGATCAGCACGTCGACGATCTTGCGGTAGGGGGTTTCCTCCCGCGCCGTCGCGACGTCCCTGGTCATCACGTCGTCCACCTGCCATGTCCTCATCACGAACCTCCTCGGCCGGGGCTTCCACTCGCGACGCTAGGCCGGCCGGCGCCCGCCGGTCAGAGGCGGCCGGCCGGGGCGGCACGGGCCGACCGGACCGGGCGGCAAGGGGTCCAAGGTCCCGGTCGGGAGCGGCCCGTCGGCCCTGCTCCGAACGGCGCGGCAGCGATGGAATAGAGATGCCACCGGGAAGAGCGGTGCGAAGCAGAGAAGGGACGTGGACACCATGACCGCGACGATCGAGCGGATCACCGCCAACGCCAACACCAACACCATCGCCCCGGCGGCCAAGACCACCCGGCACGCCGAGACCACCGCGCAGAAGGCCACCCGGTACGTCTACGCCGGACTCCGGATCGCGCTGGGCTGGACCTTCCTCTGGGCCTTCCTGGACAAGATGTTCGGCCTCGGCCACGAGACCGCCGCGAAGGCCGCCTGGATCAACGGGGGCAGCCCCACCAAGGGCTTCCTGGCCTTCGGCGCGGCCGGCCCGTTCAAGGGCTTCTACAACGAAATCGCCGGCGCGGCCTGGGCGGACTGGCTGTTCATGCTCGGCCTGCTCGGCATCGGCGTGGCCCTGATGCTCGGCATCGGCACCCGGATCGCCGCGGTCGCCGGCGGGCTCCTGCTGGTCATGATGTGGACGGCCGTCCTGCCCCCCGAGAACAACCCCTTCATGGACGACCACCTCATCTACGCCGGTGTGCTCGCGGTCCTGGCCCTGGTCGGCGCCGGCAACACCCTCGGCCTCGGCAAGGTGTGGGCGAAGCTCCCCATCGTCCAGCGGCTGCCCTGGCTGAAGTGACCACACCGAGCGCAGTTCCCACCGGGCGGGCGTCGCCGAGAGGCGGCGCCCGCCATCTCATGCCGTCACCGGTCCCCGCCGCCACGCCGCGGCGGGGACCGTCGCGTATCGGCCGGACGCGATCGGGCAGGATCGACGGTGACCGCACCGTCAGCACCGAGGAGACCCGTTCATGGACAAGCCCGAGGTTGGCCCGATCGAGGGCGCCCCGCCCGCCGATCTCGTCATCGAGGACATCACGGTCGGCGACGGCCCGGAGGCCCGCCCCGGCCAGCTGGCCAGCGTGCACTACGTCGGCGTGGCCCACTCCACCGGCCGCGAGTTCGACGCGTCGTGGAACCGGGGCGAGACGTTCGAGTTCCCGCTCGGCGGCGGCCAGGTCATCGCCGGCTGGGACCAGGGCGTGGTCGGCATGAAGGTCGGCGGCCGGCGCCGGCTGACCATCCCGCCGCACCTGGGCTACGGCGCCCAGGGCGCCGGCGGGCTGATCAAGCCGAACGAGACCCTGGTCTTCGTGGTGGACCTGCTCGGCGTCCGCTGAGCGAGCCGAGGCACGCCGGGGCCGGCGGCGTCCCGCCGCCGGCCGCCCGGTGCCTCGCGCGGCGGCTCCCCGCCGCCGGCCGGTCAGGCCGGGACCAGCTCGCCCAGCCGGGCCGACTCGCGCACCACCATCACCCGGTGCAGGCCGGTGGCCCGCAGCACCCGGGCCACCACCGGATCGGGATCGACCAGCACCAGCTCGCCGCCCCGGGCCCGGACCCGCAGGTGGGCGGCGACCAGCGCGCGCACCCCGGAGGCGGAGAGCAGCCGCACGCCGGACAGCTCCACCCGCAGCACGGGCCGGGCCGGGGCCGCCCAGAGCGCCGCCCGGAACGACCCCACGGTAGCGATGTCGATCTCACCGACCGGCCGGACGTCCACCGCCTGGTCGGTCACGCTGATCTCGACGTGGAACCGGTCGCCGCGCTGCCTCATGCCGGAAACCTATCCCGCGGCACCGACGTTTCCGGCCGCCCGCGGGGCGGGATCCGGGAAGGTACCGGGTGCGACCCCGACCTCCTCCGGGGAAACCCTCAGGCGCCGTCCACGAGCCGGTGCGCCCAGGCCCAGGCCGCGATCTCCACCCGGTTACGCGCACCCAGCTTCTGCAGGATGCCGGAGAGGTGGCTCTTCACCGTGCTCAGCGAGATGAACAGCTCCGCGGCGATCTCCTGGTTGGTCCGGCCCCGGGCGATCGCCCGGACCACCTCCAGCTCCCGGGCCGACAGCGCCGGCTGGAACCGGTCGCCGGCCGGCTCCGCCGGCGGGTTCAGGTGCCGCAGCAGTCGCAGGGTCAGCGACGGGGACACCAGCGCGTCGCCGTTGTCGGCGGCGCGTACCGCCTCGACCAGCAGGGCCGGGCCGGCGTCCTTGAGGATGAAGCCGACCGCGCCGCCGCGCAGCGCGCCGTAGACGTACTCGTCCAGGTCGAAGGTGGTCACCACGACGACCCGCAGCGGGTCGGGCACGCCCGGCCCGGCCAGCGCCCGGGTCACCTGGAGGCCGTCGAGGCGGGGCATCCGAATGTCGACCAGGCAGACGTCCGGGCGCAGCCGCCGGGCCTGCGCCACGGCGTCGACCCCGTCGACGGCCTCGGCGACCACCTCGATGTCCGGCTGGTCCTCCAGGATCATCCGCAGGCCGCCCCGGACCATCGCCTGGTCGTCGGCGAGCAGCACCCGGATGGTCACCGGCGTTCCCGGGCCGGCACGGGCAGCACGGCCGAGACGGACCAGCCGCCGCCCGGGCGGGGACCGGCGGCGAGCGTCCCGCCGAGGGCCTCGACCCGCTCGCGCATCCCGATCAGACCGTAGCCGCGCCGGGGGTGCCGGGCCCGGGCCGGCGGTCCGTCGTCGACCACCTCGACGGTCACCGAGCCGGGGGCCGCGGCCACGGTGACCGCGACGCTCCGCGCCCCCGTCGCGTGCCGGGCCACGTTGGTCAGCGCCTCGCGGACGACCCGGTACACGGTGCCCGCCACCTCCGGCGGCCACCCCGGGTCGTCGTCCGGCACGCGCAGGGCCACCGCCACGCCGTGCCGCTCGAAGCGGGCGACCAGCTCGGCGAGCTGTTCCGGGCCGGCCGACGCCGGTGCGCCGTCCGAGTCGTCGCGGAGCAGGCCGACCAGCCGACGCATCGCGGCGAGCGCCTCGGCGCCGGCCGACTCGATGCCGGGCAGGGACTGGCGCGCCCGCTCCGGACGGCGGTCGCTGACCAGCTGCGCCGCCTGGGCCTGCACGACGATCCCGGTGATGTGGTGGGCGACCACGTCGTGCAGCTCCCGGGCCAGGTCCAGGCGCTCGTCCTGGCGGATCCGCTCGGTGGTGGCGCGGCGGCGGGCGGCGATCGCCCGCGACGCGCCGCCGACACCGGCGGCGGTCAGCCAGGCCACCAGGTTCCACCAGGTCACCGCGGTCAGGCCGGCGGACCACCCGGCGGCCACCACCACCGCGAGCCCGCCCGCGGCGACCGCACCCGCCGCCGCGATCGGCAGCGCGGCGACAGCCGAGCCGACCAGCACGGCCAACGGCAGCGCGGCGGCCGGACCCGGCTCGTGCGGGAGCCCGGCCCGGTCGGCGACCAGGACGGCGACCAGCGCGACCACCAGGCCCGCGGCGGCCGTCCACCCCCGATGCCACCGGCGGGCCAGGGCGAGCGACGCCACCACCACGCCGACCCCGCAGTCGAACCACCAGTACGTCCCGCCCCAGCTCGCCGCCAACGCGGCCGCCTGGAACGTGATCGCCGCCGCGAAGACCAGGCCGAGCCCGACCCGCGCCACCGCGGCCCACCGATCCGTCTCACCCATGCCGCCCAGGCTAGGCAATCGCGCCGCCGGTCGAACCGGTCAAAAGGAGGGTCGCCGACGCCGGGAACCGGTCCGCAGGCCGATGGCGCGGCCCGCCCGCCCGCGCAGGCTCAGGGCATGACTGACGAGACCTCCCCACCGGTGCTGCACGCCGAGGGCCTGACCAAGCGGTACGGCAAGCGGGTCGCGCTGGACCACTGCGACCTGCGGATCCCGCGCGGTCGGGTGATCGGCCTGGTCGGGCCGAACGGCGCCGGCAAGTCCACGCTGCTGCAACTCGCCTGCGGACTGATCACCCCCACCGCCGGCACCCTGCGGGTGCTCGGCGCCCGACCCGCCGCCGACGCGGCCCACCTGGCCCGGGTCGGCTACGTCGCCCAGGACACCCCGGTGTACGCGGGCCTGACCGTGGGCGATCACCTGCGGATGGGGGCCCGGCTCAACCCGTCCTGGGACCCGGCCCTGGCGGCGCGGCGCGTCGACCAGGTCGGGCTGAACCGGTCGCAGCGGGCCGGCCGGCTCTCCGGCGGGCAACGCGCCCAGCTCGCCCTGACCATCGCCGCCGCGAAGCGGCCCGAGCTGCTGATCCTCGACGAGCCGGCCGCCGCCCTGGACCCGCTCGCCCGGGACGGCTTCCTGCACCACCTGATGGAGTTCGTCGGCGAGCTGGGGGCCAGCGCGCTGCTCTCCTCGCACCTGCTCGGCGACGTGGCGCGGGTCTGCGACCACCTGGTGGTGCTGGCCGGCGGCCGGGTCCAGCTCGCCGGGGACGTCACCGACCTGCTCGCCCAGCACGGTTGGCTCGCCGCGCCGCGCGGCGCCCGGGACCGGCTGCCGGCCGGGGTGGAACCGGTGAGGCGGGAGCCGGCCGGCCCGGACGACCGGTGGCTGGTCCGCGTCGCGCCGGGCGCCGGACCGCTGCCGGGACCGGTGCAGCCGGTGGGGCTCGAGGAGCTCGTGCTGGCGTACCTGAGCCGGGCCGCCGGCACGCCGGCCGGACCGGTCACGCCGCTGGGGGCACCGCGATGACCTGGCTGACCTGGCGGCAGTTCCGGGCGTCGGCGCTCGCCGGCCTGGGCGGGCTGGCCCTGCTCGCCGCCTACCTGGTGCATCTGGGCCTGGCCGTGCGGCAGGGCCACGACGCCTACCTGTCCCGCTGCCACTCGGGCGGTGACTGCGGACGCGCCCTCGCCCAGTTCCTCGGCGAGTACCAGAACACCCTGCTGTACCTGGCCGGGCTGCTCGCCCTGGTGCCGGCCGCGCTGGGCATGTTCTGGGGCGCGCCGCTGGTCGCCCGGGAGCTGGAGGCGGGCACGCACCGGCTGGTGTGGAACCAGAGCATCACCCGGACCCGCTGGTTCACCGTCAAGCTGCTGGTGGTGGGGCTGGCCGCGATGGCCGTCGCGGGCCTGGCCAGTGCCCTGCTGACCTGGGCGGCCAGCCCCGTCGACCGGCTCGCCGGGGACCGGTTCAGCACCATCGTCTTCGGCGCCCGGAACCTGGCGCCGGTGGCGTACGCGGCCTTCGCGTTCACCCTCGGCACAGTGATCGGCCTGCTGGTCCGGCGGACCCTGCCGGCGATGGCGCTGACCGCGGTGACGTTCGCGATCGTGCAGTTCGTGCTGCCCAACGTGCTCCGGCCGCACCTGATGCCGCCGGTGACGGTGTCCCGCCCGATGACCGCGGCGGCGATCAACGAGGCGCGCGGCCTGGGCAGCATCACCGGAGCGCCGGTGGTGAAGGGGCTGTCCGTGCCGGACGCCTGGGTCAGCGACGTCAGCGAGCTGCTGACCGCCGACGGCAAGCCGCTCTCCGCCGACCGGTTCGACCGCTGCTTCCAGGACCCACCGGCCACCGGGGCCACCGGCACGTTCGGCGACACGGCGGTCTGCCTGGGCCGGCTCGACCTGCACGTGGTGCTGTCGTACCAGCCGAACCACCGCTACTGGGTGTTCCAGTTCCTGGAGTCGGGGATCTACCTGACGCTCAGCGGACTGCTGGCCGGCTTCGGCCGGTGGCAGGTCCGCCGCCGGGTGACCTGAGCACTCCCCCGGGCGGTCCCCGGCGACACGCCGCCGGGGACCGCCCGGCGCGGGCATCGGCGGGGAAGAATGGCCGGATGGTCGTTCCCCGCCAGCGCCCGCCCCGGCTGATCCGGCCGGTCCGCGAGCCGGCCACCGTGCCCCCGCCGCTCGCCGGACCCTGGGCGGCCACCGACGTCCGGCTCGACCGGGCCGACCTGCTCCCGCTGCCGGACGGCGCGCACGGACCGGAGGACGTGCTGATCGACCCGGACGGGCGGGTGGTCAGCGGCGACGAGGACGGCCGGCTCTGGTGGTGGCCGGTGGACGCGCCGGCCGGCACCCGCCCCACCCTGCTCGCCGAGACCGGCGGCCGGCCGCTCGGCATCGAGCTGGACCCGGTCGACGGCGGGCTGCTGGTCTGCGACGCGTACCGGGGGCTGTTGCGGGTCACCCCGGACGGGGCGGTGCACGAGCTGACCGGCGCGGCGCCCCCGGTGCACCTGGCCGACAACGCCGCGGTGGCCCGGGACGGCACGGTCTACTTCACCGACTCGTCGGACCGGTTCCCGCTCTCCCACTGGAAGCGGGACCTGCTGGAGCACCGGCCCAACGGGCGGGTGCTCGCCTACGACCGGCGCACCGGGCGCACCGACGTGGTGACCGACGGGCTCTACTTCCCCAACGGGGTGGCGCTGACCCCGGACGAGTCGGCGTTGATGCTGGTGGAGACCGCCACCCACCGGTTGCTCCGGGTCGACCTGCCGGGCGGCGCGACCACGGTGCTCACCGACCTGCCGGCGTACCCGGACAACGTCTCGGCGGTGGGCGACGGGACGTACTGGATCGCGCTGCCCAGCCCTCGCCTGCCGGTCATGGAGAAGCTGCTGCCGCACCCCCGGGTACGCCAGCTGGTCGCGCTGCTGCCGGGCGCCGTGCAGCCCAAACCCCGCCGGTACGGGCTGGTGGCGCTGGTGGACGGCGCCGGGCGGGTGCTGCGCACGCTGCACGGGCCCAGCGGGGCGTACCCGATGGTCACCGGCGTGCGGCAGCACGGCGGGCAGCTCTGGCTGGGCAGCCTCACGGCGACCGGGGTGGCCCGGGTCGACCTGACCTGACGACCCCGGGCCGGCCCGCCGTCACGGCGGGCCGGCCCCTGGCCGTTCCTCCCCGGTCGTCAGCCGCCGGCGATGCTCTTCGACGGGGCCGGGGCGGGCGACGAGCCGCCGGCCACCGCGCCCGGGTGCGTCGTGGCGCTGGGCGTGGGCCGCAGCCCGGCCGGCACCGGCAACGCGCTGCCCTTGATGAACTCGTCCCAGCCGACGTTCCAGGCGGTGAAGCCGTTGCCCTGGTCGAGCTTCACCTCGGTGCCCTTGACGGTCACCTGGTCGCCGACCTGCGTGATGCCCATCAGCCAGTCGGCCGCGGCGGCCGACACGTTGGCGCACCCGTGCGACGTGTTGCTGTAGCCCTGTTCGCCCTCGGACCACGGCGCGGAGTGGATGAACTCACCGCCCCAGGTGAGCCGCTGCGCGTCGTCCACGTCGACCACGTAGCCGCCGTTCGGCTCGCCCCGGGTGTCGAAGGTGGTCCGGTCGAACTTCTCCATGATCACCATGGTCCCGCTGGAACTCGGCGTGCTCGGTTTGCCGAGGCTGACCGGGATCTTGCGCAGCAGCTTGCCGTCCTGGAACACGGACATCTGCTTGGTGGCGTTGTCGATGTCGAGGCTGACCTGCCGGCCGATCTTCGAGGCCGCGGAGTGGTCGGTGTCGCCGATGGCGTCCTTGCCGATCGGCAGCCCCGCCAGTGCGCTCCGCACACTGATCTTCGTGCCCGACCTCCAGTGGTCCGGCGCCCGGTACTCGACCTGCTTGCCGTCGGACTCCCACGACCAGGCGCCCGGCTGCGGCGGGTCGGTCTTCACGAACAACCGGCGCTGCACGTCCGCCCTGGCCTCTTCCGGAATGGGCGGATCGAATGTGACGACTACCGGCATCGCCGTACCGTATGTCTGATTGCTGGTGAACAGCAATTCGCTGGTGACGGCCTGCCGGGTGGTCGGTTTCGCCATTGTCGTGAACGTCGTCTTCTGCGTGGTCGTCCGCCCGGAATCACCGGTCGCGGTCACCTCCGCCGTGTACGTCCGCGAATTCTCCAGCGGGCGGCTCGGCACCCAGCTCGTCCCGTCCTCGCGGGGCTCGGCGGGCACCGCCCGCCCCTTGTCGTCGGTCAGTTTGACCGCGGTGATCTTTCCGTCCCGGACCGTGGCCCCAACCTCGGCGCTGATCGGCACGTTCTTCGTCCGATCAGCCGGGTTCACCGCCAGCGACGGCGCGGACGCCGCCCGGGCGTGCCCGCCGTGCACCGCGGACTTCTGGTCGGCGGTGCACCCGACGACGGCCAGCGGTGTGGCTGCGATGGTTACCGCCAGAAGCGCAAATCGGCGCCTCACGTCCATATTCCGCACCCCATTTCCACTCCCTCTGGCTCATATTCTGTACGGCTCACGGAGGGCCGAGGCATATTCGGCGAAATTGCTTGGGACAGCCTGCTTCCTTTTCGCCGCCGGCGTCTCGAATCGGGAATTCGCGGCGCGGAAAGGGTGGTCCGTCACCGGCGGCACCGGCTGCGCCGGCAGGGGCGCGACGACCGGTTCAGGCCCAGTCGTCGTCACCGTGGTTGCGGTCCCACCGGCCGCCAATGGGCGGGGTGTCCAGCCGCAGCGGCCCTCGCCCGTTGCCCGCCAGGTCGTTCTCCTCGACCCGGCAGTCCACGCAGCTGCCCTGCTCGGTGATCCAGATGCCGTGCGTCTGGGTGGTCGGGTCGTGGCTGTCCCAGATCCGGTTACCCCGGATGGTGGCCGAGTCCATCGGCGCGTTGATCGTGATGCCGGCCCGGGTCGCGGGCGGCGCGGGCAGCTCGTACGGGCAGCCCGCGGGCGGGGTGTCGCCGCTCCAGGCGGTGGCCGCGTCCGGCCGGTTCGGGGCCAGGTGCAGCTGGTTGGCGTCGTTGGCGGCGACCACGGCCACCCGGTCCGCGACCCGCAGCGTCTTGCCCCGGTGGCCGTCCTCCGGCCAGTTGGCGCCCCGGTCGACGACCGTCTTCTCGTCGTACCGCACGGAGTCACCCCGACCGCCGCCGGCGGGGGCGCACTGCCGGCCGTTGGCCCGGATCCGGTTGCCGGTGATGATCGCGTCCCGGACGGGCTGGTCGATGCGGATGGCGTCCAGGCTGTTGCCGTAGAAGTCGTTGCCGTCGATGACCATCTCCCGGGCGTACGCGTGCCGCTCGGCGCCCATGCTGCGCTGGTGGTAGCCGTAGCGGCCGTTGCCGCTGATCCGGTTGCCCCGCACCGTGTACGGCCCGGGGGTGTTGCCGATGCTGACCCCGTCGCGCAGGTTGGCGTCGATCACGCAGTCGCTGAGCAGCCCGCCGCGACCGGCCGTCGCGGTGGTGCCCTTCGCGGAGACCTGGAAGCCGGCGTCGGTGTTCCCGTTCATCGTGCAGGCCGACACGATCAGGCCGTTGGCGCCCCAGTCGGAGATGCCGAACCGGTTGCCCTCGGCGTGGCAGCCGATCACCCGGATGCCGCGCGGCCGCAGGCCGCCCTCGATCGGCAGCTCGAAGAAGATGCCGCTGGTGGCGTTGCCGACGGCCGAGCAGTTGACCACGTTGGCCCGCTCGACGCTGCCCCACCCGCCGACGCCGATGCCGATCCCGGCGCCGCCCATCTCCGTCCCGTTGTCCATCCGCCCGCAGCCGGCCACCAGCACCCCGTCGATCAGGCAGTCCTGGAGGAAGTCGCAGCCCAGTCCGGTGGCCCCGGTGTGGTGGATGTAGAGGTTGCGGAACAGGCCACGGACGACGAACTGGAGGCCGAGGCCCTTGGCCAGCGGGTTGTACTGGGCGGTCGCCACGTCGGAGCCGTCGATCTCGAAGTCGGCGAAGGTGCAGTACGCCAGGTGCCGCTCCGGGCTCGCGCCGTGCAGGTCGGCGGTGTAGAAGGCCAGCGGCGTCGGATCGGCCCGGTTGCCCGGATTGCCGAGGACGAACCGGGTGGCGCCGGGACCGGCGCCGATCAGCGAGACGCCGCTGCGCCAGACCGTGCCCGCGTCCCGGATCGAGTACACCCCGGGCGGGCAGTAGATCATCCGGGCCCGCCCGTCGGCGGCGTACGCGTCGCCCAGCCGATCCACCAGCGCGGCCAGGGCCGGCTGGTCGTTGGTCCGGCCGTCGCCGGTCAGTCCGTGCTCGCGGGCGTCGGCCAGCAGGGGCGCCCCGGCGACCGGGTAGGTGCGGACCCCGCCGGCGGACAGGTGCGGATACGGCATCGCGGCCCTCCCCCTCGACGAAGGGTGCGGCTTTCCCGGTCCGGGCGGGGAGAAACGGCACCCGGCCCCGGCGACGCCGGGGCCGGGTGCGCGTGCTCAGACGTTCGCCACCAGCAGGGCGGGCTGCTCGACGCAGTCCGCCACGTGGCGGAGGAACCCGCCGGCCACCCCGCCGTCGCAGACCCGATGGTCGAAGGTGAGGCTGAGCTGGGTGACCTTGCGGACCGCCAACTGCCCGTCGACCACCCACGGCTTGTCCACGATGCGCCCGACACCGAGCAGCGCCGCCTCGGGGTGGTTGATGATCGGGGTGGAGCCGTCCACGCCGAACACCCCGTAGTTGTTCAAAGTGAAGGTGCCGCCGGTCAGCCGGGCCGGGGGCAGGGTGCCGGCCCGGGCCGCGGCGGTGGTCTCGGCCAGGGCGGCGGCCAACTCCCGGGTGGTCAGCCGCTGGGCGTCGCGGAGCACCGGGACGACCAGCCCCCGGTCGGTCTGCGCGGCGATGCCCAGGTGCACACCGGCCGACTGGACGATGCGCTGGCCCTCGGTGTCGACGTGGGCGTTGAGCTGCGGGTACCTCCGCAGCCCGCTGAGGCAGATCCGGGCCAGCAGGGCCAGGATGCTGACCGGCGCGTCCGGGGTGGCGGCGTTGATCGCGGCCCGGGTGGCCAGCAGCCCGGTCGCGTCCACGTCGACCCAGATGGTCACCTCGGGGATTTCCCGCCGGCTGCGGGAGAGCTTGTCGGCGATCACCTTGCGGATGCCGGTGAGCGGGATGACCACGTCCCCGTCGGCGGCCGGGGCGAGCCCGACGTGCGCCGGGGGCGCGTCCGGCACGGCCGCCAGCCTCGCGGCCGGCGCGACGAGCGCGGCCTCGACGTCGGCGCGGCGGATCACTCCACCCGGGCCGGTGCCGCGCAGCGACGCCAGGTCGACGCCGCGCTCCCGGGCGAGCCGCCGGACGATCGGGGAGATGACCAGCGCGGCCCCAGCCGGCCCGGCCTGGGCCGGCACTCCGGCGTCGCCCGCCGCCGGCCGGCCCGTGGCGTCCCGCCGGTTGGCCGCCGCGGCGGTCGGGGCGGCCACGCCGGCCGGCGCCGGCTGCTCCCGGGTGCCGCCGGCCGCCGTGCCGGCGCCGGGCTCGGACGCCAGCGCCAGCCGCGGGCGGCGCCGCCGCCGTCCGGAGCCGCCGTGGCCGGTGCCGTACCCGATCAGGACGTTGCCGGAGCCGGCCCGCTCCTCCTCGCGGTAGGTGGCGTGCGGATCGTCCCCGGCCTCGCCGTCGAGCGGGGCGATGGTGATCAGCGGCTGGCCGACCGGGCGGACCTCACCCGCCGCGCCGTGCAGGGCGACGACCCGGCCGGCGTACGGGCAGGGCACGTCGACGACGGCCTTGGCGGTCTCCACCTCGACGACGGTCTGGTCCACGGTCACCACGTCGCCGACGGCGACCCGCCACTCGACGATCTCCGCCTCGCTCAGCCCTTCCCCGAGGTCGGGCAGCAGGAAGTCCCGGGTGCCGACGGAGGTGGTCATGCCGTGCCGGCCGGGCATGCGCTCACGGCCCTCGCTCCGCTCGGTGCGTTCGCTCATGCCGTGCTGACCGGGCATGCGCTCACGGCCCTCGCTCCGCTCGGTGCGTTCGCTCATGCCGCCACCCACCGCTCGTCGGGCTGGTCGTCCCACTGCAGCCGGGCCACGGTGTCCAGCACCCGGTCGACCGACGGCAGGTGGGTGTGCTCCAGCATCGGCGCCGGGTACGGGATGTCCAGCCCGGACACCCGCAGCACCGGGGCGTGCAGGGCGTGGAAGCAGCGCTCCTGCACCCGGGCGGCGATCTCCGCGCCGACCCCGGCGAAGCCCTGCGCCTCCTGGATCACCACGCAGCGGCCGGTCCTGCGCACCGAGGCGGTGACCGTGGCGTCGTCGAACGGCACGATGCTGCGCACATCGACCACCTCCAGGTCCCAGCCCTCCTCGCGGGCCGCCTCGGCGGCCTCCAGCGCCACCGGCACGGCCGGCCCGTACGCGACGAGGGTGGCGTCGGTGCCGGGCCGGCGGACGACCGCCGTGCCGAACGGCGCGGTCCGGGCCGGCAGCTCCGCCTCCGCGCTGGCGAAGTAGAGCTTCTTGGGCTCCATGAACACGACCGGGTCCGGGTCGTCGATCGCCTCGCGCAGCAGCGAGTACGCGTCCTCGACGGTGGCCGGGGTGACCACCTTCAGGCCCGGGGTGTGCGCGTAGTACGCCTCGGACGAGTCGCAGTGGTGCTCCACGCCGCCGATGCCGCCGGCGTACGGGACCCGGATGACGATCGGCACGCTCAACGCGCCCCGGGTGCGGTTGCGCAGCTTCGCCACGTGCGAGGCGATCTGCTCGAACGCCGGGTACGCGAAGGCGTCGAACTGCATCTCGACCACCGGCCGCAGCCCGGACATGGCCAGGCCGACGGCGAAGCCGACGATGCCGGCCTCGGCGAGCGGGGTGTCGAAGCAGCGCTTGTCGCCGAACCGGGCCTGCAGCCCGTCGGTGATCCGGAAGACGCCGCCGAGCTGGCCGACGTCCTCGCCGAAGACCACCACCCGCTCGTCGTCGAGCATCGCGTCGGCGAGCGCCGCGTTGAGCGCCTTCGCCATGGTCATGGTGGCCATCAGGCGTCCCCCTCCTCGTCGCGGGCCGCGGCCAGTTCGGCGCGGACCTGCTCGCGCTGCTCGACCAGTTGCGGGGTCGGCTCGGCGTACACGTGGTCGAAGAGGCTGAGCGGGTCCACCGCCGGCTGGGCGTTCATCCGGTCGCGCAGCGCGGCGGCGTACGCCTCGGCCTCGTCGGCGATCGCCGCGACGGCGGCGTCGTCCAGCGCGCCCCGGTTGCGCAGGTACGCCTCCAGCCGGGCGATCGGGTCGCGGTCCCGCCACGCCTCGACCTCCTCGGCGTCCCGGTAGCGGGTCTGGTCGTCGGCGTTGGTGTGCGGTTCCATCCGGTAGGTGTGCGCCTCGACCAGGAACGGTCCCTTGCCGGCGCGGGCGTGCGCGACGGCCCGGGTGAGCACCGCGAGCACGGCCACCGGGTCGTTGCCGTCGACCTGCTCGCTGGGCACGCCGTAGCCGACGCCCTTGTAGGCCAGGCTCGGCGCGGCGGTCTGCCGGGACAGCGGCACGCTGATCGCGTACTTGTTGTTCTGCACGAAGTAGACCACCGGGGCCTTGAACACGGCGGCGAAGTTGACCCCCTCGTGGAAGTCGCCCTCACTGGTCGCGCCGTCGCCGATGAAGGCCAGCGCCACGGTGTCGCGCCCCTGGTAGGACTCCCCGTACGCCAGGCCGGCGGCATGCACGCACTGGGTCGCCAGCGGGGTGCACTGCGGTGCGGTGTGCGCGGCGGCCGGGTCGTACCCGCAGTGCCAGTCGCCGCGCAGCAGGGTGAGCACCTCGACCGGGTCGATGCCGCGGGCGGTCAGCGCCATCGACTCGCGGTAGGTGGGGAAGACCCAGTCGGTGTCGTGCAGCGCCAGGACGCCGCCGACCTGGCAGGCCTCCTGGCCCCGGGAGGACGGGTAGACGGCGAGCCGGCCCTGCTTGGTCAGCGCGGTGGCCTGCACGTCGAAGCGGCGGCCGACGACCATCCGCCGGTACATCTCCCGCAGCGCTTCGACGGGCGGCTCCGGGTAGTCGTCCCGGGCCGGCAGCGGGGTGCCGTCCGGGTCGAGCAGGCGGACCGGCTCGGTGTGCGGCAGCAGGCCGGCCGACGGATCGGGGGCGGCCGGGGTGGCCGGCCGGCGGGTGCGGGGGGATGCCCTGCGGACCGCCTGGGGTGTGGTCGTCACGGCGGGGACCTCCTGGACGTGTGGTGGCCCTATGCTCCTGCTGTTGGATGATTGACTCAACATCCGGGATGAACGCAGGACGAATGGCAGTGAGATGAGGCCGTCATGAGCCAGGAGACCGGCACCACACCGGGCGCGACGGCCGGAACGGGACGTTCGGCCGGGCCGCTGGACGAGGTCGACCGGCGGATCCTGCACGAACTCGTCCGCGACGGCCGGCTCTCCATCCGCACGCTGGCCGAACGGGTGCACGTCTCGCGCACCAACGCGTACGCCCGGGTGGAGCGGCTGCTGCGGGACGGGGTGATCGCCGGGTTCCGGGCGCTGGTGGCGCCGGAGCCGGCCGGGCTGGGCACCTCGGCGTACATCGCGCTGACCATCGAGCAGAACACCTGGCGCGAGGTGTCGGCCGAGCTGGCCCAGGTGCGCTACATCGAGCACGTCGCCCTGCTCAGCGGCGAGCACGACGTGCTGGCCCTGGTCCGGGCGCCGGACAACGCCACCCTCCGCGACGTGGTGCTGGACCGGGTGCAGAGCATCGCCGGGGTGCTGTCGACCCGGACCTGGCTGGTCTTCGAGGAGTACGACGGGACGCAGAGCCCCTGGCAGTGACGGCGGTCAGCGCTCCGGCGGGGCCTCCAGGCCCTCCCGGTCGGCCAGCTCCAGCAGCGGCTCCAGGGAGAACCGGCGGTCGTCGAGGCCGGCGTGCGGGTCACCCCGCTCGGCGAACCGGGCCGGCAGGCTCAGCACGTCGAAGTCCTCCGGCCGGGCGTCGTCCAGCTCGGCCCAGTCCAGCGGCGCGGAGACCAGCGCGCGCGGGGTGGGCCGGATCGAGTACGCCGAGGTCACCGTGTGGTCCCGGGCCATCTGGTTGTAGTCGACGAAGACCGGCCGGTCCCGCTGGTCCCGCCACCAGGTGGTGGTGACCAGGTCGGGCAGCCGGCGCTGCACCTCCCGCCCCAGCGCCAGCACCGCCCGCCGGCACTCGCCGAAGCTCCACCGCGGCTCGATCGACAGGTAGACGTGGATGCCCCGCCCGCCGGTGGTCTTCGGGTAGCCCACCAGCCCCAGCTCGTCGAGGAACGCCCGCACCTCGTGGGCCACCGGCACCACCTGGGCGAAGTCGACGCCCGGCATCGGGTCGAGGTCGATGCGGAGCTGGTCGGGGTGCTCCACGTCGGTCTTCGACACCGGCCACGGGTGGAACCGCAGGGTGCCCAGGTTGGCCGCCCAGATCACCACGGCCAGCTCGCTCGGAGCCACCTCGTCGGCGGTCCGGCCGCTCGGGAAGGTGATGTGCGCCGTGCGTACCCAGTCGGGCGCGCCCGCCGGCAGTCGCTTCTGGTAGAACGCGTCGCCCTTGTTGGTCTGCCGGGTGGCGACCTTGGCGCCCTCGAAGACGCCGCGCGGCCAACGCTCCAGCATGGTCGGCCGGTCTCGCAGGGCGCGCAGGATGCCGTCGCCGACGGCCAGGAAGTAGCGGACCACGTCCAGCTTGGTCAGCCCGCGTTCCGGAAAGTAGGGCTTGTCGGGGCTGGAGACGCGGACCAGCCGCTCCCCCACCCGGATCTCCTCGGCCGCCGTGGTCGCCACGCCTCACACCGTACGACGCCGGGGGCCCGCGCGCGGGGAGGTCGTCAGGCGACCAGCAGCGCCCCGAGGCCGATCAGCGGCACCCCGACGAAGAGGAAGATCCCGGCCCCGGTGAGCACCCGCCCGTCGCCGGCCCCCTCCCGCTCCGGAGCCAGCCCGAACACGCTCCGGGCCGGCATCGTCTCGATCCGGCTCAACGTCAGGTCGCCGGTCATCCCGATCAGCGCGCCGACCACCATGCAGGCCACACCGAGCCGGTGCTCGAATTCCCCGCCGTCGACCGCGACCCACACGCCGACGATCGCCGCCACCAGCGCCACGGCGACGACGAAGAGCACCAGTGCCTCGCGTAGACCCCTGATCACCGTCATCCGTGCCGCCCCCGACCGACCTGTCCCTGCCTGATCGGTAGTTTCGCACGTCGATGCGACCGGCGCCGTCCCGCGCGAGCCGTCCCGAGGGCCGCTGCCCGGCCGGGGCTGCCCGACCCGCCCCGGCGCGCGCCGGCCGGGCCGGGCCGCGTCCCGACCCGGGCGCGGCACGGTGGCCGCCGGCACGGTTACCCGCCGTGGGCCGGGGGTACCGCAGGCCGCATGGCGGAACTGGCAGGGCTCTGGATCATCCGGCACGGGGAGAGCACCGCGAACGTCGCGGCCACCGCGGCCGAGGCCACCGGCGCCGAGCTGATCGACCTCACCCACCGGGACGCGGACGTGCCGCTCTCCCCCACCGGCGAGGAGCAGGCCCGGGCCACCGGCCGCTGGCTGGCCGGGCTGCCCGCCGACCGCCGCCCGGACGTGGCGGTGGTGTCGCCGTACCTGCGGGCGGTGCGGACCGCCGAGTTGGCCCTGCACGGCACGGACGTGCCGGTGAGCCGGGACGAGCGGCTGCGCGACCGGGAGCTGGGCATCCTCGACGGGCTCACCGGGCACGGCGTCGGGCACCGGTACCCGGAGGAGGCGCGGCGCCGCGCCCGGCTCGGCAAGTTCTACTACCGGCCGCCGGGTGGCGAGTCGTGGACCGACGTGGCGCTGCGGCTACGCGCGCTCCTCGGCGACCTGCGCCGCGACCACGCCGGCCACCGGGTGCTGCTCTTCGGGCACGACGCGCTGGTGTTCCTGCTCCGCTACCTCATCGAAGGGCTGACCGAGGCCGAGCTGATGGCGCTCACCCGGGAGCACGTCATCGCCAACTGCTCGGTGACCGGCTGGTCCGCCGACCGGGCCGGCCGGCTGGCGCCGGAGGTGTTCAACGACGTGGCCCACCTGCACCAGCAGGGCGCGCGGCCGACCAGGGAGGACGAGGTCCATGCCGAACCGGTCTGAGGTGATCACGCCCGCGCTGCTGCGGGACTGGACGCTGCCCGTGCCGACCGGCGGGAAGGAGGCCCGTGGCACCGTGCTGGTGGTCGGCGGCTCCCGGTTCACCCCCGGCGCGGTGCTGCTGGCCGGGGTCGCCGCGTTGCGCGCCGGTGCGGGGGTGCTGCAACTGGCCGCGGCCGAGTCCACCGCCGCCGCGCTGAGCATCCAGGTGCCCGAGGCGCTCGTCGTCGGCCTGCCCGAGACCGGCGACGGCGCGGTGCGCGGTGACCCGGGCGACCTGCTCGACGGGCTGGTCGCCGAGGCGGACGTGGTGACCGTCGGGCCCGGGCTCAAGGACATCGACGCCACCGGCGGCCTGCTGCACCTGGTCCTCGGCGCGGCCCGGCCGGAGACGTCGCTGGTGCTCGACGCGTACGCCCTCGGCGCGCTCAGCCACGAGCCGGACCTGCTGGTCGGCTCCGGCCGCCGGGTGGTGCTCACCCCGAACCTCACCGAGGCGCGCCACCTGCTCGGCGACGAGCCCGGCGACGATCTGGACGCGGCGGCGGCCGAGGTGGCCCGCCGGTACGACGCGGTGGTCTCGCTCTACGGCCACATCGCCACCCCGGACGGGCAGGGCTGGCGGGAGGAGAGCGGCGACGCCGGCCTCGGCACCTCCGGCAGCGGCGACGTGCGTGCCGGCCTGCTGGCCGGGCTGCTCTCCCGCGGCGCGGAGCCGGCGCAGGCCGCCTGCTGGGCCGCGTTCGCGCACGCGGTGAGCGGGCAGCGCCTGGTGCCCCGGTATGGGCGGATCGGCTTTCTCGCCCGTGAGCTGCTCGACGAGATCCCCTACACGCTGGCCACCGTCTGACGGTTATGGTCTGCCCGTTCGGGTGTGTGTAACAACACACCCGCTCCCTACGCTGATTGCCCGAGAGCAAGCGACCTGCTTGTTCTCCGCCGGCCCGCTGCCCACCAGGCAGTGGGGCCCGGCCAGATCGGCCCCCTGGGAGTCTGTGTGAAGAACCTCCGTCGCAAGACACTGGCCGCCGCGTCCGCGATGACGCTCGGCGCCGGCCTCGCCGTCACCGGCGGGCTGGCTCCGGCGGCGGCCGCCGGACCGGACACCTCGTATCTGGTCCTCGCCCCGCAGGGCGCCAACACCAGCAAGGCAGCCGCCCGCGTGGCGGCCGCCAAGGGCACCGTCGTGGCCAGCTACGACCAGATCGGCGTGCTCGTCGTCCGCTCCACCAACCCGGCCTTCGCCACCCAGGTGGCGGGCGCCGGCGTGGAATCGGTCGCGTCCACCGCCGGTCTGGGCACCGCCCTCGACGAGGGCGAGACCGTGGAGGCCACCGCGGCCGACGTCGCCGCCGCCACCGGCGACCCGACCACGGAGCCGCTCTACAGCCTGCAGTGGGACATGGACATGATCCACGTGCCGCAGGCCCACGCGGTCAACAACGGCAGCCCGAACGTCGTCGTCGGCGTGCTGGACAGCGGCATCTCCAGCAGCCACCCGGACCTGGCGACCCAGATCGCCAAGGACAAGAGCACGTCCTGCATCGGCGGTGTCACCGACACCACCGAGGCGGCGTGGAACCCGACCACCAGCGACCACGGCACCCACGTGGCCGGCACCATCGCCGCCGCCGTCAACGGCGTCGGCGTGACCGGCATCGCGCCGGGCGCCAAGGTCGCCGCCGTGAAGGTGGTCAACGACGACGGCTACATCTTCCCGGAGGCCGCGGTCTGCGGCTTCGTCTGGGCCGCCGAGCACGGGATGCAGCTGACCAACAACAGCTACTACATCGACCCGTGGGAGCTGAACTGCAAGAACGACCCGCGGCAGCGGCCGGTGTGGCAGGCCGTGCAGCGGGCGATCCGCTACTCGCAGTCCAAGGGCGTGCTCAACGTGGCGTCCGCGGGCAACTCCAACTACGACCTGGCCCACAAGATCACCGACACCGGCAGCCCGAACAACGGGACGCCGGAGAACCGCGAGAACCTCACCAACGCCTGCCTCGACCTGCCGGCCGAGGCGCCGGGCGTGGTGACCGTGTCGGCGGTCGGCCCGACCGGGGAGAAGAGCTACTACTCCTCCTACGGCCAGGGCGTGGTGGACGTGACGGCGCCGGGTGGCGACACCCGGTTCCGGACCCAGGGTGTGCGCTCGACCAGCAGCGACTCCATCCTGTCCACCACCTTCAACACCGCCACCCGGACCAACGGGTGGGGATACAAGCAGGGCACCTCGATGTCCGGCCCGCACGCCACCGGCGTCGCGGCGCTGGCGCTCTCCGCGCACCCGGGGATGACCCCGGGCCAGCTGGCGTCGTTCCTGGAGCGTACGTCGGTGGCGCAGGCCTGCCCGGCGGGCGTCTACAACCCGGTCCCGTTGATCTCGGCGACCGACCCGCACCTCTACGACGCGACCTGCTCCGGCGGCGGCGCGCGTAACTCGTTCTACGGCGCCGGCATGGTCGACGCCTACAACGTGGTGCGGTAGCGGTAGCGCCAACCACGGTGGGGCCCGGCGACGCGTCGCCGGGCCCCACCCGTTTGTCCAGGTCGGGGCGGGGGTACCGGGGCGACATCAGCCGACTCTAGGAGGTCAACGGTGTCCACCGATGCCATCGTCCTGCTCAAAGAGGACCACAAGGAGATGCGCCGCCTGTTCAAGGCGTTCCAGGATGCCGAGGAGGGGCCGGCAAGCGAGCGGAAGAAGCTGGTCACCCAGATCCTCGAGGCGCTGACCGTGCACACCTACCTCGAGAACGAGGTCATGTACCCCGAGGTGCGCAAGCTGGTGCCGGACGTCGAGGACGACATCCTCGAGTCGTACGAGGAGCACCACGTGGCCGACGTGCTCTGCTTCGAGCTGTACACCATGGACGCCGACGACGAGCGGTACAACGCCAAGACGACGGTGCTGATCGAGAACGTGCTGCACCACGTCGAGGAGGAGGAGCAGGAGTGGTTCCCCAAGGTCCGCGACGCGCTCGGCCGTAACCAGCTCCAGGAGATCGGACAGCGGATGATCGACCTGCGCCCGAAGGCGCCGAAGACCCCGACCGCCCCCAAGGCGCTGAAGAAGTCGCTGGACGCCGTCGTCGCCTGAGCCGGACCGACCACCCGACGGCGGGACCCGGCCTCGGCCGGGTCCCGCCGTCCTGCGTACCGGTCAGTCGCCGGAGCCGGGCTCGGCCATCTTCCGGTGCTGCTCCGCCTTCAGCCGATCCGGGACGATCTTGCCCTGCCCGCCTCCGCCGCGGCTAATCCCCGCCGCCGCGACCGGCCGGTCCGGGCGACACCCCGGGGATGTCCGGGTGACCCCGGCGGCCGGGCCGGGCGTACCCGGTAGGATCAGGCCGGGCCGTGACTGGCGCGTGGGGATGGAGAACCATCGGGAAGCGGTCCCGTCATGAGGACGCACGCCGAGCGCCTGGGCCTTCCGCACGTCATCAGGAGGTCGCATGTCGCCGAACGCCGGATCCACCGCCTTCCGCAGCGCGCTGGAGGTGATCCGCGCCGTCGAGCCGCGGGTGGCGGACGCCATCGGGGCGGAGCTGGCCGACCAGCGCGAATCGCTCAAGCTCATCGCCAGCGAGAACTACGCCTCCCCGGCCACCCTGCTGGCCATGGGCAACTGGTTCAGCGACAAGTACGCCGAGGGCACCATCGGCCGCCGCTTCTACGCCGGCTGCCAGAACGTGGACACCGTCGAGGCGCTCGCCGCCGAGCACGCCAAGGAGCTGTTCGGCGCGGCCCACGCGTACGTGCAGCCGCACTCCGGCATCGACGCCAACCTGGTCGCCTTCTGGGCGATCCTCGCCGACCGGGTGGAGTCGCCCGCGCTGAAGAAGGCGCAGGTGCGCCAGGTCAACGAGCTGACCGAGGCGGACTGGTTCGCGCTGCGCCGCGAGCTGGGCAACCAGCGGATGCTGGGCATGTCGCTGGACGCCGGCGGGCACCTGACCCACGGCTTCCGCCCGAACATCTCCGGCAAGATGTTCGACCAGCGCAGCTACGGCACCGACCCGGCCACCGGCCTGATCGACTACGACCAGGTGCGGGAGGCGGCCCGCGAGTTCAAGCCGCTGATCCTGGTGGCCGGCTACTCGGCGTACCCCCGGAAGGTCAACTTCCGGATCATGCGGGAGATCGCCGACGAGGTCGGCGCCACCTTCATGGTCGACATGGCGCACTTCGCCGGCCTGGTCGCCGGCAAGGTCTTCACCGGCGACTTCGACCCGGTGCCGCACGCGCACATCGTCACCACCACCACCCACAAGTCGCTGCGCGGCCCGCGCGGCGGCATGGTGCTCTGCGGCCCGGAGCTGGCCGACCAGGTCGACCGCGGCTGCCCGATGGTGCTCGGCGGCCCGCTGCCGCACGTGATGGCCGCCAAGGCGGTCGCGCTGGCCGAGGCCCGCCGTCCCGACTTCGCCGACTACGCGCAGCGGATCGTGGACAACGCCCGGGCGCTCGCCGACGGGCTGCTGCGCCGCGGCGCGAAGCTGGTCACCGGCGGCACCGACAACCACCTGGTGCTGATCGACGTCACCGGCTACGGCCTCACCGGTCGGCAGGCCGAACAGGCGCTGCTCGACTCGGGCATCGTCACCAACCGCAACGCCGTCCCGCAGGACCCGAACGGCGCCTGGTACACCTCCGGCGTCCGGATCGGCACCCCGGCGCTGACCACCCGAGGGCTGGGCACCGCGGAGATGGACGCCACCGCCGAGCTGATCCACACCGTGCTCAGCCAGACCCAGCCGGGCGAGTCCAAGGCGAAGTACGTGCTCGACCCGGCCCTGGCCGACCAGGTCAACAAGCAGGCCAGCGACCTGCTGGCCGCCTTCCCCCTCTACCCCACCGTCAACCTCACCTGACGCTGTCCCACCGCCCCACGCCGGGGCTGTCGATCATGAAGTTGGCGGCACGGAACGCGCCTTCCCCGGCCGCCAACCTCAGATCACGCCGGCGTGGGGTGGGGTGGGTCAGCCGCGGAGAGGCCGTTTCAGGTGGTAGCGGTGGACCTCGGTGCTGCCCTGGACGTTGTTGACGTCCTCGGCGGCGGAGACCAGTTCCCAGCCCTCCCGGCCGACGCGGTTCAGGTGAGCGATCGCGGTATCGCCGTAGGGTGTCACGTCGGTGCGGGACCCGTCCGGGGCGTACCAGACGAACGACACGTGGAAATTGCGGCCCTGCCCCTGATAGCGGCGGACCAGCAACGCGTACTCCCAGGCAACCATCCGTCCATTATCAACGGTGCTCACCGCGGCCGGGAACACGGGTGGTGGCGGAACGGCGACACTGCGCCGTCAGGCCGGGCTGCGCACGGCGGCCAACTCGTCGCTGACCAGGGCGGCCAACCGGTCCAGGCCCAGCTCGATCTGCGCCGGGGTGACCGCGCTGACCGACAGCCGCAGCGCCTTCACCCGCGCCCCGTCGTCGTAGAAGTGCGCCATCGGGGTCCACAGCACGCCGTAGCTGCGGGCCGAGCGGTGCAGCAGCGCGTCGTCGACGGCGAACGGCACGGTCACCACCACGAAGAAGCCGCCGGCCGGGACGTTCCAGCACACCGGCCCGCCGGCCGGGAAGCGGGCCGCCAGCCCGTCCACCATGTGCCGCAGGTTGCGCGCGTACGCCGCCCGCTCGCGGGCCGTCGCCGCGACCAGCGAGCAGTCGTGGGCCAGCAGCGCCCCACCGATCACCGCCTGGGCGATCGGCGAGGTGTTCACGGTGACCATGCTCTTGATCTTGGCGAGCTGGTCGGCGAGCGGCCCGACCGTCCCGTCGGAGCCGGCCACCCGCTGGTCGGCCACGACGTACCCGACCCGGGCGCCGGGGAGCACGGTCTTGGCGAACGAGCCGAGATAGACCACCCGGCGCCGGGTGTCCAGCGCCTTGAGGGTGGGCACCCGCTCGGTCCCCGCGGCCGGGAACAGGCCGTACGGGTTGTCCTCGATCAGCAGCAGCTCCTCCTCGGCGGCCAGGTCGAGCAGGCGGCGCCGCTGGTCCAGGCCCATGCTGACCCCGGACGGGTTGGCGAAGTCGGGCATCACGTAGCAGCCGCGCGGGCGCAACCCCTCGGCGCGGGCCCGGCGCACCTGGGCGCGCAGGTCCGCCAGGTCGACGCCGTCCGGGCCACCGGCGACCGGGCGCACCGGCAGGTCCACCAGCCGGGCCGCGCCGGTCAGCCCGACGTAGGTGGGGGCGACGGCGAGCAGCACGTCACGCGGGCCGGCGCGCAGCGCCCGCAGCACCAGGAACATCGCCTCCTGGCAGCCGACGGTCACCACGATCGTCTCCGGGTCGACGGTGAGCTGCTCGTCCACCGCCAGGTTGCGGGCGATCAGGTGGTGCACGATGCCCTTGGTCCGGCCGTACTGGAGCAGGGTCCGGTCCACCTGCGCCGGGCTCAGCCCCAGGTCGTCGGCGAGGTGCCGGCGGAAGGTGTCCAGGTGCCGGGCCGGCGCCGCCGAGTCGAAGAACTCCTCGTACGGGCGGCCGGCCGCCAACGACACCGCGTCCGGGTAGTGCTGCGCCACCTCGTTGAGGAAGTTCATCGAGTTCAGCGCGGGGTCGTCGACCGACGGGTGCAGGTCGGCGACGGTCAGCTCCACCGGCTCCATGTCAACCTCCGATCAGGGTGCGCAGCTGCCGGGCGGCGGCCGGGTCGGCGCAGCCGGCGAGGGTGAGCGCGTCGCGCAGCTCGGCGCCGAGCAGGGCCAGCGCCGCCTCCGCGCCGGCCCGGCCGCCGGCCGCGAGGGCCCAGAGCAGGGGTCGCCCGACCAGCACCCCGCTCGCGCCGAGGGCGAGCGCGCGCAGCACGTCCGCGCCGCCGCGCACACCGCTGTCGAGCAGCACCGCGCAGCGCTCCCCCACCGCCGTGACCACCTCGGGCAGCACGGCGGCGCTGGCCGGCGCGCCGTCGAGTTGCCGGCCGCCGTGGTTGGAGACCACCACGGCGTCCACCCCGGTCTCCGCCGCGCGCACCGCGTCGCGCGGGTCGAGGATGCCCTTGACCAGCAGCGGCAGCCGGGTACGCTCCCGCAGCCAGGCCAGGTCCGCCCAGCTCAGCGCGGGGGCGAAGACCGCGCCGGTGTGCACCGCCACCGCCGAGACGCCCGGGGTGCCCTGGTGCGCCAGGTCGTCCCGGCCGCCGGGCAGGTTCGCGGCCGTGACGTGCGGCGGCAGGGCGAACCCGTTGCGCACGTCGCGCAACCGCCGGCCGAGCACCGGCACGTCGACGGTGACCATCAGGGCGGAGCAGCCGGCGTCGTGCGCCCGGTCCAGCAGGTCGGCGACCAGGCCCCGGTCGCGCAGCCAGTAGAGCTGGAACCAGACCGCGCCGCCGACCGCGGTGACCTCCTCGATAGGCGTGCTGCCCAGGGTGCTCGCCACGTAGGGGACGTCCGCCGCGCGGGCGGCGGCGGCGAGGGCCAGCTCGCCGTCGGGGTGCAGCAGCTTCTGGTACGCCATCGGCGCGACCGCCACCGGCATGGCGTACCGGCCGCCGGGCAGGGCGGCCCCGGTGTGCGGCCGGTCCACCCCGGTCAGCACCCGGGGCAGCACCGCCACCCGGTCCAGCGCGGCCCGGTTGGCGGCCAGCGTGGTCTCGGTGCCGCTGCCCCCGTCGACGAAGTCCCAGACGGCCGGGGGCAGCACCGCCCGGGCCAGCTCGGCGAAGTCCGGGAGGCTGGCCGGCGGCACGAACGCGGCCCCGGCGGCGACGTCCCGCCGCCCCGGCACCGCCCAGCCGTCGGGGGCCGCCGGGTCCGGGACCGGGCTCCGGTCGGTGGTCACCGGTTCAGCCATGGCCGGACCCGCCCGCGACACCCGCCGGGGAGCCGCCGGTGCCGCCCGCCGGGGAGCCGTCCACACCGGCGGTCGGGGCGGTTGCGAGCCGCTGCCGCAGGAAGGCCGCCGCCTGCTCCTGGGCCCGCCGGCCGGCGTCGAACACGCCCGGCATGGCGAAGAAGCCGTGCACCATCCCGTCGTAGCGGGTCAGCTCGGTCGGTACGCCCGCCTCGCGCAGCCGGGCCGCGTACCGCTCCCCCTCGTCGCGCAGCGGGTCGTGCTCGGCGGTGATCACCAGGGCCGGTGGCAGCCCGGCGAGGTCCTCGGCGAGCAGCGGCGAGGCCAGCGGGTGCGCCGCGTCGGCCGGGTCGGTCAGGTAGTGCCCCCGGTACCAGGCGACGGAGTGCCGGTTGAACAGCAGCGGGTCCTCGTCGTCCGCCAGGCCCCGGCCGGGCCGCTGGTCGGTGTTGGGATAGATCAGCAGTTGGGCGGCGAGCCGGGGTCCGCCGTCGGCGCGGGCCAGCAGGGTGACCGCGGCGGCCAGGTTCCCGCCGGCGCTGTCGCCGCCGACCGCGATCCGGTCCGGGTCGGCCCGGAACTCGTCGGCGTGCCCGGCCAGCCACCGCAGCGCCCGGTGGCAGTCGTCCACGGCGGCCGGGAAACGGTGCTCCGGCGCCAGCCGGTAGCCGACCGTCACGGTCTGGCAGCCGGCGAGGTTCACCAGCCGGCGGCAGATCCCGTCGGCGGTGTCCACGCTGCCCAACGTCCAGCCGCCACCGAAGAAGTAGAGCAGGGTGGGCAGCGGGCCGTCCCCGGCCGGCCGGTGGATCCGCACCGGCAGCGGCCCGTCCGGACCGGGCAGGTGCGTGTCGCGTACCTCCGCGACCGGTTCGACCGCGCCGGCGCCGGCGCGGATCGCGGCGAGGTCGGCGGCCCGGGCCTCGGCCAGGGTCTGGGTGTAGAGGGGTGCGGCGCCGGCGGCCGCGCGCGCGGCCCGCCACGCGACCACCTGCGGGTCGAGGGCCATCGGGTCTCCTAGCTGCCGGTGGTGACGAAGAGCTTGTCGATGCCGCGCAGGAAGAGGCTGCCGCTGTAGCTGAAGTCGCGGGTGACGGCCAGCCGCGGGAAGCGGGCGAAGAGCCGGGGCAGCGCGAGCCGGCCCTCCAGCTTCGACACCGCCGAGCCCAGGCAGAAGTGCAGCCCCACGCCGAAGGCGAGCGAGGGCGGCCCGGCCCGGTACGGGTCGAAGCGGTCCGGGTCGGGGAAGCGGGACGGGTCCCGGTTGGCGGCGGCGATCAGCAGCAGCACGTTCTCGTCCCGCCGCACCGGCACCCCGCCCAGCTCGGTGTCCTCCGGCGCGGCCCGGGCCAGGAAGTGCACCGGGCTCTCCAGCCGCAGCACCTCGTCCACGCAGCCGCGCGCGAGGGCGTCGTCGCCGGGCAGCGCGGCGGTCACGTCCGGGTGGCCCAGCAGCAGCGGCAGCCCGTTGCTGAACATGTAGACGGTGGTGACGAAGCTGGCGTTGAAGAGCACGATCAGGTTGCTGATCAGCTCCTCCTCGGTCAGCTCGACCCCGCCGGCGTCGCGCACCTCGACCAGCCCGCTGATCAGGTCCTCGCCGGGGCTGCGGCGGCGGTGCGCGATCAGCTCACGGTAGTAGTCGCGCAGCTCGTCGGCGGCCTGGTTGGCCCGGGCCAGCCGCTCCGGCGTCTTGCCGGCCACGTCCATGTACTCGTCGATCCAGTCGACCCGCTGCCGGTACCAGGCGAGGTCCGCCTCGGGCAGCCCGATGAACTCGGCCATCACCCGGGCCGGCACCGGGTACGCGAAGTCGGCGACGAAGTCCACCTCGGTGCCGCCGGCGCCGGCCTCGGCCATCCGGTCCAGGTGCTCCGCGACGACCCGCTCGATCACCGGCTCCAGCGCGCCGAGCCGGCGCGGGGTGAACGTCTTGGCGAAGACCCCGCGCATCCGGGTGTGGTCCGGCGGGTTGATGAACATCATCGAGGTCAGGAAGGTGCGCAGGATCTCCTGGTCCTGCCAGTTCGGCGGGGCGCCCTTGTACCACCCCGGGTCGCGCAGCACCTGGTCGACCAGGTCGTAACCGCCGGCCACGGCGGTGATGGTGCTGTGCTCGGCGCGGGTCGGGACAGCGCTGATCGGCCCGTGCCGGTGCAGGGCCGCGTACCACGGATAGGGGTTCTGCCGGCCCTGCTCGCTGTACAGGCCGGTGAGGATCTCGTCGACGTCCACGCGGATTCTTCCTCCCCAGGAAAGGACGACGGGGGCGGCGCGGTGCCGGCGCCGCCCCCGCCGGTCTCACAGACCGAGCAGTCGCAGCGGGACGGCGTTCGCCATCGCCTGCGCCCCGGCGTCGTTCGGGTGGATGTGGTCCCCGGCGTCGTACGCCGGCAGCAGCCGGCTCGGCCGCGCCGGGTCGCGCAGCACCGCGTCGAAGTCGAGCACGCCGTCGAACTCGGCCCGGCCGGCGCCGCGCAGCCAGTTGTTCACCGCCTGCCGGGTGGCCTCCTTCTCCTCGGTCCACACCCCGGGACCGCCGTTGCCCTCGTACGGGGTGATGGTGCCGACCAGGCTGGTCAGGCCGCGCTCCTGGGCCTGCCGGTTGACCTGGCGCAGCGCGGCGATGATCGCCTCGGCGCTGTCGCCGTTCATCCAGATGTCGTTGATGCCCAGGTGGGTGATGAGGGTCCGCACCCCGGTCTGCGGGAAGACGTCCTCGTTGAGCCGCGCGAGGGCGTTGGGGCCCAGCTCGTAGTAGCCGGGGAAGCCGCCCGCGCCCGGCTCGGTGCCCTCGTGGTTGAGCCGGTTGCCGGACAGGCTCAGGTTGAGCACGCCCGGGGTACGCACCTCGGGGCGCGCGTCGATGAGCCGCGCGGCCAGCAGGTCCGGCCAGCGCCGGTCGGCGTTGACGGTGCTGCCGTTGCCGTCGCCGATGGAGTCACCGAGGACGACCACCGAGCCGGGGCTGAGCCGGCGTTCCACGTCGACGCCGGAGAGGAACATCCAGCAGCAGTCCGGCTTGATGGTGAAGCCGGTGCCGCCGGTCGCGGTGGTCAGGTCGGTGGCGCCGATGAAGTTGGTGGCCCGGGACTGGCCGTGGAAGGTGACCGGGCCGGTGAGCACCGGGAAGTACAAGGTCACCACCAGGTCCTCCTGCTCGCGGACCGGGAAGGTGAGCGGGTCGCTGAGCAGCTCGGCGCCCTTGTTGATGGTGGCCGAGGTGGCGCCCTGGAAGGTCAGCTCGCGTACGCTGCCCGGGACGACGTCGGACCGGTCGTCCGCGGTGGCGGTGTTCGGCCGGGCCACGGTGGCGTGACCCACCTTGACGGCCTGCTCGCCGTAGAGGTTGGTGAGCCGGATCCGGACCCGGTCGCCCCCCACGGTGGTCTGCACGGTCATCCGGATGCTCTGGTCGTTCAGGCCGGTGTTGGTCAGCCCGACGGTGTTGCCGCGGGTCACCGCGGCGGCCCAGCTCCCGGCCCACACGGTGCGCCCGGGCGCGGCGCGGTCGGTGTCGGCGGGGCCGGCGCTGGCGGTCACCGCGGGGGTGCCGGCGATCAGCAGCGTTACGGCGGACGCTATGACGTGCCATCTCTTCGGGGTCGGCATTGATCCTCCATCGTCGGCAGCCCCGGACGCGGCACGATCGGCGCCGCCGACCGGGCGATGGACCGGAAACTAGCCGTCGGCGGTGACGAGCGTCAATCGACCTGATCGACATGATCAAATGTCCGGGGGGTGTCACCGGACGCCGTTCGGCTCTGTCCGCCGTGGACCGGGGCTGCCTAGGCTCGGTGTTGGCGGCGGTGCGGTCGCCGACCCTGGCACCTGTCGCCGCGTCCCGGTTCCAACCGGCCCGGACGCTGGCGTCGACGGCCGTCGTGGCACCCCCGACCGGGGTGGGCGGCCGTCCACGGATCACGATGGGGGCTGCCCGATGACCGACCGGCCGAACTACGTGCACGAGGCGCTGGAACTGTTCGCCGGGTTCGGCGACCGGGAGGCCCTCGTCGGCGGGGGCCGGCGGCTGACCTACCGGCACGTCGCCGCCGAGGTGCGCGGCCTGGCCGGCGCGCTGCGGCGGCACGGGGTACGCCCGGGCGACGCGGTCCTGGTGATGCTCGGCAACACCGTCGAGGGGCCGTTGCTCCAGCTCGCCCTGCACCTGCTGGGCTGCCGGAGCATGTGGGTCGCCCCGGTGACCTCCCGCCGCGAGGTCGACGAGTTCGTCGCCCTGGCCCGCCCGGACGCCTTCGTGTTCGACCCGCGCGAGCCCGACTCGCTCGGCGCGCAGATCGCCGCCGGGCTCTCCGGCGTACCGGTGCTCTGCCTCGGCCCCGGCGGCGCGGGACCTGACCTCACCGCCGGCACCGACGGCGCGCCGGCGGCGCTGCCCGCGCGGCCGCCCGCGCCGGAGTCGTTCCTGCAGACCAGCGGGACCACCGGCACCCCGAAGCTGGTGCACCACCGGGAGAGCTTCTACCGGCAGGTGCTGGCCCTGGCCGCCGACTTCCGCGCGGCCGGCTTCCCGCTGCTGCGGCACCTGTCGCACTCGCCGATGTGGCTGGCCAGCGGCCAGATCACCACGCTGATGAACCTGTTCACCGGCGGGGTGCTCTTCCTGCGCGAACGCTGGGACCCGGAGGCGTTCGTCCGCACCGTGCACGCCGAGCGGCTGACCTCCACCTTCGTCACCCCGCCGATGCTCTACGAGGTGCTCGACCACCCGGCCCTCGACGGCGCCGACTTCTCGCACATGTTCATGTTCAACGTGGGCGCCGGGCCCGCCGCGCCGGCCCGGCTACGCCAGGCGATCGCCCGCTTCGGCCCGTGCCTGCGCATCGTGTACGGGCTCAGCGAGGCCGTGGTGATCTGCGCGCTGCCGGGGCTGACCGAGGACCCGGAGCACCCGGAGCGGTTGCGTTCCTGCGGCCGCCCCTACGGGGACGTGGCGGTGGAGATCCGCGATCCGGACGGCCGGGTGCTGCCGGCCGGCGCCGACGGCGAGGTGTGGGTCCGCACGAAGTTGAGCTTCGCCGGCTACCACGGCCAGCCGGAGCTGACCGCCGAGACGCTGGTGGACGGCTGGGTACGCACCCGCGACGTCGGCCACCTGGACGACGACGGCTACCTCTATCTGGTCGACCGGCTCGCCGACCGGATCCTCACCCGGCAGCGCAGCTGGCCGATCTACTCCCGCCCGATCGAGGACGTGCTCGCCGCCCACCCGGAGGTACGCGCCGCGGCCGTGATCGGGGTGCCCGACGAGGTGGCCGGCGAGTTGCCGTACGCGTACGTGGTGCCGGCCCCCGGGGCCACGGTGACCGGGGACGAGTTGATCGCGCTGGTCACCCGGGAGCTGAGCGGGACCTGGGCGCCGGGCGCGGTGGAGTTCGTCGACGCGTTGCCGCTGAACCGCTCGGCCAAGGTGGACAAGCGTGCCCTGCGCGCCCGGTACGCGGCCGACCATCCGACCGACGCGGACGCGGTGGGCACGGTGATCGGCAGCCCGGCGTGAGCCCGCGCCGGGAGCTGTACACGCTGGTCGGCGCCGACCTGCTGTCGAACCTCGGCACCCGGATCTCGGTGGTGGCCATCCCCTGGCTGGTGCTGCAGACCACCGGCAGTCCGACCCGGATGGGCCTGGTCGCCGCCGCCGAGACCCTGCCGTACATGCTCTCCAGCGCCCTCGCCACCCCGTGGGCGGACCGGTTCGGGGTACGCCGTACCGCGGTGACGGTCGACGCGGCCAGCGCCGCGGCCATGGCCGTGGTGGCGCTCGCCCCCTGGATGGGCTTCGGCGCGCTGCTGGCCCTGGTCGCGGTGGCCGGGGGGTTGCGCGGCATCGGCGACCGGGTCAAGCACGTGCTGTTCAAGCCGGCCGCCGAGCGGGCCGGAGTGCCGCTGCTCCGGCTCACCTCCGCCTACGACGGGCTGGCCCGGGGTATGACGCTGTTCGGGGCGGTGCTGGGCGGGCTGCTCATCAACTGGGTGGGGGTCACCCGGGCGATCTGGCTCGACGCGGCCACCTTCGCGGTCTGCGCGCTGATGATCGGGGTGCTGATCCGCCCGCCCGCGCCGGCGCAGCCGGCCCCCCGGGAGAGCTACCTGCGCGCGCTGCGCGGCGGCTTCGGCTATCTGCGCACCGACCGGGTGCTGCTGACCATGCTGGTCGTGGTCTCGGTGTCGAACATGTTCGCCAACGCCAGCGTGGCGGTGTGGATCCCGCTCTGGGTGGACCGGGTGCTCGGCGACCCGGCCGGGTTCGGCCTGGTGCTCGGGGTCTTCTCCGGCGGCGCGCTGCTGGGCAACCTGCTGTTCACGGTGGCCGGTACGCGGCTGCCCCGCCAGGCCACCTTCGCGCTGGGGCTGGCGCTCAGCGGCGCGCCAAGGTTGCTCGCGTTGGCGCTCAGCGACGACCTGGTCGTGGTGCTGGTCGTCACGTTCGTCTCCGGCATCGCGATCGCGGCGGTCAACCCGCTGCTCGGCGCCGCCCTGTACGAGCGGGTGCCGGCCGCGTTGCAGACCCGGGTGCTGGGCATCTCCGGCTCGGTGGCCTTCCTCGGCCTGCCGGTGGGGGCGCTGCTGGGTGGCTGGTCGGTGGCCGCGCTCGACCTGCGGCCGGCGCTGCTGGTGATGACCGTGGCCTGCCTGGTGCTGACCGTGGGGCCGCTGCTGCTGCGCCGGCGGGCCGCCGACCGGCCGGCGGCGGCGGAGCCGGTGGCCTCCACCCCGGCCTGACCGGTCGGCGCCGGGCCGGGCGACCCGCCCGGCGTCAGCGGTAGGTGAGCAGCACGACGCCGTTGCCGAACCGCCGTTCGGCCACCAGGTCCAGGTCGAGGCGCATCCCGGGCGGGAAGAGCGGCCGGCCGGAGCCGAGCACGACCGGGTTGACGTAGAGCCGCCACTCGTCGACCAGGCCGTGCCGGGCGAACGTGGCGGCCAGTTCGGCGCCGCCGAGGGCCAGGTCACCGCCGGGCTGCTCCTGGAGCGCCCGCACCTGCTCCGGCACGACCTCGCGTACCACCGTGGTGTTCCAGTCGGCGTGGTCCAGCGTGCGCGAGTAGACGATCTTCGGCATGTCCCGCCAGATGGCGGCGAACTCCTTCTCCGGTCCGCTGCTGGCCGGGTCGCGGTCGGCCGTGGGCCAGTAGCCGGCCATCAGCTCGTAGGTGCGCCGGCCGTCGAGGAAGGCGCCCATCCCGCGCAGTTCGTCGTTGAAGTGCTGGTGCAACTCCTCGTCGACCCGGTGCCAGCTCAGGTCGCCGTCGGGCCCCTCGAAGAATCCGTCGAGGGAGACCGACATGGCCACGATGATCCTGCGCATCTCTGCTCCATCCGGTTGCCGGGCCGTCCGGCCAGTCTGCCAGTCGCACCCCGCGCACCGGGGGACGCGAGCGCGGCGCGGGCCGGACGGCGACCGGCCGCCACGCCGCACGGGACGGTCCACCCGCCCCGGGCCGCGTATGGTCGGGCGATGGCGACCTGGGACGACGTACGCCGGATCGCGCTCACGCTGCCGGAGACCAGCGAGCGGGGCAGCTACGACGACCGGCCCGCCTGGCGGGTACGCGACAAGATCTTCGTCTGGGAGCGGCCGCTGCACGCGCCCGACCGGGCCGCCCTCGGCGACGCCGCGCCGGACGGTCCGATCCTCGGCGCCCGGGTGCCCGACCTGGGCGCGAAGGAGGCACTGCACGCCGACGACCCGGCGGTCTACTTCACCACCCCGCACTTCGACGGCCACCCCGCCGTGCTGGTCCGCCTCGACCGGATCGACGTGGCCGAGCTGACCGAGCTGATCACCGAGGCGTGGTACGCGCGCGCCCCGAAGCGCCTCGCCGCCGCCCACCGCACCGCCGCCACCGACGAACCCGGCGGGGCCCGGCCGGCAGGCTGACGGCCCGCGCCAGGGCCGAGGAGCCGATCCGGAACCGCCGCCGCGTAGACCGAACGCAGGAGCCCAACGAACCGGCGCGCGACCTGTGCGGGGCTCGGGGTCGTGACCGCCGAACCGCAACCCCGCTTCTCAGGCCGGGGTGAGGACCGCCTCCTTGAGCAGGCGGCGGGCCAGGACCAGCCGGTCGGCGTCGTCGTCCAGGCCGGGTAGGTCCCCCACCCGGGTGACGTCGCCGCTGAGCACCGCCCGCAGCGCGGGCTCGCAGGTGCCCGGCAGGGTGACGGTGCGGTCGAACAGGCGCAGCGCCACCCTGCCGTCGCCGGTCGGGGCGAGCTGCCAGCGCAGGCCGGCGCGGACCGCCACCCGGCTGTCCGGGCCGAGCGCGGCCAGCGCGGCGGCCTGGGCGAGCGGCCGGATCGGCGCGGGGCGGGCGGCCGGCCAGGCCCGGGCGCGCAGCCGGGCGGCCAGCGACGCCGGGTCGGCCCGCAGCAGCCAGTCGCGCAGCGCCTCCACCGTCTCGGTCAGCTCCGGCTCGATGGCGTCCGGGTCGGCAACGTCGAGGCCGAAGGGCAGCCCGGCGCGCAGCCGGGGATCCTCGGCGGCCAGTGCCAGCAGCTCCTCGACCAGCGCGTACCGGGTCAGCGCCCGGATGCCCACGGTCAGGTGCAGCGAGCTGGCCTCCTGCGCCTGGGCGCTGTGCAGCCAGCCGCGCGGCAGGTAGAGCGCGTCGCCGGGCTGGAGCACCACGTCCAGCGCGGGCCGGCCCTCGGCGGTCGCGGCGATCTCGTCGGCCCGCCCGCCCCAGGGCTGCTTCTCCAGCGGGTCCGGCAGCACCGGCGGGTGGATCCGCCAGTGCTTGCGGCCGTCGACCTGGAGCACGAACACGTCGTGGGTGTCGTAGTGGGTGGCGAAGCCCTGGCTGCCGGCCGGGGTCAGGTAGGCGTTGACCTGCAACGGCTGGGCCAGCGCGAGGCCCAGGTCGCGGGCGAAGTCGACCAGCGCCGGCCAGATGCGGTGCAGGCCCTGCAGGACCAGGGTGGCACCGTCGGCGTACAGGGCCAGGATCTGCTCGTCGAGGACCTGGTCGCCGATCTCGGCGCCCGCGCCGCCGCCGCCGGTCCAGCGCGCCGCGGGCACGAGCTGGCCGTCCTTGGCCACCCGCAGAAACGGGGTACGCAGGCCGCGCCGGCTGAGCAGCTCGTCGGCGTCGGCCGGGCTGAGCAGGTCGCGGAAGCCGGCCGGGTTGGACAGCTCGGCGGCGCGGGACAGCAGCGGGCTGCGCCCCCAGTGGTCGGCGGCGAACTTGGCCGGCTCGACCGCCACGCACCGGGCCAGCGCCGCCGCCGCGGCAGACGGAACCGCCGGGCGGCCGTGGCCGCCCGGCGGGACGAGGTGCGTCGTGGTCATGGGTCAGGCGCTGCCGTCGGCGCCGCCGTCACGCTGGCCGGACGTCGCGCCACCGTCGGCCGGGCCCTCGGCGCCGCCGTCCGCGCCACCGTCCTGCTGGCCGGGGGTCGCACCACCGTCGGCCGGGCCCTCGGCGCCCTGGTCCGCGCCGCGATCGGCGCCGCGCTCCGCGCCCCGGTCCGCGCCGCCGTCGGCACCGCCGTCCTGCTGGCCCGGAGTAGCGCCACCGTCCGCGGGGCCTTCCAGCCCGCCGCCGCCGGTGGTCTGCATGTCGTCGTCGTTGAGTGCCATGGGTGCTCCCTCGGGTGTGCCGCCCCGCCCGTGCGTCGGGGTCCGTCGTGCAGCGGGTTCCTACCCCACGCGCGATCTGCTCTAACCACACGGTAGACGCCGGAACCCGCCGGTACGGACGGTTCGCCGCGCCCCGCCCGGTGGCGTCCGGTGCACGCCCGCCCGGCGGACACCGCCGACCGGTGCCAGGATGGCGGTGCGGGCGGCGCGGCGGGAGGTGGGCGATGTTCCTGATCGGCACCTCCGGCTGGCAGTACCGCGACTGGCGGGAACGCTTCTACCCGGCGAAGCTGCCGCAGCGGGGCTGGTTGGAGCACTTCGCGGCCCGGTTCGCCACGGTGGAGGTGAACAACGCGTTCTACCGGCTGCCCGAGCGGGACACCTTCGTGGCGTGGCGGGACCGGACCCCGGACGACTTCTGCGTGGCGGTGAAGATGAGCCGCTACCTCACCCACATCAAGCGGCTGCGCGAGCCCGCCGAGCCGGTGGCCCGCTTCCTGGACCGGGCCGGCGGGCTGGGCGACCGGCTCGGGCCGGTGCTCGTGCAGCTGCCGCCGAACCTGCGCGCCGACCCGGCGGCGCTGGACGCCACGCTGCGGCTGTTCCCCGGCGAGGTGCGGGTGGCGGTGGAGCCGCGGCACCCGTCCTGGTGGACCGACGACGTCCGGCGGGTGCTGGAGCGCCGCCGCGCCGCGCTGGTCTGGGCGGACCGGGGCAGCCGGCCGGTCACCCCGCTGTGGCGGACCACCGACTTCGGCTACCTGCGGCTGCACGAGGGACGGGCCCGGCCCTGGCCGCGCTACGGCCGCACCGCCCTGGCCACCTGGGTACGCCGGCTGGCCGACGCGTTCGGCCCCGACGAGCCGTCGTACGTCTACTTCAACAACGACCCCGGCGGCGCCGCGATCGTCGACGCGGTGGCCTTCGCGGCGCTGGCCCGGCGGGCCGGCCGGCCGGTGACCCGCACGCCGGCGGCCCGCCCCACCGGTACGGTGGAGCGGGCCGGGACGGTGCCGGTCACGGGATCATCGCGCCCAGGTCCCGCGGCATCGACGACTTGACGTCCTGCCACTCGCCCTGGGTCACGTGTCGGCGCAGGGTGTCCAGCACCACCTGCACCACCCGCTGCGGGCCGCCCTCCACGTCGTACGGGAAGCCCTGCCGGACCTCGTAGAGGAAGTCGTCCCGGTTCAGCTTGATCGGCACGTTCTCCGGCTGCCAGCCGTCGAAGTAGATGCCCCGCAGCAACACCGGCAACTGCTGGGCGAACTCGGCGCTCTCCGTCACCGGCAGCCGGTCGCGCAGCAGGTGCAGCACCGTGCGCAGCGCCGCGTACGACTGGTTGCGCTGCTCCTTCGGCCAGCCGTACGCCGATTCGATCTCCTTGAGGATCACGTTGGTCTTGTCCAGCGAGGACTCGAACGCCGACATCACCTGCTCAGCCATCTGCCCACCCCCGTGTATCGGTCTCCCAGCGTCGGTCGTCGGTGCGTCGCGGCGGCCCGCTGGGCCCCCGCCAGAGCCGGGTCGGACTGATCCGACCGGGCCGCTCGCCGCGCCGGGGCGCGTCGGACCGCCCGACCACGTGCAGCACCCCGCCGCGGCGTCGATCCGCAACGACTCGCACCGTCATGGCCCACCTCCTCCTCGGCCGCGCGGTCGCGTCGGTCGACGGACCGCACACACCGTCCATGCTGGCGAGGGCCGGGGTGAGCCGGCCTCACCCGGGGCGGGTGAAGCCTCAGCCGGCGTCCAGCAGACCCGCGAGGGTGGTCGCGTTGCGCTGGGCGTAGTCCCGATAGCAGTTGTTCATGAGCACGTGCGTGCGTTCCGCCTCGCCGGCCAGCTCGCGCAGCTTCGGCGCCCAGTCGCGCAGCTCCCGGTCGGAGTAGTCGTAGCCGAACTTCTCGTGGATGTCCTTGCTGGTCCACTTGTCGCTGTGCCCGTGGAAGCGGACCACCGCGAGTTCCGCGGTGGCCGCCAGCACCGGGGGCACCGACGACCGGTGCCCCTGCGGCATGTCCACGCAGACGAAGGGCAGCCGGTGCGTGCGCAGGAAACCGAGGGTCTCCTCGGCATTGTCCCCGTCGAACCAGGAGGCGTGCCGGAACTCGACGACCGGCCGCAGCGGGGCGCAGCGCTTCGCCACCTCGAGCAGGTACTGCTTGTTGTCCCGCTTGATGGTGAACCAGGGCGGGAACTGGAACAGGATCGCGCCGAGCTTGCCCGCCTCGACCAGCGGGTCGAGGGCGGACAGGAACCGGGTCCAGACCTCCTCGTACGCCTGCGCCGGCAGGTCGTCCGGGTAGAGGTTCTTCTTCTCCGTCTCCGGGCGCAGGTCCTTGTAGAGCGCGCTCACCCGGGTCGGGTGCCCGGTGAGCAGGCTGAACGCCTTGACGTTGAAGGTGAAGCCGGGCGGGGTGCGCTCCGCCCACAGCCGTGCGGTGCGTTCCGCCGGCGGCGAGTAGTAGGTGGCGTCCACCTCGACCAGCGGGAACTGCCGGGCGTAGTACGCCAGTCGCTTCTCCGGGGTGTCCGCGGTCTGCGGATACCACCCGGAGTCGAGCAGGGTCCGGTCGGTCCACGAGGCGGTGCCCACCTTTATCTCACCCATCTGGCGAGTCCACCTGGTCTGGGACCGACCGGCAACCGGGGCGGCCGGTCAGGCCGCCCGCCGCTCCCGGGTCTGCTTGCAGGACACGCAGGCGGTGGCCGACGGGAAGATCTCCAGCCGCTCCACCGGGATCGGCGCGGAGCAGCCCTCGCAGAACCCGTAGGTGCCTTCCTCCAGGCGGGTGAGCGCGTGCTCGAACTGGGCGCGCCGGTCCAGGATGGTACGCAGCAGCGACTGCGCGGTGTCCCGCTCGGCGGTCTTGGTGCCGCTGTCGGCCTGGTCGTCGCCGGCGGTGTCGCCGATCTCGACCAGCCGCAGCACCTGGCTCTGCTGGACGGCCTGGTCGTACTCCGCGGTCAGCTCGTCGTACCGCGACTGCAGGGACTGCCGGATCCGGTCGACCTCCGCCGGGGAGCGACCCGTGGTCACCGTGTCGTGTACGAGCATCGCTGCCTGCCTTTCCTGGGGCCTCATGCCGGTCCGGGGCGCACGCGCCCCGGACGTCTCCGATGGGAAGCCCGGGCGAGATCACCCGTGCTCTGTGAGCCGGGCGATTACCCACCCGGTCGGCGGATCAAACCGGCGCGGTACGCGTTCTTTCCGGCCGTTCGTGCCTGCCTGCGCCGGGCGGTCCGTGCCGGTCCGTCCGGTCGACCGAGCGGCTGTCCGGATCGGCGCTCTCCGGGGCGTCAGCCGGCTTCGACCAGGGCCGGGCGGCGCGGGTCGTCGGCCCGGACCACCACGTCGGCGAAGGAGGCCGGGTCCACCTCGTCGGCGTAGCGGGCGAAGGCCGGCAGCGTCCAGCGCAGCTCCGGGTCAGTGCGCCGGTCCAGGGCCGGCGGGGAGAGCACGAGGTGCACGGTGACGTCGAACGGCAGCCCGCCGCCGAGCAGCAGGGCACCACTGACCAGCACCACCCCGCCGGCCGGCAGCTCGACGTACCCGGCCCGGCTGGCCCGGTCGGCGGCGACGTCCCAGAGTGAGGGCAGCAGCCGGCCCGAACCGTCCGGGCCGGCCGGGTCGAGCACCTCGCGGCGCAGCCCGGCCTCGTCGAGCCAGCCCTCGTAGTACGCGTCCGGATTGGTCCGGCCGTGTTCGAGGCGGACCGAGGCGGGGCGGAGGAAATCGGCGGCGCGGACGTGCAGCGCCGGGCGGCCGGCGGCACGCAACGGGTCGATCAGGGCGGCGGCCAGCACCTCGGGCGCGGCGGCCGGCGGCCCGTCGACGGCCACCCGGAGCCGTCCGGGCACCTCGGTGCCGGCCAGCCGGTCGGCCAGCTCGGTGACGAGTCGCTCGGGGCTGATCGGACGGACGCGCATCCGTCCATCCTGCCTGCCGGCTCGGCCGGGCCGACGGGCTGGGCGCGAGCGGGCCGGCGGGTCAGCCGCTGCGGTCGACGGTGACCCGGGCGTCGTCGGCAAGCCGGTAACCGACGCCGTAGACGGTGGTGACCAGCGGCACGTCCACCCCGACCTTGCCGCGCAGCCGGCGTACGTGCACGTCGACGGTGCGGACGCCGGCGTGCTCGTAGCCCCAGACCGCGTTGAGCAGTTGCAGCCGGGTGAACACCCGGCGGGGGTGGGCGACGAGGTGCAGCAGCAGGTCGAACTCGAGCCGGGTGAGCGGCAGCGGCTCGCCGTCGCGCAGCACCGACCGGGAGGCGGCCAGGATGTGCAGCGACGGGATGGTGGGCGCCAAGGGACGGCCCGGGGACCGCCCGGCCGGCACCGGATCCGGTCGACGCTCCACCGGGGCAGGGCCGCTGGAGACCACGGCGTCGCCGCGTTCGAGCAGCTCGCGGGCGGCGTCCAGGAGCCGGCGGGCGGCCGGGGTCAGCGACTCCTCGCAGGCGAGCGGGATGTTGAGCGTCACCGTGAGCACGGGTCCGCCGGTGTTGGCCGGTCGGCGCTGGCCGCCGGGGGGCCGGCCGGGGACCGCGGGCTGGGACGTATGCCATCCGGCGCGCGACGAGGCGGGGCTGACCGACATGGTCCTCCTTGGCTGATCCGGGATTGTCCCCACGGCCCGGGACGCCGCTTCATCGATGCTTCCCGGCGCCTGTGCGAGGGTCAAGGGGCGGCTGCGTTGCATGAATGTGACAATTGACGAACACATCGGAGCCGGATGCTCGCTCTGCGTACGAGGCCAGATGATTACAGCAGAGCGGCGAGTTGACCCGTTACGGGGGGTCCTGCCTATTCACCACGGGCGGTACGGCGCCCGGACGCCGCCATGACGAGGCGCGGCGCACCCGGGGACCGGGTACGCCGCGCCGGGCCGCGACCGGTTTCAGCGACCGTGGTCGACCACGATCCGGGCCTCGTCGGCGAGCCGGTAGCCCACCCCGTACACGGTGGTCACCAGCGGGGTGCGGAGGCCCAGCTTGGCGCGCAGCCGGCGCACGTGGACGTCCACGGTGCGGGCCACCGCGTGTTCGTAGCCCCAGACGCTGGCCAGCAGTTGCCGCCGGGTGAACACCCGGCGGGGGTGCTCGGCGAGGAAGAGGAGCAGGTCGTACTCGATCCGGGTGAGCGGGACCTCCCAGCCGTCCTGGCGGACCACCCGGGTGCCGGCGAGGATCCGTACCGTGCCGGGGTCGTCCGGCGCCTCCGGCGTGGGCGGCGCGGTGCCGGGTCGCGGGTCGCGCACCGGGCGGACGGCGGGGTCCGCGGCGCGGAACACGCCCTCACCGCTGGCGGCGAGCTCGTCGAGCAGGTCGACCAGCCGGGCCAGGCCGGGCGTGAGCGGGCCGGCGACGCCGAGGTCGACGGTGATGGTCAGGGTGGACGCGGTGCGCGGTCGGCCCGGCCCGGCCCGGTCGGGGCGGCCGGGTCGGCGCGGGGCGATGGCGACGACGGACATGGTGCCTCCTGAGCTGGCGGTCGCTGCGACGGCTTCGGCTCGGCGCGTCTTGCGCCGCGCCACGACCTGAAGCCGTCGCCCGCCACGCCGGACGGGCGTGGCGGTCAGCGGTACGCCCGGCCGGCGGTGACCGGGGGCGCGGCGGACGAGGGTCGGAGCGGCGGAGTGGGGCCGAGGGTGGGCAGCCCGGCGATGCGCCAGGCGGCGAACCCGCCGACCACGTCGGTGGCCCGGCGCAGGCCGATGTCCTGGAGGGCGGTGGCGGCCAGCGAGGAGGTGTAGCCCTCCTGGCAGAGGATCACCACCGGCAGGTCGTAGCCGACGGCCTCGGGCAGCCGGGCCGGGCAGCGCGGGTCGAACCGCCACTCCAGGACGTTGCGTTCCACGGCGAGGGCGCCGGGTACGGTGCCGTGGGCGGCGCGCTGGCCGGCGGGGCGGATGTCGACCAGCAGCGCGCCGCCCCGGTGGGCGAGGTGGGCCTGCTCCGGGTCGAGCCGGCGCAGCCGGGCGCGGGCGGCGGCGAGGATCTCGTCGATGCCGCGCGAGCCGGGTGGCGGGCCTGGACAGCGCGGGGCGGGGGTCGGGGTCGGCATCGGTGCGTCCTTTCGGGCGGCGGCGGTCGGGGGCGGGACGTGCGGGCGGTGCGGTGGCCGGGTCACCAGGCCACCCCGGCCTCGGCGACCTCGGCGGCCCGGAGCCGGCCGGCGACCAGGTGGTAGCGGGTCATCCGGCGCAGCGCGGGCCGGTAGACGTGCACGCTGACCGCCGGCAGCCGGTCGCGGTTGGTGACCACGTGCACGTGGCGCGGGCCGAAGCGCCGCCCGACGCCGGGGGCGAGCCGGTGCGGGCGAAGCCGGCCGCCGCTGACCGTCTCCTCGGTGAGGGTGCCGGCGACGACCAGGAAGGCCCCGGCGGAGCCGCCGTGGTCGTGCAGGTCGGTGCCCTGCCCGGGCAGCCAGCTCAACGCCCACACCTCGTGCGCGTCGCCGGCGGCGAGCCGGGCGTACCACCGCTCGGCGCGGTCGAAGCGCAGCGGGACCGGCCAACCGGTCGGGTCGGCCCAGCGGGCGGCGACGGCGAGCAGGTCGGACGGGTCGGTGCGGCTCATCGGCGGTACGTCCTCACGGGTACGGGCGGCGGGTGCCCCGTCACTCTAGCCGGTAAGTCCTATAGGTTTAGTAGGTTATACCGCATGCCGGGACGGCGACCACCGCGCGGTCAGCGCAGCACGGGCGGGCCCACCCGGTAGCCCGGCACCGAGGGCCAGCGCACGGTGAGCACCACCGACTCCCGCTCCGCGTACCAGGAGTGGTCCACCCCCCGCCCCCAGACCACGTAGTCACCGGGAGCGCGCAGCAGCACCGTGCGGTCCGGCAGCTCGATCCGGAACGCGCCGCTGACGAGGACCAGCAGGGCGGTACGCCGCTCGGCGGTGGCCCAGCGGGACCGGGTCTCCCCCGCCGGGTGCACCCCCCACTTCACCTCGACCTCCGTGCTGTGCCGGACGTCGCCCGGTGGCTTGAAGTGACCGAGCAGCCAGCCGGCATCGGTCGCGCCGTCCACCGCCGCGTTGCCGACGTACACCCGATCGTCCATCGTCCCCTCCCCTGCCGGCTGGGCAAGCTACCAGGCCGGACCGGCGGGCGTCCCACTAACCTGGACGGATGCCCGACGAACTCGACGCCGAGACGCTCGCCTTCGCACACCGGATGTTCGACCTGGCGCGCGACGGGGCGACCGGGGAGCTGGTCGAGCAGGTGGACGCCGGCCTACCGGTGAACCTGACCAACGCCAAGGGCGACACCCTGCTGATCCTGGCCGCGTACCACGCCCACCCGGAGACGGTGGCCGCGCTGCTCACCCGGGGCGCGGACCACACCCGCACCAACGACCGGGGGCAGACGGCGCTCGGCGCGGCGGTGTTCCGGCGGAATCCGGAGACGGTCCGCGCGCTGGTCGACGCCGGCGCCGACCCCGACCGGGGCGACCCGTCGGCGGTGGCGGTGGCCCGCTTCTTCGACCTGCCCGAGATGCTCACCCTGCTCGGTCGCGGCTGACCGCACGTCGGGCCGGCGCGGGCGGTATACAAGGGCGGTGGAGGATCCCGTACCCGAGCAGATGCGCACGGCGGCCGGCGCGTTGCTGGCGGCGCTCGACGAGCCGGCCCGGCAGCGTGCCCGGCACGACTTCACCGACGACGCGGCCCGCCGCTGGCTGGAGTACCGGCCGCGCCCCCGGCCCGGGGTGGCCCTGGCCGGCCTGGACGTCACCGGCCGCAAGGCGGCGCACCGGCTGCTCGCCACCGCGCTCAGTCCGGCCGCGTACGCGCAGGCCATGGCGGTGACGGCGCTGGAGGAGGTGCTCGACCGGGCCGAAGGCTGGCGGCGCGGCCGACACAGCGGTGACTACTGGGTGGCGATCTTCGGGGACCCGGCCCGGGACGACCGGTGGGGGTGGCGGTTCGAGGGCCACCACCTGTCGGTGACCATGACCGTGGTCGACGACCAGGTCTCCCCCGCGCCGCTCTTCCTGGGCGCGAACCCGGCCACCGTCCGACACGCCGGCCGACCGGTGTCCCGCCCGCTCGGGCCGGAGGAGGACCTGGCCCGCGAACTGCTCGACGCGCTCGGGCCGGCCGGCCGGGCCGCCGCCATCGTCGCGGCGGACGCGCCGGCCGACATCATCAGCGCTACCCGGCCCACCGCGCCGGGCCGGCTCGAACCGCTCGGGGTGCCCCGGGGCCGGCTCGGCGCCACCGGCCGGGCGCTGCTGGACCAGCTCGTCGCGCTCTACCTGGACCGGCTCCCGCCCGAGCTGGCCGCCCGCGAGGCCGGCCGGCTCGCCGGCGCCGCGCTGCACTTCGCCTGGGCCGGCCCGACCCAGCCCGGCCAGCGCCACTACTACCGGGTCCAGGGCGAGGACCTGCTGATCGAGTACGACAACACCACCGACGACGGCAACCACGCGCACACCGTGCTCCGCCGCCCGGCCAGCGACTTCGGCGCCGACGTCCTCGCCGCCCACCACGCCACCGCCCACTGAGCCGGCAGCGCGTCGGCGCCGGCCGGGTCAGGCGCGGGGGCGGATGATCTCCACGGTGGAGCCGGGGATGTCCGGCAGCGCCTCGAAGCCGCTCGGCTCGGCGGTCCGGCGCCGGTCGAACTGGCGCATCAGCCGGGCGCCCAGCCACACCCCGACCGAGCCGACCGCCAGGGCGAGCACCTCGGTGGCCAGCTCGACGCCGGTCGCGCCCCGCTGCGGCGCTCGCGCCCGGATCAGGCAGGTCAGCAGGAACAGCGCCGCCATCGCGGCGTTGACCAGGTTGAACGTGACGGCGGTGCGGCGGGTGCGGTCGGCGCGCACGTCCCAGAGGTCGACCATCCCGGCGACCGTGGTGAGCGCGGCGGCGACCAGGGCCGCCACGGCCGTCCAGTAACCCACCTCGCCGAGGAAGGCCGGGCCGCCGGCGACGTCGGCCAGGTCGAACACCGCCGCGCTGACGAAGAGCCCGAACGGGAACGTCACCAGCATCGGTTGGATGGGGTGCCCCTGCACCCGCAGTCGGCTCTCCATCGGTTCCTCCCCAGGTCCGCGCAGCTCACCAGTCCAGGGTGCTACCCGGGGCCCACCAGGGCGAAACGAGTGTCGCTCAGTTGTCCCGGGGTCGGGAGACCGTGAGCACCAGCCGCTCGGCCACCTCGCGCAGCGGGATGTCCAACGAGGAGGCGGCGCTGCGGAGCACGTCCAGCGCCTCCGGCGCGGCACAGCCGCGCTGGGTCATGATCACACCGACGGCCTGGCCGACGACGCCCTCCTCCAGCAGCGCCGAGTCGAGCTGGCCGGCCAGCGCCGCCTGCCGCTCCCGGTCGCGGACCGCGGCCAGCAGCAGGCCGGCATGCTCGGCGAGCAGCATCGCGGTGAGCTGGTGCCGGGTGGTGAGCGCCGCACCGGACGCGGTGTACAGGTTGATCGCGCCGACCACCTGGTCGTCGACGTCGAGCGGCGCGGAGATCACCCCGTGCACGCCCAGCCCGCGCGCCCGGTCGGTCCAGCCGGGCCAGCGCGTCTCCCGGTCGAGGTCCTGCGCGATGATCATTTCGCGGCGCCGGATGGCGGTCAGCGCCGGCGTGTCCGGCCCGTGCCGGAGGTCGTCCAGCTCGGCCCGCGCCGGGTCGGAGGCGGCCACCCCGGCCGGCTCGCCGGCGCGCAGCGCGGTGAAGCCGCAGCAGTCCACCCCGGATACGGCGTCCCGGGCGATCCGCACCAGCTGGTGCAGCGCCTCGTCGAAGTCGCGCACGGCGATCAGGCCGGCGGTCAGCTCGCGCAGCAGTCCGGCGGTTTCCAGCACGCCGAGCGTATCGATCATGGAGCCCCGCGTGTCGAGGTTCACCGGGCCACGATCCCGACCGACCGCGGGTGCCACCACGCGGTGGCACGGTCCGGCGCCATTGCCTGTCGCATTACGCTCTGCACTCCCTGACTCGAGGACCCGGCCTACTACCCTCGCAAACTCCTCCCGAAACCGCGCAAAGGGGTCCCATCCGGCGCGGTTTCCGGCCGGACGGGACCCCGTGGCGACGGGTCAGCGCGAGCCGGAGATCAACCGGCGCCCCACCGAGGCGATCAGCCGGTCCAACTCCGAGCCGAACGGGTTGTCGTGCACCAGGTAGGTCCAGGTGGCGGTCGGCCGGACCAGCTTCGCGGCGTCCGGCTCCCAGCCCTCTTCGAACTCGGTCTCCTCGAAGGTGGCGATCGTGCGCGCCTCGATCTCGGGGACCAGCGCGTTGAACGCCGGGACCGCGCTGCGGTGGAACTCGTCCAGCGGGTCGAGCCGGCCCAGCGCGCGCAGGTGCACGCCCTCGCGCACCTCCGACAGCTCGGCCAGGTGCTCGGCCCAGAGCCGGTCCAGGTGGTAGAGCGCGATCGACCGGGCCACCTCGGCCAGCAGGTCCTCGTCCATCTCGCCGGCCTTCTCCGGCACCCGCTCCAGCAGCATCAGCGCGGCGATGTCGCTGGTCAGCAACCGCTCCCGGCGCTCGGCGAGCGCCTTGCGCTGCTGCTCGATCACCTGGCTGTAGCGCCAGGTGTTGCGGTGGATCTCGTGGTTGACGCCCTCGGCGACCCGCTGGGCGTGCTCCACGGCGTAGTCGACCTGCGGGTCGGTGACCAGGCCGTCGGCGTTCATCCGCGGCGACGCCGGGACGGTGTCACCGGCGTGCCGCACGACCAGGTCGTCCTCCAGGCTGACGAAGAAGGCCGACCCGCCCGGGTCGCCCTGCCGGCCGGCCCGGCCGCGCAGCTGGTCGTCGACCCGGCGGCTGTCGTGCCGGCCGCTGCCGATCACGTAGAGGCCGCCCAGCTCCGCCACCCGCTCCCGGTCGGCCTGGTCGCTGCCGCCCAGCCGGATGTCGACGCCCCGGCCGGCCATCTGGGTGGAGACCGTCACCGCGCCGTACGCGCCGGCCTCGGCGATGATCGCCGCCTCCTCGTCGTCGTTCTTGGCGTTGAGCACCACGCACGACACCCCGGCGGCGTTGAGCGCGGCGGCCAGCCCCTCCGACTCCTTGACGTCCAGGGTGCCGACCAGCACCGGCCGCCCCGCCTCGTGGCAGCGGCTGATCTCGTCGACCAGCGCCTCTTCCTTCTCCGCCCGGGTGGCGTAGATCCGGTCCGGCTCGTCCTCCCGCACGCACGGGGTGTTCGGCGGGATCACCGCCACCTCGAGGCCGAAGTACTCGCGCAACTGGTCGCCGACCAGGACCGCGGTGGCGGTCATGCCGCACACCGTCGGGTAGAGCGCGATGAACGCCTGCACGGTGATGGTGCCCAGCACCTCACCCTCGGCGGTGGCGTCCAGGCCCTCCTTCGCCTCGACCGCGGCCTGCAGACCGTCCGGCCAGCGGCGGCGCTGGGCCACCCGGCCGCGCATCTCGTCGATCAGCTCGACCGAGCCGTCCCGGACGATGTAGTCCACGTCCCGGTGCAGCAGGGCGTGCGCGTGCAGCGCCACGTTCACCGCGGAGAGCTGCCCGACATGCTCCTCGTCGTACAGGTCGATGCCGCCGAGCTTGGCCTCGACGGTGGCCAGGCCGGCGGAGGTGAAGGCGACGCTGCGGCCGTCCTCGGCGATCGTGTAGTGCTTGCCCTTGCGCAGCCCGCGGACCAGCGCGGCGGCCGCGTGCACCGGGTCCTGCTCGCCGGGGACCGCGCCGGCGAGCACCATCGGCACCCGCGCCTCGTCGATGAGGATCGAGTCGGCCTCGTCCACGATGGCGGTCTTCAGCGCCGGCTGGACCCGGTCGGCCAGGTCGGTGACGAGCTGGTCGCGGAGGAAGTCGAAGCCGGCCTCGCTGACCGCCACGTAGGTGACGTCGCAGCCGTACGCGGCACGCCGCTCGGCCGGGGTGGAGGCCTCGTTGACCCAGCCGACGGTGAGCCCGAGCAGGGTGTAGACCGGCGCCATCCACTCGGCGTCGCGGCGGGCCAGGTAGTCGTTGACGGTGAGCACGTGCACCGGGCCGTTCCCCAGCCGGACGTGCCCGTACGCGGCGATGGTGGCGGTCAGCGTCTTGCCCTCACCGGTGGCCATCTCGGCGACCTTGGCGGAGAGCAGCGCCATGGCGCCGAGCAGCTGGACGTCGTACGGCCGCTGGTCGAGGCCGCGGCGGGCCGCCTCGCGGCCGATCGCGCAGATCTCCTCGTACCCCTCGGCCCGCCCGGCCGCCTCGGTCAGCTCGGCGTCGGAGAGCTTTTCCAGCTCCGCCTCGCGGGCCTCGATGGCCGGCAGCAGCTTCTCCAGCGGGGCCAGGTCGACCGTCGTTCCCGGGCGCTGGAGGAACCGCCGGAACCTGGTCTTCAACCGTTGCGACACACCCATGAGCGGCAACGGTACGCGAACCGGAGCCGATTGTGACCCCCGCCCGGCGCGGGCGCCGAGCGGTGTCCGGATTCGTGGCCGTTTGCGCAGCTCAGCGCGGTTTGATGATCAGCCGGTGAAGACCACCTGAAGGTCGGCACGGCGCCGCTCGGCCAGGTCGGTGAGGAGCGCCGGCGCCTCCTCCAGCGGCACCACGGCCGAGACGAGGTGCGCGCGGATCAGGTCGCCGTCGTGGCGCAGCAGCTCGATGGTCGCCGCGGAGAGCCGCTCCCGGTCCCAGGCGGGGGCGAGCCCGCGCGGCACCCGGCCGATCTGGGCGCAGCGCACCGCCAGGCCGTTGTGGTGGAACTCCTCACCCAGCCGGACGGCGTCCGCGCCGGACTGGTAGAAGGCCAGGTCGATCACGGTGCCCTGCGGGCGGAGCAGGCGCAGCGCCAGCTGGAGCGCCCAGGCCTGACCGCGGCACTGGAAGACCAGGTCGGCGCCGCGGTCGCCGGCGGCGTGCGGCCACCGGGTCTTGAGCATCACGGCCGGGTCGTCCGCCGCCGGGTCGAGGGTCTCCAGACCGAGCGCCTCGGCCACCCGCCGCCGGGCCGGGGTGGGATCGAGCACCACCACCGAGGCGGCACCGTGACGCCGGGCGAAGAGCGCGGTGAGCAGGGCGACCACGCCGGCGCCCACCACCGCCACCCGCCGGCCCCGGACACCGTCGCCGAGCGAGCGGACCCCGCTGCCGTACAGGTCGGCGGCGGCGTGCAGCAGCCCGTTGGCGCAGATCGGGCCCAGGTGCGCGACGTAGACGCCGAGCAGGGGGTCGAGGTCGGCGGGCAGCGGTACGAAGCGCTCGGCGAGCGGGTCCGCCAGGTACCCGCTGCGGTGGCCGTAGGTCATCGCGCCGACCATGCCCACGGCGACGGCCGGCGTGCGGCTCTCCACCACCCGGCCGACCTGCATGTAGCCGAGCCGGGTCACCGGGTACGGGGTGCTCGCCGTCCCCGGTTGGAAGAGGCCGAGCTCGGCGTTCCAGGTGAGGTGGAGGTAGGGGTTGCTGCCCTTGACGTAGCTCAGCTCGGTGCCGGCCGAGACCCCGCTGTAGAGCGTCGCCACCCGGAAGGTGCCGTCGCGCGGCTCGGCCGCGTCCTGCTCGACCAGCTCGACCCGGCCCGGGCCGGTGACCACCAGCACCCGGTCACGCATCGAGCGCCACCCCCGCCGGCTCGGTCGGCGCCGCGTCGGCGACGGCCGCGGTGAGCCGGGCGGCCGGCCCGGTGGGCAGCGCCACGGGACGCCCGGCCCGGGCCGACTCGGCCACCGCGAGGGCGAGCCGATGGGTGCGCAGCGCCTCGGCGTACGGGACCCGGACGTCGTCGCCGACGCCGCGGACCGCGTCGACGAAGGCCCGGTCGACGGCGACCCGGGCCCCGTCCGGGTCGGCGGGCAGGTGCCGCTCACCCGCGCCGTCGCAGACGGTCAGGCCGTCCTCCGCCAGCGACAGGGCCAGCCCGTCGGCGAGGATCTCCAGGCCGGCCCGGTGCTTCCAGCCGAGCACGCAGGCCGCCGCCAGGGTGCCGACGGCGCCCGAGGCGAAGCGCAGCGTCGCCGCGGTGACCGAGTCGATGTCCGCGTCCGCCACCGGCGGTGGGGTGCCGTCGCCGTACGCGGTCACCTCGGTCACCTCGCCGACCAGCAGCCGGACCAGGTCCAGCACGTGCGCGGCCTGCTCCACGACCGGCCCGCCGGAGGAGTCCCGCCGGGCCCACCACGCCACCGGGGGCACCTTGTCCAGCCAGGCCCCGTTGACCATCCGCACCGGCCGGCCGGCCAGCAGCTGCCGGGCCTGGTCGACCACGTGCAGGTAACGCCAGTGGTGGCCGACCCCGGTGAGCAGCCCCCGGCGCTCGACCAGGCCGGCGATCCGCTCGGCGGTCTCCAGGTCCACGGCGACCGGTTTCTCCACGAACATCGGCACGCCGGCCGCGATCACCGCCTCCTCCACCGGGCCGTGGGCGAACGGCGGCACGCACACGTAGACCGCGTCGACGCCGGCCGCCAGCAACCCGTCCACGTCGGCGAAGGCGCGCCCGCCGTACGCCTCGGCGAGGGCCGCCGCGGCGTCCCGGGCGACGTCGGTCACCCCGACCAACGCCACGTCCTCGAAGCCGGTGAGCACCCGGGCGTGGCGTTGCGCCACCCCACCGGCCCCTACCAGTCCCACCCGGCATGCGCGCATTCCTGGCCCTCCCGCCGCTGCTGACACACTGCCGACAGCACTCCCCTGGTGGGAGCGCCGCCAAACGCGGACGCGGCCGTAATGCAACGTTCACCGGCAGGGAACCGACCAGCGCGCCGGTCGTGATCACGCTGTTCGGCAGGATCCGGTTAGCGGGGCCGGGCACTGGGCAAACCAGGAGCCGCGTTTCCGCCACGAAACCTGGGAGTGTGCCCGTGCGGGACAGAGAAACGATCGTCTCACCGGTGGTGGAGGCCTGGGCCACGTACCGCACCACGTCGGCGGAGGACTGGCCCGCGCGGCGGCTGCTGCGGGCCAAGGGCGACAGCCGGGTCAGCGTGGTGCTGCCGGCGCGCAACGAGGAGGCGACCGTCGGCGCGATCGTGTCGACGGTCCGCGAGCACCTGATGGACCGCGTCCCGCTGGTGGACGAGCTGATCGTGGTGGACTCCCGGTCCACCGACCGGACCGCGCAGGTGGCCCGGGCGGCGGGTGCCGAGGTCGTCGGCCAGGACGCGATGACCCGCGGGCTGCCCCGGCTCACCGGCAAGGGCGACGCGCTCTGGGCCGGACTCGCGGCCGCCCGGGGTGACGTGGTGGCGTTCATCGACGCGGACCTGCGGGAGTTTCGGCCGCACTTCGTCACCGGGCTGCTGGGCCCGCTGCTGACCGACCCGTCGGTCGACTTCGTGAAGGGCTTCTACCACCGCCCGCTGATCGGCACGGCCGGCGTGGAGGCCGACGGCGGCGGGCGGGTGACGGAGTTGATGGCCCGACCGCTGCTCAACCTGTTCTGGCCGGAGCTGGCCGGCTTCGTGCAGCCCCTGGCCGGTGAGTACGCCGGCCGCCGCGAGGTGCTGGAACAGGTGCCGTTCGTCTCCGGGTACGGCGTCGAGACGGCCATGCTGATCGACCTGCTGGAGCTGGTCGGGCTGGACGCCCTGGCCCAGGTGGACCTGGGCGAGCGCAAGCACCGGCACCAGGACACCGCGGCGCTGGGCCGGATGTCGGCACAGATCCTGCTGACCGTCTGGGCCCGCCTGCAACGGCGCGGCTGGGCGGCTCCGGGCGCGATGCCCACCGCGCTGCTCACCCAGTTCCGGCGGGGCGGCTCGGAGGCGCTGCCCCACCTGGACCGCGAGATCGTGGTCAGCGACGTCTCGATCGAGGAACGGCCGCCGCTGGCGCACATGCGCCACCGGGTCCCCCAGCGGCGGGTCGCGGCGTGACCGCCGCCGAGCGAAGGAGCAGCGCCGGATGACTCTCACCGTGCTGATGAACGCCGGTCCCTGGTTGTCGGTCCCGCCCCCGGGCTACGGCGGCATCGAGAACGTCATCGCCACCCTCGTGCCGGAGCTGCGCAAGCTCGGCGTACGGGTGGTCCTCGCCTCGGTGGAGAGCAGCACGCTGCCGGTCGACGAGCGGCTCTCGGTCTTCCCGGACGGCCAGTTCCACGCCCTGCAACGCCCGTACAACCAGGTGTGCGGGATCTCCCAGGCCCACCTCAACGGGGTGGTCCGCGCGCTGCGCCGCCGCGACGACATCGACCTGGTGCACGACCACGTGGAGGCGGTCGGGCTGGCCACGCTGACCGCGATGGGGCCGGACGCGCCGCCGGCGCTGCACACCCTGCACTGGGACCTGGCCAAGCACCCCGAGCTGTACGGCAACCTGGACGGCGGCGAGCGGGTCCGGGTCAACGGCGTCTCCGCCGCGCAGCTCGCCCGGGCGCCCCGGGCGCTGCGCGAGCACTCGGTGGGCCATGTGCACCTGTCCACGCCGCTCGCGGTCGACGCGGACCGCCGGCCGGCCGTGGAGAAGGGCGACCACCTGGTCGTGCTGGGCCGGATCAACCCCGGCAAGGGGCAGGACCTGGGCGCCCGGCTGGCCCGGCAGGTCGGCTTCCCGCTGGTGCTGGCCGGGCCGGTGGGGCCGTACCACCGGCCGGAGGACCTGGCGGCGGCGGGCGACGAGGCCCGGCAGAACCCGGACGTGCGGTTCTTCTACGACGAGGTCGCGCCATGGGTGGACGGTGACCTGGTCCGCTGGGTCGGCACGGTGGCCGGCCGGGAGCGCGACGACCTGCTGGCCCGGGCCCGGGCCGCGCTGTTCCCGCTGCGCTGGGAGGAGCCGGGCGGCACGGCGGTGGTCGAGTCGCTGGCCCTGGGCACGCCGGTGGTGGCCACCGCCCGGGGCTGTCTGCCCGAGCTGATCACGCACGGCCGCACCGGGCTGCTCGCCGGCGACGAGGAGGAGCTGGGCGAGCTGGTGCTGGCCGCCGGTCTGCTCGATCCGGACGAGTGCCGCCGGGAGGCCGCGGCCCGGTTCACCCCGGAGCTGATGGCGCAGCGGTACGTGGCCCTGTACGAGCAGGTCCGGCAGCTCGCCACCCGCCCGCTGCTGCCCGCCTGAGCCTGGATCCACCGGTACTCGGCTTCGGCGTCGGGCGTGTCGAGTGAATGAGGGTGCTCCTGAGCAGGAGGATCACGGTTTCCACACCAATTGATTCGCCTGGTCGAAGGAGCACCCTCGTGGT